>JBEPYU010000032.1:0-14569 GCA_041641215.1 Thermaceae bacterium
GCCGTATCCAGCAGGTGGAGACCAGGCTGGAAGAGCGGATACAGCAAGTAGAAACCAAGCTTGGGGAGCAGATCCAGCAGGTGGAAACCAAGTTGGAGGGTCGTATCCAGGCGGTGAAGGCTGAGCTGGAGGACCGCATCCAGCAAGCGGAGACCAGACTCGAGGGCCGCATCCAGGGGGTGGAGGGCAAGTTGGAGGGTCTCAGGCAGGAGGTCAAAGCCGAGATCAACGCTGCCTTCAATAAGGCCATGCTCCTCTTCACTGGGATTGGGTTACTCCTTGCCGTCCTCACCTTCCTCCGCTAGGGGGACCCCACCATTGCTGCCGGTAGCCCTTTGGGGTTCGGCCCCTCCCTGGGCCTTTGGGTATTCCTTGGGTATTCCTCCGTCAGAGGTCACAACCTACCCCCTTTAGGCCCTAGGCCGTGTGGGTCATGGCTCCCCTTCTCGGGCGGCCAAAGCGCATAGGTATCCCATGGGCGCATGGGTGCAAGTTTTGAGCTATGGGAAAGCCCATATCCTAAGGAAAGGGATGCGGCCCGAAGACCTCCCTCCCCTACCCGAGGCCCCGGGGGTCTACCTCTGGAGGCGGGGCGAAGAGGTCCTCTACGTGGGCAAGGCCAAAAGCCTAAGGGCCCGGGTGCGGAGCTACTTCCACGCGGAGGGCAAGGCCCAAAGAATCGTCCAGGAGGCCACGGGCCTGGACTTCATCGCCACCCGGGACGAGGTGGAGGCCCTCCTCCTCGAGGCCAACCTCATCAAGGCCCACCGCCCCCCCTACAACGTCCTCCTCAAGGACGACAAGCACTACCCCTTCCTCAAGCTCACCCGAGAACCCTTCCCCACCCTCCTCGTGGTGCGCAAGGTGGAGGAGGACGGGGCCAAGTACTATGGGCCTTTCCCCGAGGCCAGCGCCCTAAGGCGGATCAAGGCCCTCATCGACCGGCTTTTCCCCTTGCGCAAGAACTCGGGCTACCCCATGAAAAGGCGCCGCTACCCCTGCCTCAACCATAGCCTGGGCCGCTGCCTCGCCCCTTGCGTGGGCCTGGCCGACCCCGAGGCCTACCGGGAGGTGGTGGGCCAGGTGGAGATGGTCCTCGAGGGGAAGGTGGAGGGGCTCCTGGAGGCCTTGGAGGCCAAGATGCGGGAGGCCGCAAGGAGGCTGGAGTTTGAGCGGGCCGCGGAGATCCGGGACCAGATCGAGGCCCTAAGGGCTTTCTTCGGCACGAGCCAGCAGGCCTTTGACCCGGGGATGGGGGACCTGGACTTCCTGGGGATGGCCCGCTCGGGGGCCCTCGCGGTGGTCCAGCTCTACCAGGTGCGCTCAGGCCGGATCCTCGGCCGGATCAGCCGGGTCTTGGAGAAGGAGGAGGCCACGGAGGAGGAGATCCTTTGGGCCTTCCTCCGGGACTATTACCTGGAGGCCTCCCCCCTCCCCCCCCTCATCCTCCTCCCCTTCCCCCTGGAGGAGAGGGAGGCCCTGGAGGCCTTCTTGCGGGCCCGGGCCGGGCGGAAAGTGGAGATCCGGGTGCCGGAAAGGGGGGAGAAAAGGCGGCTTTTGGAGCTTGCGGAGAGGAACGCCAAGCTTGCCCTCGAGGCCGAGCTCAAAGCCCTGGAAAGGCGGGGGGACCACCCCGCCCTTAAGGCCCTTCAGGACCTCCTTGGGCTTTCCACCCGCCCCTTCCGCATCGAGGGCTACGACATCAGCCACCTCCAGGGCCAGGCCCGGGTCTTCTCCTTGGTGGCCTTTGAGGGGGGAAGGCCCAAAAAGGCGGAGTACCGCAGGATGCGCCTGGGCTCTGGGAACGACGACTACGCCGCCATGGAGGAAGGGGTATACCGCCGCTTCACCGGAAGCCTCAAGGAGATGCCCCTCCCCGACCTCCTCCTCATCGACGGGGGCTTGGGCCAGGTGCGCGCGGCCGAAAGGGCCCTGGAAAGGGCCGGGCTTAGGCTTCCCTTGGTGGGCCTCGCCAAGGGGGAGGAGGTCCTGGTGACCCCGGAAGGGAAGGAGCTCCGCCTTCCCCTCACCCACCCGGCCCTTAAGCTCCTCATCCACGTGCGGGATGAGGCCCACCGCAACGGCCTCCGCTACCACCAAAAGAGGCGCACCCAGGAGGCCCTGAGGGTCCTCGAGGGGATCCCGGGCATCGGGGAGGCCCGGCGGAGGGTCCTCCTTGAGCGTTACGGGGGGCTTAAGGCCCTTAAGGAGGCCCCCCTGGAGGAGCTCGCCCGGCTTCCTGGGATGAACCTCAAGGCAGCCCAGGCCCTCAAGGCCGCCCTGGAAAGCGGACCTGAACCGGCCTAAGCCTCCCCTCCCTCGAGCCATCCCCCAGCTGGCCGAAGCGGTTGTCCCCCCAGGCGAAGAGGGTCCCGTCCCCTAGAAGGGCGAGGCTATGGGCATCCCCCGCCCCCACGGCCACCACCCCCTCTAGGCCCTCCACCCTCCTGGGCTCGAGGCGGCCCTCCTGGGTGCCATCCCCAAGCTGGCCCTCCTCGTTTTCCCCTAAGGCGTACACCCGGCCATCCTCCCCCAGGACCAGGAGGTGGGCCCGGCCTGCGGCGAGAGCCCGGGCCTTAGGCAGGCCCTCCACCTTCCGGAAGGTGGCGCTATCTAGACCCGTGATCCAGACGCTCCCATCCCGGAGCAAGGCGGCCGTGAAATTCCCCCCACCCACCGCCGCCCGTACCCCCGTCAAGACCTTAAGGGGTCTTGGGCTAGACTCCACGGTGCCCGTGCCCAGCTGGCCGGAAAGGTTGCTGCCCCAGGCGTAGAGGTCACCCCCTTCCGTCCAGGCTAGACTATGGAAGTAGCCCGCAGCCACCCCCACCACCCTGGGCAGGCCCTCCACGGGGAGAAAGCGGTCCCTTAGCCTTCTTCCAGCCTCCCCAAGCTGCCCCTCCTGGTTGTACCCCGTGGCGTACACCCTTCCCTCGGGGCTAAGGAGAAGGCTATGGGCGTAGCCTGCGGCCAGGGCCTTGGCAGGGGGGAGGGGCACGGGCTTCCCCCTGCTGGCCAAAGTGCCGTCCCCAAGCTGCCCCTCCTCGTTACGCCCAAACCCGAGGGCCCCATCCGGCAACAGGACGAGGGTGTGGAGGTTCCCCACGGCCACCCCCAAAACCCCCTCCAGCACCCGGATGGGCCTCGTGCGGTTGAGGAAGGAGCCATCCCCAAGCTGGCCGTCATACCCCCAGCCCCAGGTCCAAAGCACCCCCCCCACCACCGCGGCGCTATGCCCCTGCCCGCCCCCAAGAAGCCCCTGGCCCAGGGCGAGGCCCAAGCCCAACCAAATTCCCAGGAAACGCCTCCGCATGACCCCAATGTAACGCACCCCAGACGGCCTAGGGGTATGATACCACCCCATGCGGGCTTGCGCCCGCATGGGGGCCCCGGTGGAAAGTCCCCATGGTCTTTTTGGGAACCTGAGAGCCCAGGAACCAAAAGTAAGGGGTATGATGACCCCCTGATGCTGCGCCGTGCCCTGGAGGAAGCCCTAAACGAGACCCTTAAGGCCATGGGCCTGGAGGCCAGGCTCCGGGTGGCCAAGGCCCCCAAGGGCAAGCCCGGGGACTATGGGGTCCCCCTTTTCCCCCTGGCCAAATCCCTCAAGAAACCCCCCCAGGCCATCGCCGAGGAGCTAAGGGACCGCCTCCCCCTCCCCCCCTTCGTGGAGGAGGCCATCCCCGTGGGGGGGTACCTGAATTTCCGCCTGCGCACGGAAGCCCTCCTGGAGGAGGCCCTAAGGCCCAAGGGCCCCTGGCCCAAGCGGGAGGGCCTGGTCCTCATCGAGCACACCTCCGTGAACCCCAACAAGGAGCTCCACGTGGGGCACCTGCGGAACATCGCCCTAGGGGATAGCCTGGCCCGGATCCTGGCCTACGCGGGGCGGGAGGTTTTGGTCCTGAACTACATCGACGACACCGGGCGCCAGGCCGCGGAGACCCTCTTCGCCCTAAGGCACTACGGCCTCACCTGGGACGGGAAGGAGAAGTACGACCACTTCGCGGGCCGGGCCTACGTGCGCCTCCACCAAGACCCGGAGTACGAAAGGCTCCAAGGGGAGATCGAGGCCGTCCTCCACGCCCTGGAAAGGGGGGAGTTGCGGGAGGAGGTGGACCGGATCCTAAGGGCCCAGCTCGCCACCATGCGGGCCTTAGGGGCCCACTACGACCTCCTGGTCTGGGAGTCGGATATCGTCCGGGCCGGGCTTTTGGAGAAGGCCCTCGAGGTTTTAGAGCAAAGCCCCCATGTCTTCCGCCCCAAGGAGGGCAAGTACGCCGGGGCCCTGGTGATGGACGCAAGCCCCTTCCTCCCGGGCCTCGAGGATCCCTACTTCGTCCTGGTGCGCTCCGGGGGGGCGGCCACCTACCTGGCCAAGGACATCGCCTTCCAGTTCTGGAAGATGGGCCTTTTGGAAGGGCTCCGCTTTAGGCCCTACGAAAACCCCTACTACCCGGGCCTAAGGACAAGCGCCCCCCATGGGGAGCCCTACACCCCAAGGGCCCGGGAGACGGTGAACGTCATCGACGTGCGCCAAAGCCACCCCCAGGCCCTGGTGCGCGCGGCCCTGGCCCTTGCGGGAAGGCCGGAGCTTGCGGAAGGGGCCTTCCACCTGGCCTACGAGACGGTCCTCCTGGAAGGGAAGCAGATGTCGGGGAGGAAGGGCCTTACGGTGAGCGTGGACGAGGTCTTAGAGGAGGCCACCCGCCGGGCCCTTTTGGTCATCGAGGAGAAGAACCCCAACCACCCCGACAAGGAGGGGGCAGCCCGGATGGTGGCCGTGGGGGCCATCCGCTTCGCCATGGTCAAGCAAGACCCCAAGACCCAGATCGACTTCCGCTACGAGGAGGCCCTTTCCTTTGAAGGGGACACGGGGCCTTACCTCCAGTACGCCCACGCCCGGGCCCAGGCCATCCTGAGGAAGGCAGGGGACCTCGAGGAGAGGGTGGCCCTGGAGGCGGCCACCCCTTACGAGCGGGACCTGGCCCTAAGCCTCCTGGACTTCGAGGAGGCCATCCGGGAAAGCGCAGACGCCAAAACCCCCCACCCCCTGGCCCAGTACCTCCTGGACCTGGCCGCGGCCTGGAACGCCTACTACAACGCCAAGGAAGGGGGAAGGCCCGCCACCCCCGTCCTCACCGCCCCCCCGGGGCTTAGGGGGCTGAGGCTGACCCTGGTGCGGCGCCTTGGGGAAACCCTAAGGACGGGCCTCGAGCTTTTGGGCCTTCCCGCCCCTGAGGTAATGTGAGGGAGGATGGTGCGCCTCCTCCCCTTCCTCCTCGCCGCGGCCCTCCTTGGGCTTTGGACCCTAGGCCCCTCGGCCCAGCGCCCCACCGCCCCTGAGGAAGTCGCCCGGGCCCAGGCCATCGCCAAGGCCCTCCCCGCGGTGGTGCGGGTCCAGGGCACCCCCCTCCTCAACCCCCAGGAGGGGCCGGTCACGGGGACGGGGTTTTTCGTCAGCCCTTCCCGGGTGGCCACCAACTACCACGTGGTCCGGGAGGCCAAGGACCTCAGGGTGCGCCTATGGGATGGGCGCCTCCTCCTGGCCGAGGTCTACGCGGTGGACCCGGGGATCGACCTCGCTCTCCTCACCGTCCGGGGTGGGCAGGCCCCCGCCACCTTGGCCTTCGCCCGGAGCAACCCGGCTAGCCTCCCCTTAGGCCTAGGGGTCTTGGTCCTGGGCTTCCCCTTCGGCCAAGGGCCCCTGGCCTCCTACGGGATCCTGGCCGGGGTAGGCCCCCTGGAAACCGAGCCCACCGACCCCGAGGTGGGGGTGGAGGTGGGGACCTACCTCTTCACGGACGCCCCCCTCACCGTGGGGAACTCGGGAAGCCCCCTCCTCACCCTCCAGGGCCAGGTCCTGGGGGTGGTCTCCGAGGTGGTGGGGGGGCCCTCGGGGCTTGGGGGCATAGGGGTGGCCATCCCGGGGGACCTCGCGGCCCAAAGCGTGGAGGACCTGGAGCGCTTCGGGCTCCCCCAAAGGGGATGGCTGGGGGCAAGCCTGGTCTCCCTGGAGGAGCTTCCCCCCGTGCTCCTGAGGGCCTTGGGCCTCACCGCGGCCCAAGGGGCCATGGTGGACCGGGTGGAGCCCAACTCCCCCGCGGCCCGGGCCGGGCTTAGGGGGGCCCCCCGGGACGCCCAGGGGCGGCTTCTCGCCTTGGGGGATGTGATCCTGGCCGTGGACGGAAAGCCAGTTCGGGACAAGGCCGAGGTGGTCCAGCGCATCGCCCGCCACCGGGCCGGGGACCGGGTGAGGCTTACCCTGTGGCGGGAGGGACGCAGGCTGGAGGTGACCCTGGTGATGACCGCCCGGACCCGGCCATGACCCTGCGGGAACTCTTCCGCCCCTTCGGCCTTAAGGCCCCACCCCTGGAGGTCAAGGGCCTCACCCTGGACTCGAGGCGGGTGGAGCCCGGGTACGTCTTCGTGGCCGTGCCCGGGGTGCCCCTTCCCCACCGAAAGCCCCTGGACGGGCACGACTTCATCCCCGAGGCCCTGGCCCGGGGGGCCATCGCCATCGTGGGGGAAAGGCCCCTAAGCCTCCCCGTCCCCTACCTAAGGGTGGGGGAGGCCCGGGAGGCCCTGGCCCACCTGGCCCGGAGGTTCTACGGGAACCCCGAGGAGGGCCTGGACCTCCTTGGGGTCACGGGCTCCAAGGGGAAAAGCACCACCGCAAGCCTCCTCCACCACCTCCTCTTGGCCAGCGGGGTGCCCGCGGGGCTCCTCGCCACCCCGGGCCTCCGAATCGGAAGGGAAGCCCGGCCTCCCTTCGGCCACTTCACCACCCCCGAGGCCCCCGAGGTCTACGCCTTCCTCAAGGAGGCCAAGGAGGCGGGGCTTAGGGCGGTGGTCCTGGAGGTCTCAAGCCACGCCCTGGCCCTCAAGCGGGTGGAGGGCCTCCGCTACCGGGTGGGGGTCTTCGTGAACTTCTACCCCGACGACCACCTGGACTTCCACGGGACCCCTGAGGCCTACTTCGGGGCCAAGGCCCTCCTCGTGGCCCGCTCGGAGCTTGCGGTCCTCAACGCCAAGCTCCCCCTGGAAAGCTTCCAAGGGCCCTACCTCCCCTTCGGGGAAGGGGGAAGGGTGTGGGCCGAGGACCTAAGGGAGGAGGAAGGGGGGGTTCGCTTCCGCCTCCATAGCCCATGGGGGGAAGGGGAGGCCTTTTTGCCCCTCCTTGGGGCCCACAATGTGGAAAACGCCCTCGCGGCCATGGCCGCAGGCCTAGCCTACGGGGTCCCCTGGGAGGAGGCCCTAGGGGCCCTGGCCACCTTCCCCGGGGTCCCCGGGCGGATGGAGCTCGTAAGGCGGGAGCCCTTCCGGGTGGTTATCGATTTCGCCCACACGGGGAGGAGCCTGGAAGCCGCCCTCAAGGCCCTCCGGCCCACCACAAGGGGGAGGCTCCTCCTCGTGGTGGGGGCCGCGGGGGAAAGGGACCCGAGAAGACGGGTGGACATCCCCGAGGTCGCGGCCAGGCTGGCGGACAAGGCCTTCTTCACCGAGGAGGACCATAGGAGGGAGGACCTTGGGGCCATCCTCCGGACCATGGCCGAGGCCGCCCAGAGGGCTGGAGGGGTCTACGAGATAGTCCCCGACCGCCGGGAGGCCATCCTCAGGGCCATCCTCGAGGCGGAGGAGGGGGATACCGTGCTCCTTGCCGGAAAAGGGCACGAGACCACCCTGGAACGGGGGGAGGAGGCCCTCCCCTGGAACGAACGGGAGGTGGCCCTTTGGGCCCTAGGGGTGAGGGGCCTGGGGCCGGGCTAGGATCCCCTCGAGGCCGATCCTGAGGGTGCGCTCCATCTCCTCCTCGAGGTCCCGGTGGGGGGTGTAGGCCGCCCAGCGGAGGGCGGAGAGGAAGTAGAGGTCGGCCAAGGTGCGGCCCATCCGCTCCAAGGAAAGGTCCTGGCGCACCGCCCCCTTTTCCCTTAAGGGCCTTAGGATCTCCGCAAGGAGGTCCCCTAGGGGCAAGGCCTCGAAGGCCGCCCTGGCCCGGGCGGGGTCGGGATTGAGGAGCTCGTAGAGAAGGGGGAGGACCAGGTCCTTGTCCCTACGCGTACCCTCGGCCAGGAGACGGAAAACCTCCCGCAAAACCGCCAAGGGCTCCTCCCCTGCCTCGAGGCGGGCTAGGGCCATCTCCCTTAGGCCCTGCAAGAGGCCATGCCCGTACTCCAAGAGCACCGCCTCCTTGTAGGGAAAATAGTTAAAAAAAGTCCCTCGGGAAACACGGGCAGCCTCGGCGATCTCGGTGGCGGTGGTCTGGTGGAAGCCCTTCTTTCGGAAAAGATCCAGAGCTGCTCGAAATATACGCTCCCGCCGATCCCGCTTCTGGTGCTCCCGCAAGGTAGGCCTCTTCTCCGCAACGGCCATAGGCTAAGCCTATCCCAGGCCTCACCCTGAATCAACAGATGGGCCCCAGGGGCTAACCCCTGGGGCCCTGTTTAAGGCCTTATGCCTGGTTCCGGAGGATGACCACGAGGCCTACCCCCAGGAAGAGGGCGGTCCAGAGGAGGATGGCGGAGAGGGCAAGCCAGCCCAGGCGGGACTCCCAGGGCCGGGGCTCGTACACCTGTCCCCTTTCCGTCCTCCCCGCCCGGTAGGCCAAAAGCCAGGTGTAGCCATAAAGGAGGAAACCGACAAGGGCCGTACCCAGGAAGAGGAGGGGGGAAAGCCACTCAAGGTTGGTCTTGTACCCGTAGATGGAATACCCGAACTGGGCCAAGGCCCCCACCCGGGCGTACTCCCGGAAAACAGCCACAAAGAGCATGGCCACCAGCCCCGCAAGGAAGGAGGGGAGGGCCAGGGACCGGGGGTTGCCCTGGGCCCGGGCCCAAAAGGCCACCCCTAGGCCGAGGACGGCTAGGCTGAGGAAGGTAGGTACGCTCAGCCTAACCCCCCAGTCCGCAGGGGTGGTGAAGGCATAGAGGGCGTGGGCGGCCAGCCAAAGGAGGCCGAAAAGGGAAGCCGTCCTGGCTCCCATCCGCCCGACCCAGTCCAGGTAGCCCTGGTCCATATCCCCCCTCGCCCCGTAGTACCAGGCGTAGAGCATGAGGAAAAGCCCGGTGAAGGCCACCGCCGGGAAGAGGAAGAAGGCCAGGTACCTAAAGGGGTTGAAGGCGTAGATGCCCCAGCCGCTATGGTTCATCGTCGTACCCCCCGAGGTGTACCACTCCACCCAGCGCTCGGGGTAAAGGGCCTGGTAGTTGACCACATGGATGATGAACCCCACGGCCAGGAGGAGGGCGACGCTCAGGAGGGAAAACCCCTTGGCCAAGGCGGGCCGCCTCTTGGCCAGGTAGGCCCCCCAGAGGGCGTAGTAGCCCAGGAGGAGGAGGAGGATAAACATTATGTACCAGGCGGCGGAAAGGTTGGCCGAGGCGTACCAGAGGGCGTCGTAGATCACCTGGTAGAAGAGGAGGGGAGCTACGCCCAAGACGATGGCGATGGAGACGCTAACCTTGGCCAGGTCCAAGGCAAAGCCGGAAAGCCTCTGCCAGCGCCCGTCCCGGCGGGTCATGCCGTAAAGGGCTAGGAAGAGGCCACCCACCGCGGCGTACACAAAGACCATGTGCAGGGCCCAGGTGAAGACCAGGAGGAACTGGAAGACCGCCGGGGGGGAGGGGGCGCCCGCAGGGTCGGCCAGGGCCCTAAGCATCCGGCCCACGGCCTCCTTTTCCATGGCCCAGGCCCCCCCGATCCAGGGGAGGAGGGTCCAAAGGAACCTCATCGCCTGGCCTCCTCAGAGGGCAGAGCGGGGACCTCTATCCGGGCGGAAACCTTCCCGCCCTGGGCGACCAGGTGGGCGATGTAGGCGGAAAGGGCCCGAAGCTCCTCATCCGTGCCCACAAACCGGGGCATGTAGGGCGGGGGGTTTTGCCCCAGGTAGCCCTTCAGGAAGGCGTACACGGTCTCCGCCTGGGGCATGGGCGCAAAGATCTTCCCGAAGGGCCGAAGCCCGCTAGAGCCCGTGACGTTGTGGCAGGACGAGCACTGGAGGATGGCCACGGCTTTACCGGCCATGATCAGGTTGTGATCCCTCACCTCCTTTAGGCCCTCAGGGACAAAGGCGTTGACCTTTAGGAAGCCCTTCTCGTTGATGAGCTCCGTTTCCGCGCGGATCCCCTTGGCGGGAACATCCCTGGCGATGATCTGGTTGGACCACATGAACTCCCCTACCACGTAGGGCTTGCGGATGGTCTCCCTCACCTTCTCCCCTGGGTAAACCCCCAGGAAGAAGACGGCCACGTAGAGGGGGAGGGCCAAGTACCACCGGGCAAGGCGGGGCTTAAGGGCGGTGAGGAGGAAGTGGAGGAGGGAAAGGACCACGATGGCCACCAGCACCTTGTACATCCAAGGGGGCACCACGTTGGCCAAGGAGAGGACCACGTGGGAGCGCTGGGGCAGGCTAGCCAGGTACCACTGGAAGGCCAGGAGGCCGAAGAGGATCCCACCCACGCCCCAAAGGGAGGTCACCCTGATGAGGTGGCTCCTCAGGGCTTCCTGGACCTGGCCCCTCATGAGGGCGGCCAAGGCGACGCCCAGAAGGCCCGCCAGGGCCATCATGAACCCCGTGCGGACGAGGAGCTGGGGGAAGAAGTTCGGGTTGTAGAAGGCGTCCAGGATGTTCCCGCTCGTGAACCACCGCTCGCTCCCCGGGGAGAGCATGAAGGAGAGGATGCCCACGATCATGAGCATGGTGGCCCAGGAGCTGATGGCGAAGGTCCAGGCCAGCTTGAGCCAGGTCCTCTCCGCAACCCGGCCTAGGGTGTAGAAGAGGATGTAGACCAGGGTAACCTCGGCGACGAACCAGATCCACTCTGCGGCCCAGACCCATACGAAGTTGTGGATAAGGGCGGAGATGCCCCGGGGGTTGGCCACGGTGGTGGAAAACCAGATGCCGGGCCCGGTGATGGAACCCGAGACGTAGGAGAAGAGGAGGAGGACCAGGATGTACCGCTTGATGAAGTCGTAGATGCGCTTTTCCCCCGTCCTATAGGCCACCGTCGCCAGATAGGCCAAGAGGATGGAGGCCCCCACGGAGGTGTGGGAGGCAAAGACATGGAAGGTGGCGAGGATGGCGATGACCGTAGAGCTCCCCATGAAGGGGACGTACCACATGGGGTAGAAACCTAGGATGTCCAAAGGACATCACCTCCAGCCCCTAGGGTAGGCCCCCCTTAAATGAACTTCATGAGCTTGTAAATAGGTACTTATTTCCTAAAGGTACGCTGGGACTTTTGTCCCGGGAAAGCTAGGGGACACTTGACCCTACAGGCCAGGGATGGACCCCCTTGGCCCCAGGGAGGGGGATAGCCCTAAAGGTCTACCCCCCGCCCAAGCCAATCCCCCAGGGCCCCGAGGAGGCTCAAGCCCCCTCGGGTGGAGTAGACCCGGCCCACCCGGTGCCAAGGCTTGGGGAGAAGGGTATACCCCGCCCTGGCCAAGGCGGCCACCCCCTCTCCCCCGGCCACCTCCTTGGGGAGCCGGCCGGCCTTGGCCAGGAAGAGGTGGGCGTTTTCCCCCAGGAAGAGGGCCTCCAAGCCCTCCCACACCCCCTCCAAAAAGGCCAGGTAGGTGGGGTCTTCCGCAAAGCGTCCGGGGTACCGGGCCCCGGGGATGACGAGGGCCTGGGGCGGGGGGGCGGCAGGGAAAGCGTAGGTCGGGGTCCAGACGGACCCCGCCAGGGCCCGCATCCCCTTTCGCCCCTTGGCCACGGTGTAGGCGGGAAGGCCAAGGCGCCTTGCGGCCTCTAGGGCTAGGGCCGCCTCGAGCTCGGAAAACTCCGGGAGGAGGAGGACGGCAAGCACCTTGGGGCCATTATGGCAAAAGGCGGAAAAGAAGCTCGGCCGCTTCCCCCCGGGAGACCACCTCCGAACCCCCCACCCCCGCCTCCCCCAGGGCCAGGAGGAGCTGGTGGAGGAGCTTGCGCTCGAGGGGGCGGTGAAGCTCCTTTTGGTAGAGCTCCCTGGCCTTCAGCACCACCCGGAGGCGTTCCTCGAGGCCCTTGGCCCGGTAGTAGTGCTCCAGGTTGGCCAAAAAGTCCCCTAGGAGAATGGGATCCGCAAGGCCAAGGCTTCCTTTCAGGTAATAGGGTCCAGCGAAAAGGCCCCGCCGGAGGAGGCTCACCGCCTCCCGAAAGCCCCGCCTTCCCTCCTCGGGCCGCGCCCTCTCCCCAGAGGAAAGCCTCGCGCCCCGCTCCAGGAGGCGCTTCCTCAAGGCCTCTATCCCGCTTGTGCTTTGGGCGAGCTGGTGGAAGTCCGCCAAGGGGACCTTCTCCAGCCCCGCCTGGGGACCCTTGCGCAAAAGGGCCGCCGCCACCCCCGCGGCCTCCCCTAGGGCCATCCCTAGGGGCACCACCCGGGCGGAGAAGGCCGCAACGCTGTCAAACCCGGCAGCCTGGGAGACCACCAGGAGGTTCCGAACCTCCTGCGGCACCAGGGCGCGAAAGGGCACCCCGTAGGGGGCGGGGGTGCCCAGGAGGTAGGGGGTTTCCTGAGGGAAGTAGGCCTGGCCGTCCAGGGGGTAACCTCCGAGGGCCACGGCATCAACAAAATCCCTACCGAGGAGCACCTCCTCAGCCCGGAGGCGGTAGAGGGCCCTTAGGTGGCGGCTTTCCCTGAGGTAGAAGGCCGGGGCTACGCCGGCAAGCCGGGCCGTGCCAAAGATCAGGGGGTCCTTTTGCCGTAAAAAGGCCACCACCCGCTCGGCCTCGAGGGCCGCCTCGGCCCGGAGGCGCTCTAAGGCCAGGGGGTCCGTCCCGTCCACCCCGAAGATCAAAAGGGCGTTCACCAGGAGGCTCCCATCGTCCTGGCGGGCCAGGTTGAGGCCGCGAAGGGCGTAGCGCTCGGGGTTAGAGGGGACATACCCCCGCACGAGCTCCCCAAACCCCCAGCCGCTTCGCCCCCAGGCCCCGGCCCCCGTGCGCTGGACCTGGCCCTCATAGTTCAGGGCGAGAAGGACCGCCCCCCAGGGGACCCCCTCCAGGCGGAAGACCAAGGTGGCGGCCATGGCCCTCTGGTCTAGCCCCGTGTCCTCCCGCCCCAGGGTGAAGGAGGCCCCGGCGCGGAAGGCCAGCTCGGCGGTATCCGTGGCGTCCACGAAGTAGGGGGCCAGGTAGGTCCCCTTAGGGGTAGCAAGGGCCAAAAGCCTCGTGCCCTCCCGCTCCAGGCGGTCTAGGGGTTCCTCGAGGCGCACCTCCACCCCAGCCTCCCGGAGCATGGCCCAAAAGGCCCGTTCCGCTTCCCTCACGTCAAAGGAGGCCTCCTGCCCGATGCGGCGGTAGAAGTCCAGGAAGAGGCCGCCCTGCAGGAGGCCTTGGCGGTCCTTGGCCAGGTCCAAGGTGGCAAGCCACCCCTGGGTGAGCACCCCCCCAACACCCCGCCCGGGCTCCAAAAGGAGAACCTTAAGCCCCTCCTGGGCCCCTGCCACCGCCGCCATCACCCCTTGGGGCGTGGCCCCGTAGACCACAAGGTCGTACTGGGCCCAGGCCTGGGCCAAGGAAAGGAGGAAGAAAAAGAGCGCCCGCATCCCCTAAAGCCCCAAAACCCCCTTAAGGCAGGGCCTTCTTGGCCTCCTCGTACTCCCGCACGAGCCGGGCCACCACCTCCTTGGCCGAGGGGATCTCCCGGATGAAGGCCACCCCGTGCCCCGCGGAGTAGACCTCCTTCCAGGCCTTGCCCCCATCTTTGCGGAATCGCTCCAGGGAGGCCTTGAGGAAGTTCGCAGGGACCCCCGTGACCTCGGGGGTGTACTCGATGTCCTCCGGGGTGGCCCTGAGGAGGGCCTCCTTGTACTCCAGGGGGGCCGCGGACTCCCAGGTGGCGATGAAGCGGGTGCCGATATAGACCCCATCCCCCAGGGCCAAGGCCGCAAGCACCTGCCTGCCGGTGGCGATCCCCCCGGCGATGAGGACGGGCACCCCCAAGGCCTCCTTGAGCCAGGGGCCGAGGACGAAGGGGCTCACCTGGCCCGCATGCCCCCCCGCCCCCGAGGCCACGGCCACCAGGGCGTCGGCCCCGGCCTCCACGGCCTTCCTCCCGTGGCGCAGGCCCACCACGTCGCACCAGACCACCCCCCCATAGGCCTTCACCCGCTCCACCACCGGGGTGGGGTCGCCCAAGGAGGTGACCACCAGGGGCACCCTCCGCTCCACCACCGCCTCTAGGTCCTCCCGAAGACGGGGGTTGTCCTTGAGGATGAGGTTCACCCCAAAGGGCAGGCCCTTGGGGAAGCCCTCGAGGAACTCCCGGAAGGCCTCGTGGGTGCGGAAGTTAAGGCTCGGGATCACCCCGATGCCCCCAGCCTCGGCCACCGCCTGGAGGAGGGGGCCGTTGGACACGAGGAACATGGGGGCGGCCACAATAGGGTAACGGAGGCCCAGCATCCTTGTGATGGCCGTCTCCATGGGGGGGATCCTACCAGGACACCCTGCAGCCCCATTATACTGAACCCGGCCAGACACATGTGAGACTGGACGAGTAAAAATGTGGGGACCACTCCAGGAGAGAGGGGGTCCCCACGGATGCAGCTTACCACGGTTGGCAAAGAGGTTTTGCGGGGAGCGCGGAAG
>JBEPYU010000033.1:0-14299 GCA_041641215.1 Thermaceae bacterium
CCGCCACGTAGCCCGAGTCCAGGCCCCAGCGGGCCTGGAGCTCGGGGCTCACCATGTACTTGATGAAGCGCAAGGTGGCCTCCCGCTTGGCCGGGTCGGAGCCCTTGAAGAGGTAGAAGTTGGCCCCGCCCGTGGGGACCCCATAGCGGACCTTCTTGGGCAGGAAGGCCGTGCCGAAGGGGAAGCGGGCGTTGGTGCGGATGAAGCCCAAGGAGCCCGTGGAGTGGTAGATCATGGCCACCTTCCCCGCAGCGAAGTCCCCGGGGGTCGTGCCCCAGTCCACCATCCCTTCCGGGCTCACCTTGTGGACCAGGGCCAGGTCCCGCTTGAACTGCATGCCCTGGCGGGTGGCCTCCGTGCTCACCAAGACCTTGCACCCCCGGCCCTGGGGGTCGTAGAGGAGACCCCCCGCCTGGATGGTGAGGGCTTCAAGGAGCCAGGTGGAGCGGTCCCCGGTGGGGATGGCCACCCCATAGCGCACCACCCGGCCCTGGGCGTCCCGTTTGGTGAGCCTTTTGGCGTACTCCACCAGCTCCTCCCAGGTGGCAGGGGGCTTCTCGGGGTCCAGCCCCGCCTCCCGGAAGGCCTCCTTGTTGTAGTAGAGGATGGGGGTGGAGCGCTGGAAGGGGAGGCTATAGACCTTGCCGTCCAGGGTGGAGTTCATCATGAAGGCGGGGAAGAAGTCGGCCACCGCCTGCTTAAGCTCCCGGTCCTGGGCGATGTAAGGGTCGAAGGGCTCGATGACCCCAAGGGAAAGCAGGGTGAAGAGCTCCTGGGAGAGGAGGATGGCCGTGTCCGGGGGTGTGCCCGCCCGGATCGCGGCCAGCACCTTGGCCTGGTTCTCCGGGTAGTTCCCCCCGAAGACCGTCTTGACCTCGATGTCGGGGTTTTGCCTCTCGAAGTCGGCCACGTAGGACTCGATGTACCGGGCCAAGGGCCCGGCCACCCCCACGGGGTAGTAGAAGGTGATGGCCGTCTTCCTCTGGGCTAGGGCCAGACCGGCCAGGGCCAGGACCACCAGGACCCATCCCTTAGACCATCCTTTCCGCATACCCACCTCCTTATCCCTTCAGCCCACTCCGGGCGAAAGAGGCCACGAAAGCCCTCTGGAAGAGGGAGAAGGCCAGGACCATGGGGAGCCCTACGAGCAGGGCCCCCGCAGCGATAAGCCCCCACTCCATCCCGCTTTCTGCGGAGCGGGCGAAGCTCGCAAACCCCAAGGAGAGCACCCGCTTCTCCGGGCTTTGGATCACCACCAAGGGCCAAAGGAACTCGTTCCAGTGGTAGACCAGGCTCACCAGGCTAAAGGCCGCCAGGTGGGGCCGCACCAGGGGCAGGAGCACCCGGGTCATGACCTGCCAGGGGGTGGCCCCGTCCACCACCGCGGCCTCCACGAGCTCCCGGGGGATCTGCCGGAAGCCCTGCCGCAGGAGGAAGGCCCCGGTGGCCGAGGCCACGTAGGGCAGGGCCAGGCCCGTGAGGGTGTCGGCGAGCCCCAGGGCCTTGAGGGTGAGGAAGTTGGGCAGGATGAGGGCCGCGGGGGGCAGGAAGAGCTGGAGTAGGACCAGGTAGAAGACCCCGTTCCGCCCCTGGGCGCCCAGCTGGGCTAAGGCGAAGCCCGCGGTGGTCACGGTGAAAAGCTGCACCAGGAGGAGGCCAAAGGCGAAGAGGGCGGTGTTCAGGTAAAGCCGGGGGAAGTCTGCAGAAGCCCAGGCTAACTGGAAGTTTTCCAGGGTAAAGGGGCCTAGCTCCCCTCGGTTCAGGCTTCCCGTAGGGATGAAGGCCGCAAGGAGGGTCAGGCCCGCAGGCACCAGGAAGGGGAGGCTCACCAGGAGGGCGGGGACCTCCCCCAAGAGGCGCCCCATCCCCCAGAGGGGGTTGCCCGGGCGGCCCCGGGGCCAGCTAGCCCTCCTAAGCCTCATAGTGCACCCCCTTCTCCAGCCGGGGGAGGGCCAGGAGGGCGAGGAGGAAGAGGAGGGCGAGGAGGGCCAGGCTCAAGGCGGAGGCCGAGGGGAAGTCGAAGTACTCAAACCCCAGGACGTAGACCCGGTAGAGGAGGTGGTCCGTGGCCCCTATCGGCCCCCCCTTGGTGAGGATGAAGATATGGTCCACCTTGTACAGGGCCCCCAAGGCGGCCATCACCCCCACGAAGAAGGTGGTGGGGGTGAGGAGGGGCCAGGTGACCCGGAGGAAGGCCTGGAGGCGTCCCGCCCCGTCCACCCGGGCCGCGTCCAGGAGTTCCTTGGGGAGGTTCTGTAGGCCCGCCAGGTAGTAGAGCATGTAGAGCCCCGCGTCCTTCAGCACCCCGATCAGCACCACGGCCAGGAAGGCCCCCAGGGGGTCCCCCAAGGGGTTTTGCAGGCCAAGCGCCCGGAGGAGGCCCGCTAGGGGCCCCAAGGGGTTCAGGAGGTAGAGGAAGATGGCTGCGAAGGCCACCGTGGGCAGGACCACCGGGTGGAAGACCAGGGCCCGGAGGGCCTGGCGGAACCTGCCCTCCCCCCCCAGGGCCAAGGCCGCAAGGAGGCCCAGGAGGACGGAGAGGGGAACGGTGAGGAGGAGGTAGAGGAGGGTGATCCGGAGGCTATTCAGGTTTTCCCCGCTGAGGAGCTTGGGAAGGGCGGGGAAGGCCTCCAGGGCGATCCTCAGGATGGGGAGGTAGGTGAAGAGGAGGAGGAAGGCCACCGTGGGGAGGAGGAAGGCCCAGACCCGCACGTCCCCTTGATAAGAGCCTCCGGTCAGCCCTGGGTCAGGGGTTCCCAAGGGGCAGGTGGCCTCCCGGCCCCGGGGTTCCTTAACGAAGGGAAAGTTGAGAGGAGCCAAGGGGGTCCTACTTGACAAAACAAAACCCCGTGCCTTACGCTGTGAAAGAACCCAAGGAGGTGAGGCATGCGGCGGTTTAAGGCGCTTTTGGTCCTCTTGGCGGCGGTTTTGGGTTGGGGGATGGGGCAGCAGCTCCGCTTCATCGTGGTCACCCACGGCCAGGCCGCGGACCCCTTCTGGTCCGTGGTCAAAAACGGGGTGGACCAGGCGGCCAAGGAGATGGGGGTCCGGGTGGACTACCAAGCCCCCCAGACCTTCGACATGGTGCGGATGGCCCAGCTCATCGAGGCCGCAGTGGCAGCCCGGCCCGATGGGCTTGTGGTCTCCATCCCCGACGCCAACGCCTTGGGGCGCCCCATCCAGGCCGCGGTCCGGGCGGGGATCCCCGTGATCTCCATCAACTCTGGGGCGGACGTCTTCAAGCGGCTCGGCGTCCTGGTCCACGTGGGCCAGGAGGAGTACATCGCGGGGAAGGCCGCTGGGGAGCGGATGAAGGCCCTCGGGGTGAAGAGCGCGGTGTGCGTCAACCACGAGGTGGGCAACGTGGGCCTGGACCAGCGCTGCAAGGGATTCGCGGATGGCCTGGGGGCCAAGGTGGAGATCCTGGCCGTCAAGACGGACTTCACCGAGGCTAGGAACGCCATGGTCAGCTACCTCCAGCGCAACCCCCAGGTGGAGGCCGTCCTCACCCTGGGTCCCGTGGGGGCTGAGCCCGCCCTCCAGGCCCTGCGCCAGGCCGGGCGGCTAGGCCGCATCCGTTTCGCCACCTTTGACCTCTCCCCAGCGGTCCTGGAGGCCTTGCAGAAGAAGGAGATGGACTTCGCCATCGACCAGCAGCAGTACCTCCAGGGCTACCTGCCCATCGTGTTCCTCACCCTCTACAAGCGCTACGGCCTCCTCCCGGCCAACGACCTGGTCCTCACCGGCCCGGGTTTCGTGACCCCGGAAAACGCCCGCCAGGTCATCGAGCTCACCAAGCGGGGCATCCGCTGAGGCCATGCTGAGGAACCTCATCGGCGGGACCTGGAAGGAGGCCAAGGGCCAGGCCCTCCCGGTCTACAACCCGGCCACGGGGGAGGTGCTGGAGGAGGTGCCCCTCTCGGGGGCGGAGGAGGTGGCCGAGGCGGTGGCCGCAGCGGCCAAGGCCTTCCCCGCCTGGAGCCAGACCCCCCTTATGGAGCGGGTCCGCCTCCTGTTCCGCTTCAAGGTCCTCCTGGAGGAGCACTTCGAGGAGCTGGCCCGCCTGGTCACCGAGGTCCACGGGAAGACCCTGGAGGAGGCCCGGGGGGAGGTGCGGCGGGGGATCGAGGTAGTGGACTTCGCCCTCTCCGCCCCTACCCTCCTCCAGGGCCGCACCCTACGGGGGGTAAGCCGGGAGGTGGACCAGAACCTCTACCACTACCCCTTGGGGGTGGTGGCCGGCATCCCCCCCTTCAACTTCCCCGTCATGATCCCCCTCTGGATGTTCCCCATCGCGGTGGTCGCGGGGAACACCTTCGTCCTCAAGCCCTCGGAGCGCACCCCCTTGGGGGCCGTGCGCCTGGCCGAGCTCTTCCTGGAGGCCGGCTTCCCCGAGGGGGTCTTGAACCTCGTCCACGGGGCCCGGGAGGCCACGGAGGCCCTCCTCACCCACCCCGAGGTGCGGGCCGTGCAGTTCGTGGGCTCCGAGCCCGTGGCCCGCAGGGTCTACGCCCTGGCCGCCCAAAACGGCAAGCGGGTCTCCGCGGCCGGGGGGGCCAAGAACCACCTCGTGGTCCTGCCGGATGCGGACCTGGACCAGGCCATCCCGGCCATCCTCAACTCCGCCTTCGGAAACGCAGGGGAGAGGTGCCTGGCGGGGAGCGTAGCCGTGGCCGTGGGGGAGGTGGGGCCCCGCCTCCTGGAGGGGCTCGTGGAGGGGGCCCGGGCCCTCCGGGTGGGCCCGGGCTGGGAAGAGGGGGTCGGGCTTGGCCCCCTCATCCGGGAGGAGCACAGGCGGAAGGTCCTGGGCTACGTGGAGCGGGGGCTTGAGGAGGGGGCCCGGCTGGCCTTGGACGGCCGCTGGGCCTTGGAGAGGCCGGGCTTCTTCCTGGGGCCCACCATCCTGGACGGGGTCTCCCCAGGGATGGCCGTGGGCCGGGAGGAGATCTTCGGCCCCGTCCTCTCCGTCTCCTACGCGGCCAGCCTGGAGGAGGCCATCCGCCAGGCCAACGCCGTGCCCTACGGGAACATGGCCAGCCTCTTCACCCAAAGCGGCAAGGCCGCCCGCCGCTTCCGGGAGGAGGTCCAGGCGGGGATGGTGGGGGTGAACGTGGGGGTGGCCCAGCCCTTCGCCTTCTACCCCTTCTCCGGCTGGCGGGCCTCCTTCTTCGGGGACCTCCACCCCCACGGCCCCGACGCCTTCCTCTTCTACACCCAAAGGAAGGTGGTGGTGGAAAGGTGGTGAGGCCCCTGGCCCGGCGCCTTCTCCTCGCCCCCGAGGTCGGGGCCCTCATCGGCCTGGTCGCGGTCTTCTCCTTCTTCAGCCTCCTCGCGGGCCGGGAGGGCTTCCTCACCCTCCAGGGCGCCCGGGGGTACCTGGAGGTGGCGGCCCAACTGGGGATCGTGGCCGTGGGGGCGGCCCTCCTCATGATCGCGGGGGAGTTCGACCTGAGCCTCGGCTCGGTGATCGGGTTCACGGGGATGGTCTTCGCCCTCGGGGTCCAGGTCTTCGGCCTGCCTGTTTGGGCCTCCATCCTTGCGGCCCTGCTCCTCGCCGGCCTCGTGGGCCTGGCCAATGGCCTTTTGGTCCTGAGGACCGGCCTGCCCTCCTTCATCGTCACCCTGGCCACCCTCTACATCCTCCGGGGCCTCACCATCGCCATCACCCGGGAGGTGACCAACCTCACCCGCTTCTCCGGGCTTTCCGAACCCGCCCAGGGGGACCCCTTGGCCGCCCTCCTCATGGGGGACCTGGGGGGCCTGCCCCTTTCCGTGTGGTGGTGGCTGGGGCTCACCGCCCTCTTCACCTACCTCCTCTTCGGCACCCGCTTCGGCAACTGGATCCTCGCCGCAGGGGGTGACCCCGTGGCGGCCCGCAACAACGGGGTCCCCGTGGCCCAGGTCAAGCTCACCCTCTTCGTGGTCATGTCCCTCCTTGCGGCCCTCCTCTCCCTCATCCAGGTCCTCAACACCGGCTCGGCCGATGTCCTCAGGGGCCAGGGCAAGGAGCTCGAGGCCATCGCCGCCGCGGTCATGGGGGGGTGCCTCCTCACCGGGGGGTACGGCTCCGTCCTGGGGGCCAGCCTGGGGGCCCTTACCTTGGGGATGGCCCAGATGGGGATCTTCTTCACGGGGGTCAACACGGACTGGTACCTCACCTTCCTCGGGGGGATGATCCTCCTCTCCGTGATCCTGAACCGCTACCTGCGGCGGCTGGCCTTGGGGGGGCGGAGATGAGGCCCTTGGCCGAGCTCCAGGGGGTGGAGAAGCGCTTCGGCCAGGTGGTGGCCCTTAAGGGGGTCTCCTTCCAGGTCTTCCCCGGGGAGGTCCACTGCCTCCTCGGGGACAACGGGGCGGGCAAGTCCACCCTCATCAAGATCCTCTCCGGGGTCTTCCCCCCCGACCGGGGGCTTTACCTCTTCGAGGGGGTACCCGTCCGCCTCACCTCCCCCCGGGAGGCCATGGCCCTGGGCATCGCCACCGTATACCAGGACCTGGCCCTTTTGCCCCTGATGAGCGTCCTCCGGAACTTCATCCTGGGCCGGGAGCCCACGGGGCCCTGGGGCCTTCTGGACCTCCGGCGGGCCGAGGCCGAGGCCTGCCAGCGCCTAGGGGAACTGGGGGTCGAGCTAGGGGACCTCCACCAGCCGGTCAGCGCCCTCTCCGGGGGGCAAAGGCAGGCCCTGGCCATCGCCCGGGCCGTCCACCCGGGGGTCAAGCTCCTCATCCTGGACGAGCCCACGAGCGCCCTCGGGGTGAGGCAGGCCGCCCAGGTCCTGGAGGTGATCCGGAGGCTCCGGGAGCGGGGCCTGGGGGTGGTCTTCATCACCCACAACCCCCTCCACGCCCTTTCCGTGGGGGACCGCTTCACCGTCCTCTTCCAAGGGGAAAGCCTTGGCACCTACGGCCGGGACCAGCTCGACCCCGCGAGCCTGGCCCGCCTCATGGCCGGTAAGGCCGAAGCCCTGGAGGTGGACCCATGAGACTGACGGTAGCCCAAGCCTTGGTCCGCTTTCTGGCCGTCCAGTTCACCGAACGGGACGGTCAGCGGGAACGCCTGATCCGAGGGGTGTTTGGCCTCTTCGGGCACGGGAACCTCCCGGGCCTAGGGGAGGCCCTTCTGGACGGGGAGGCCCTGGACCTCCCCTTCTACCGCTTCCAGAACGAGCAGGCCATGGTCCACGCGGCCCTGGCCTACGCCAAGCAGAAGGACCGGCTTTCCACCTTCGCCTGCACCAGCTCCATCGGCCCCGGGGCCACCAACATGGTCACGGGGGCGGCCGCGGCCACCATCAACCGCCTGCCCGTCCTCCTCCTGCCCGCGGACTACTTCGCCAACCGCCTCCCCGACCCCGTGCTCCAGCAGCTCGAGCACCCCCTGGACTTCGACGCCAGCGTCAACGACGCCTTCAAGCCCGTCTCCCGCTTCTTCGCCCGGATCACCCGGCCCGAGGCCCTTCTCGCCGCCCTGCCCCAGGCCATGCGGGTCCTGGCGGACCCCGTGGAGACGGGGGCGGTCACCCTGGCCCTGCCCGAGGACCTCCTCACCGAGGCCTACGACTGGCCCGAGGCCTTCTTCGCCCCCAAGGTCTACCGGGTGCGCAGGCCCCCCCCGGAGCCCGAGGTGGTGGAGGAGGTGGCCGGGATGCTCAAGCGCTCCCGCAGGCCCCTGATCATCGCCGGGGGCGGGGTCCGGTACAGCGGGGCCTCCGAGGCCCTGGGCCGCTTGGCCCAGCGCGGCCTGCCCGTGGCCGAGACCCAGGCGGGCAAGGGCAGCCTCCCCTGGGACCATCCCCTGAACGTGGGCCCGGTGGGGGTGAACGGGGGGCTAGCCGCCAACCGGCTCGCGGAGGGGGCCGACCTGGTCCTGGCCGTGGGCACCCGCCTCACGGACTTCACCACCGCCTCCAAAACCCTCTTCCAGCACCCCGGGGTCCGCTTCGTGGGCCTCAACCTCTCCCCCATGGACGCCCATAAGCTAGGGGGGGTGGCCCTGGTGGGGGATGCCCGGGAGACCCTCCTGGCCTTGGAGGAGGCCCTCGGGGACTACCGGGTGGAGGAGGGTTACCGGGAGGAGGTGCGGGCCCTCAAGGAGGCCTGGGAGGAGCGGCTAGGGGAGTTCACCCGGGGCGAGGGGAGCCTGGGCCAGGCGGAGGCCATCGCCCTGGTCAACCGGGCCTTCCCCGAGGGGGTGGCCATCAACGCCGCGGGGAGCATGCCCGGGGACCTCCTCAAGGTCTGGCGGGCCCGGGATCCCCGGGGCTACCACGTGGAGTACGGCTACTCCACCATGGGCTACGAGATCCCCGCGGGGATCGGGGTTCGGCTCGCCCATCCGGACCGGGAACCCCTGGTCTTCATCGGGGACGGGAGCTACCTCATGATGAACTCCGAGCTCGTCACCGCGAGGGCCTACGGGCTTTCCCTCCTGGTGATCCTGGTGGAAAACCAAGGCTTCCAGTCCATCCACGGCCTCCAGCGAAGCCTGGGCTCCCCCGAGTTCGGCAACGAGCTCAAGGACCGGGCGGGCCGCCCCCTCCACGTGGACTACGCGGGCCATGCCCGGGCCCTTGGGGCCAGGGTTTGGGAGGTGGGGACCCGGGAGGCCCTGGCCGCCGCCCTGGGGGAGGCCCGCGGGGAGGAGGGGGTGCGGGTGGTGGTGGTCCACGTGGACCCCGCCAAGCGGACCCCGGGCTTCGCCTTCTGGGACGTCCCCGTGGCCGAGACCTCCCCCCGGCCCGAGGTGCGGGCGGCCCGCCAGGGCTACGAGGAGGCCCTCAAGCGGCGGCGCTTTTTCTGGCCATGAAAGGACCTCTCCGTTTCGGCAACGCCCCCTGTTCCTGGGGCACCATCGAGGGCCTAGGCCAGGGGGTTCCCTACGCCCAGATGCTGGACGAGCTCAAGGAGGCCGGCTACGAGGGGAGCGAGCTTGGGGACTACGGCTACATGCCCACCGACCCCCTGGCCCTGAGGGCGGCCTTCCTCCAGCGGGGGCTGGTCCTCCTCGGGGGCTTCGAGGGGGTCCCCCTGGCGGAGGAGGCCAGCCACGGGGAGGGGGAGGCCCGGGCCCTGAGGACCGCCCGCCTCCTCGCGGCCCTGGCCGACCTGGACCCCGGGTGGAAGCCCCTTCTGGTCCTCGCGGACCTGCACAGCCAAGACCCCAACCGGCTGGCCAAGGCGGGGCGGATCCGCCCGGAGGACGGGCTCTCCCCTGGGGCCTGGCGGAGCCTGGCCCGGGGGGTGCGCCGGATCCGGGAGGCCGTGCGGGAGGCCACCGGGCTGGAGACCGTCTTCCACCCCCACGCGGCGAGCTTCGTGGAGACCCCGGAGGAGGTGGCCAGCCTCCTCGAGCTCACGGGGATCCCCCTGGTCTTCGACACCGGCCACTACCTCTATGGGAGCGGGGTCTCCGAGGGGGAGGTGGTCCTCGAGGGGATCCGGCGCTTCGGCCCCTTCATCCGCTACGTCCACCTCAAGGACCTGGACCCCCGGGTGGCCGAAAGGGCCCGCCGGGAGGGGTGGGATTACCGGAGGGCCCTGGGGGAGGGGCTCTTCACGGAGCTGGGCCGGGGGGCCATCGACTTCCGCCAGGTGATCCGCCTCCTCCTGGACCTGGGCTACCGGGGTTTCCTCACCGTGGAGCAGGACGTCCTCCCGGGCATGGGGACCCCCAAGGAGAGCGCGGCCCGGAGCCGGGCCTACCTGAGGGAGGTGGTGGGGTGGTGAGGGAAGGGCTCGACCTCCTGGCCGTGGGGCGCCTTTCCCTGGACCTCTACGCCCTGGAGGAGGCCCCCCGGGGCAGGACCCGGGCCTTTGGGGCCTTCATCGGGGGCAACGCCCTCAACGTGGCCGTGGGGGCCGCCCGGCTGGGCCTGAGGGCGGCCCTGGTGAGCGCCGTGGGGGAGGACGCCGTGGGGGAGTTCGTCCTGGCCCGCCTGGCGGAGGAGGGGGTGGACACGGCCTACGTCTTCCCCAAGGGGGGGTACCGGACCCCCGCGGTGGTCCTCTTCCGGGAGGAAGGGCGGTACCCCCTGACCTTCTACCGGGAGAAGGCCCCCGACTTCGCCCTCACCTTTGAGGACCTGGAGGGGGTCCCCGTGGAGAGGGCCCGGGTCCTTTTCGTCTCGGGGACGGCCCTGGCCCAAGAGCCCGCCCGGAGCGCGGTCTTTGCCCTGGCGGAGCGGGCGCGGGAGGCGGGGGTCACCCTCTACCTGGACCTGGACTTCCGCCCCACCCAGTGGCCCGACCCCCGGGCCTACGGGGTGGTCCTCCGGCGCTTCCTCCCCCTGGTCCACGTGGCCATCGGGGGGGAGAAGGAGGTCCGGGCCCTAAGGGCCAAGGCGGTGCGCATCCTGGACCACCAGGCCACGGAACCCGAGGTGGAGGGGGACCTGGAGGGGGCGATCCTCGAGGCCCTGGGGGCAGGCCTGGAGGCCCTGGTGGTCAAGGGGGGGGAGCGGGGGGCCGGGGTCTGGCTGCCCGGGGGGGAGCACCTCTGGGTTCCCGGCTTCCCCGTGGCCGTGGTGACCCCCCTGGGGGCAGGGGACGCCTTCGCCGCGGCCCTCCTTTGGGCCCGCCTCCAGGGCCTGGACTGGGAGGGGGCCTTGCGGGCGGGGAACGCCGCGGGGGCCCTAGTAGCTAGCCGCTTGGCCTGCGCAGACGCTAGCCCAGGGAGGGAGGAGCTTCTGGCCTTCCTCCGGGAAAGGGGGGGTAGGGCATGAGGAGGCTGGGCTTGGCCCTCTTGGGGGCGGGGCGGATAGGGCAGCTCCATGCGGAGCTTCTGGGGTCCATCCCCGAGGCCCGGGTGGTGGCCGTGGCCGACCCCTTGCGGGAGCAGGCCGAGCGGGGGGCCTACCTGGCCCGGGCGGACCGGGTCTACCTGGACCCCCTGGAGGCCCTGGAGGACCCGGGGGTGGAGGGGGTGGTCATCGCCACCCCCACCCCCACCCACCTCCCCCTCATCCGGGAGGCGGCCCGGCGGGGCCAGGCCATCTTCTGCGAGAAGCCGGTGGCCCTGGACCTGGCCTCCACGCGGGAGGCCCTCGCGGAGGTGGCCCAAAGGGGGGTGCCCTTCCAGATCGGCTTCCAGCGGCGCTTCGACCCCGGCTACCTCCAGGCCAAGGCCCTCCTCGAGGAGGGTGCCTTGGGGGAGGTGGAGCAGTTCCGGGCGGTGAGCCGGGACCCCGCCCCCCCGCCCCTGGACTACCTCCGGGCCTCGGGGGGGATGGTGGTGGACATGAGCATCCACGACCTGGACCTGGCCCGCTTCCTGGTGGGGGAGGTGGTGGAGGTCATGGCCTGGGGGGTCGTGCGGGTGGACCCGGGGATCACCGAGGTGGGGGACCACGACACCCTCACCCTCCTCCTTCGCTTCCAAAACGGGGCCCTCGGGGTGGTGGAGAACAGCCGCCGGGCGGCCTACGGCTACGACATCCGCACGGAGGTCTTCGGGGCCCGGGGCAAGCTGGTGGTGGAGGCCCTGCCCAAGACCCCCCTCCTGCGCTTTGGCCCGGGGGAGGAGGTGCGCATGGACCACTACCACTTCTTCACGGACCGCTTCCTCGAAGCCTACCGCCGGGAGCTAAGGGCCTTCGTCCGGGGGGTCCTCGAGGGGCGGCCCCTGAGCCCGGGCCCCGAGGACGCCCTCCTCTCCTTCCGCCTGGCCCTCGCGGGGACCCTGAGCCTAAGGGAGGGCCGGCCGGTTAAGGTGGAGGAGGTGGAGGCATGATCCGTCTCGCAGGCCACCTGCGCGTCCTAAGGCGGGCTGATCCGGAAACCCTGGGCTGGCGCTACCTCCACTTCCTCCTCCTCGAGGTGGGGGGGGAAGGGGAGGGCCTGGCCCCGGGCCTCGAGCTGGCCCTGGTCCCCCTGGAGGGCCGGGGCTGGGTGGAGACCCCCCAGGCCACCTACGCCCTGGCCCGGAAGGGGGTCTTCCAGGAGCTTCCCCGGGTCCTCTACCTGCCCCCGGGCACCCCCTTCCGCCTGGAGGCCGAGGAGGGGCCCTTCCTCCTGGCCCTAGGGGGGGCCCCGGCCCGGGGGCGTTACCCCGAGCGCCTCTTCCACCCCGGGGAGATGCTCCGGGAGATGCGGGGCGGGGGGCCGGCCCTGCGCCAGGTCAACCACATCCTGGGGGCCAACCTCCCCGCGGAGCGCCTCCTCCTCTATGAGGTCTACACCCCCTCGGGCCGCTGGTCCGGCTGGCCCCCCCACCGGCACGACGGCCGCCTGGGCTCGGCCTACCTGGAGGAGACCTACCTCTACCGGGTGGAGCCCCGGGAGGCCTTCGCCCTCCACCTGGGCTACGGGGAGGAGGGGCTCCTGGAGGCCCGCCTGGCCCGGGACCTGGACCTGATCCCCGTGCCCCGGGGGTACCACCCGGTGGCCGCCCCTCCGGGGGCCAACGTCTACTACCTGAACTACCTCGCAGGGGAGCTGGAGGGGGAGGCCCGGGCCACGCCCCCCGTGGACGATCCCCTTTGGGCCTGGGTCAAGGGGGAGTGGGAGGGCCGCCCCCTGGGGCTGCCCCTGGGGGACCCCAAGGAGGGGGCATGACCCCTGCGGAGCGCCGCCGGGCCATCCTGGACCTCCTGGAGACCCGGGGGGAGGTGAGCGTGGAGGAGCTCGCCCAGCTCTTCCGCGTAAGCCGGGTGACCATCCGCACCGACCTCTCCGAGCTCGAGGCCCGGGGGCTGGTCCAGCGCACCTATGGGGGGGCGGTCCCGGCCCGCAAGGTCCTCTTCAACCCCTCCTTCGAGGAGAAAAAACGGCACCGCCTGGAGGCCAAGCGGGCCATCGCCCGGAAGGCCCTGGAGCTCATCCGCGAGGGGGATACCCTCCTCCTGGACGCGGGGAGCACCACCCTGGCCCTGGCCTCCCTCCTCAAGGGGCACTTCCAGCGGCTTTTCATCCTCACCAACTCCGTGCCCATCGCCTTGGAGCTCCAGGGCTCGGGGTTTGAGGTCCTGGTCCTCGGGGGGCAGATACGCCACCATAGCCTGGCCCTCATCGGCCCGGCCACCGTGCGGAACCTGGCCTGGTACCGGGCGGACAAGGCCTTCCTGGGGGCCACGGGGGTGGACGGGCGGGGCTACTCCACCCCTAACCCCCTGGAGGCCGAGACCAAACGGGCCATGCTGGAGGCCGCGGGGGAGGCCTATGTCCTTGCGGACGCCAGCAAGCTGGGCCGGCCCACCCTGGCCCTCTTCGCCCGCCTCCCCGAGGCCACCCTGATCACGGATGGGGAAGGGGACCCGGCCCTCCTCCAGGCCTACCGGGACCTGGGGGCGAGGGTGGTGGTGGCCGGCCTAGAGGGGGTTCCCGGGGCTTCGAGCCCCCCCGGGGGATCCCCGGGGTAAGGTCTAGGGGCCATGGGTGCCGAAACCCTGCCTACCGCCACTGGGCTGGGTTCTCCTGAAGTGCCACCGCCTCCCCTCGGGCCCTGGCCTCTACTCCCCCAACAGCCTTTCCGCATCCGCCTTCTTAAAGGGGGCTAGTGGCTTGAGGAGGTGGGCGGAGCCCGTGAGGACCAAGCGGCCAGGCACCCCTTCCTCGTCCACGGACCGCTTGATGGCGAGGAGGAGTTCGGGTTTCAAACCCTCATAGGTACGGTCAAAAGTTCGATCACTCTCGCCCTCTACCCCCCGGACCGCCGCGTTTCAAACCCTCATAGGTACGGTCAAAAGCCTCCGTCCCCACACTAACTGCTCCCCCCTAACGTGTGTTTCAAACCCTCATAGGTACGGTCAAAAGGAGTCGCGCTACGGACCCCAGCACATCGGCAGGGTCCGTTTCAAACCCTCATAGGTACGGTCAAAAGCACTCCTGGAGCTCAGGAGCTCCGGCAGGGTAGCCTCCGTTTCAAACCCTCATAGGTACGGTCAAAAGAGCCAACATGCCGTCCTGTACGCAAGGCTCTCATGAAACCTTAATCTTCATTTTCAAGAACCTCTGCAACTGAGGTGGGACGAACCTCGCTGCTTAAGGTCAAAATAGCACAAGGGGGGATGTGCGTCAACCCCCCGGGGTTTTTGCACGATTGGGGGTTGGCGCAAACTTGTACTTGGTCAAAGACCGGTGCAGTCCTCTTGGCGGTTATGGCCCCAGTCCGTTCGCGAAAGATTATTTCGCGAACTCAAAACTTGCACCTCCCGCATACCCCGCATAAACCTTCATCTCTTGTCCCCCCCAACGGCCCCAAGCCCAGGGCTCGCCACTTCCTGACCAACACCTGAACCAAAACCTTCGGCAACAAAACCCGCACCACAAGCACCCCAGCCTCCCGCCAAACAAGGCCCCCCTC
>JBEPYU010000034.1:0-13931 GCA_041641215.1 Thermaceae bacterium
GTACCGGGGTCTTGCGGGACTGGCTTCCTCCCTGGGGTTGGAGATGGAGGTGGTGGCTCGTCCCTACGCGGGGGTGCGAGGGGTCTGGGTGCGGGAAGGAGAGGAGACGCCGGAGATTCCGCGGGAGAGTGGGTTCAAGCCTTTGCCCAAGCGGTGGGTGGTGAAAGGACCTTTGCCTGGCTGGGGCGGAACCGACGGTTGGGGAAGGATTACGAGTACCATCCTGAGGTAGGGGAAGCCTGGATGTATTTGGGCATGATACGCTTACTGGTGAAGCGGCTGGCCAGGGCCGCGTAGCCTCTCGTGGAGGGCTTTTACGACAGCCTCTAAGCTGCTTGGCGCCGGATCTCATGGAACGGTGGACGCCCTCCCTACCCTTTCGGGGGGAAGGGGATCCCCAGGCCGTCCGCAATGGGCCCCTAAGGCGACAGGGCCTTGCCCGGAAAGCGATAGCCCCTCAAGCGAACCCCGGGGAAGGGACCTTGGCAGGGCCCTAGCCCTCCCCTAGGGTCCCCCTTCGGGCCGGCCGGTCTTGGAGCCAGGCCATGAGCCCCTGGTAGGGGAGGAGGTTCAAGACCCGTTCAGGCCCTACCCAGGCCCTCTGGGCTGTGCCCACCGCAAGCTCCATAAGGGGAAGCTCGTGGACGCTATGGGCGTCCGTGGAAAGGGAAAGCCATAGGCCCATGCGGTAGGCCAGGCGGGCCAGATCGTCGGGCAGGTCCACCCGCTCTGGGGAGGCGTCGATCTCCAGGGCTACCCCCCGGGCCAAGGCTGCCCGGAAAACCTCCTCCCAGTGGGCCTCGATGGGGGGGCGCTTCCCGAGGAGTCGGGCCGTGGGGTGGGCGAGGACATGGACATGGGGGTTTTCCAAGGCCTTGAGGATCCTTTGGGTTTGGGCCTCCTTGTCCAGGCGGAAGTGGGAGTGGATGGAGACGAGGACGATGTCCAGCTTCTCCAATACCGCATCGGGGTAGTCCAGGCTTCCGTCCTTGTGGATGTCCACCTCCGCTCCGGCAAGGAGGTAAGGGGGACCGTGGAGCTCGTTGAAGCGACGGATGGCCTGAAGGCGCCTTAGGGCCTCCTCCGGGGAAGGCCCCCCGGCCACCCGGACCGCGGGGGAGTGGTCCGTGACCGCCAGGTACTCGTACCCCAGGGCCTTGGCCGCCTGCCAGAGTTCCTCCAGGGTACTCCTGCCGTCGGAGTAGGTGGAATGGGTCTGCAGGTCCCCCCGGATCCCCCCGAAGGGGATGAGGGGGGGAAGGAGGCCCCTTAGGGCCAGATCCACCTCCTCCCCTGTCTCCCGCAAGGGAGGGGGGATCCAGGGAAGGCCCAAGGCCGCATAGACCTCCTCCTCCGTCTCCCCCGCCAGGCGCTTTTCCCCCCGGAAAAGCCCGTACTCCGAAAGGCGTAGGCCCTTCTCCTGGGCCAAGGCCCTTAGGCGGACGGAGTGGTCCTTGCTCCCTGTAAGGCAAAGGACCCCAGCCCCGTAGCTCTCCTTGGGCACCACCCGGAGGTCCACCTGGATCCCCTCGAAGAGGACCGTGGCCCTTTCCTCCCCCTGGGCCAGGACCCGGTCCACCCCTTCCAGGGCCAAGAAGGCCTGGACCACCCTAGAGGGGGTGTCGCTCGCCACCAGGTAGTCCAGGTCCCCCACGGTGTCCTTGTACCGCCGGGCCGAGCCGCATAGCTCCGCCCCCGCCACCCCCGGAAGGGCCCGCAAGGCCTCGAGGAGACGGCGGGCCAAGGGCAAGACCAGCCCCAAGGGATGGCGCCGGCCGCTTAGGGCGCGCAAGGCCAGGCCCTCCCGGATCCTTTCGGCCTTCTTGGGACCAAAGCCCTTGAGCCTAAGGAGATCCCCGCGCCCTAGGGCCTCCTCCAGCTTGGGAAGGCTGTCGATGCCTAGCTCCTCGTAGAGGAGGCGGGCGGTCTTGGGCCCCACCCCCGGCACCTCCATGACCTCGAGGACCCCCCGGGGCACCCGGGCCAAGAGCTCCCGGTGCTTGGCCACCTCCCCCGTGGCCAGGAACTCCAGGATCTTCTCCGCAAGGTCGGGGCCGATTCCCGGAAGACCCATGAGGGCCTCCTTGCCCCCCCGGGCGAGTTCCTCGAGGGGCAGGTCCAGGTCCCCTAGGACCCGGGCCGCCTGGGCGTAGGCCCGGGCCCGGAAGGGGTTATCCCCCAAGAACTCGCTCAGGAGGGCCATTTCCTCAAAGATCCGTGCCAGGACCCGGTTCCGCATGCCCCCTCATTGTAGAGGAGCTTCAGGGCGCCCCAATCCTCCCGGGGCTGGGCTTGACCCACGGTCCAGGCTAGGGGAGAATCTTGGGGATGTTACCCGTTCGCGAGGGCATGGAAAGGTTGGCCGAGATCGCCATCCGGGTGGGCTTAAACCTCCAGCCCGGACAGGAGGTCATCGTCACCGCCCCCATCGAGGCCCTGGAGTTCGCCCGCCTCCTGGCCCAAAAGGCCTACGAAAGGGGGGCAAGCCTGGTCACGGTGATCTACGGGGACAACCTCCTCACCCGGGAGAGGCTGGTCCGGGTGCCGGAGGAGGCCTTGGAGCGGGCCCCAGCCTGGCTTTACGAGGGCATGGGCCGGGCCTTTCGGGAAGGAGCAGCCCGCCTAGGGATCACGGGGAACGACCCCAAGGCCCTGGAGGGGCTAGACCCCTTGCGGGTTGGGCGCGCCCAGCGGGCCCAAAACCGGGCCATGGAACCCGCCCTTAAGGCCATCACCGAGTTCGCCACCAACTGGTCCTTGGTCCCCTTCGCCCATCCGGGCTGGGCCAAGGCCCTCTTCCCCGAGCTTCCCGAAGGGGAGGCCCAAGAGCGCCTCTGGAGGGCGATCTTTCAGGCCACCCGGGTCCTGGAGGAGGATCCCTTTGCGGCCTGGGAGGCCCACAACCGGAGGCTAAGGGAAAAGGTGGACTACCTCAACGCCCGGCGCTTCCACGCCCTCCACTTCCGGGGCCCGGGCACGGACCTCACCGTAGGCCTGGCCGAGGGGCACCGGTGGCAGGGCGGGGCTACCCGGGCCCGAAACGGCGTCCTCTGCAACCCCAACATCCCCACGGAGGAGGTCTTCACCGCCCCCCACCGCCTGAGGGTAGAGGGGGTGGTGCGGGCCACGAGGCCTTTGGCCCTTGGGGGAAGGCTTATCGAGGGGATCTGGGCCCGCTTCGAGGGGGGCTTGGCCGTGGAGATCGGGGCGGAGAAGAATGGGGAAGTCCTCCTCGAGGCCCTAAAGGCCGACGAGGGGGCAAGGCGCCTAGGGGAGGTGGCCCTGGTCCCTGCGGATAACCCCATCGCCAAGAGCGGCCTGATCTTTCTGGATACCCTCTTCGACGAGAACGCGGCCAGCCACATCGCCTTCGGCCAGGCCTACGCCGAAAACCTCGAGGGCCACCCCACGGAGGAGGCCATGGAGGCCCGGGGGGGGAACCGGAGCCTGGTCCACATCGACTGGATGATCGGCTCAAGGGAAGTGGACGTGGACGGGCTCTATGAGGACGGGACCCGGGTGCCCCTCATGCGAGGGGGGCTTTGGGTGGTCTAGGCCGCGGCCAGGGCCTCGAGGAAGAGGTCCTGAAGGTCCTTGGGGTCCTCTAGGCCCACGGAGACCCGCACAAGCCCCGGGGTCACCCCGGCCTCGAGGCGGGCCTCCTCCCTGAGGCGGCTATGGGTGGTGGTCCAGGGGTGGACGAGGAGGGTGCGGGTATCCCCGAGGTTTGGGGCCTTGAGGAGGCGGATGGCCCTTAGGAAGCGGCTTGCCCCCTCCAGGCTCCCAAGGTCCAAGGTGAGGACCGGCCCCCCCGCCTTTAGGTACTTCTGGGCCCGGGGGTAGGCGGGATCCTCGGGAAGGCCTGGGTAGCGGAGACGCCGCACCTTGGGGTGGCCCTGGAGGGCCTGGGCCAAACTTAGGGCGCTTTGGCTCATCCGCCCCACCCTCAAGGCCACGGTCTCCAAGCCCTGGAAGAGGAGGTAGGCGTGAAAAGGGGAAAGGCTTAGGCCGATGAGGGAAAGGCCAAGCTGCCGCACCCTTTCCGTAAAGCACCGGGGGCCCCAGGCCTCCCAGGGCACCTGCCCCTTGGGGTCTTTTTCCAGGAAGGGGGGAAAAGCCTGCCAAAGGGCGGTTTCCCGGGCCAAAACCGCACCCCCCAAGACGGAGCCATGCCCCGAGGCCCACTTGGTGAGGCTTTCCACCACCCCGTGGGCCCCCCAGTCCAGGGGCCGGGCCAAGGCCCCTGCGGCCCCAAAGGTGTTGTCCACGAGGAGGGCTACCCCCCGCTCCTCGCATAGGGTAGCCAGGGCCTCGAGGTCGGGGATGGTCAGGGCGGGGTTGGCCACGGTCTCCACGAAAAGAACCCGGGTCCTAGGGCCCAAGGCCTCCCGCACCCGGTCGGGCTCGGGGTCCACGTACCGCACCCCCACCCCCCAAGGGGCCAGGACCTGGCCCAATAGCCCTAGGGTCTGGCCAAAAAGCCCCTTGGCCGCCACCACCTCATCCCCGGGCCGAAGGAGGGCGAAAAGGGCGGCGAAGGTGGCAGCCTGGCCCGTGGCTACGGTCACCGCGTCCAAGGCCCCTTCCAGGGCCTTAAGCCTTTCCTCGAGGGCCCGGTTCGTGGGGTCTTTTTGCCGGGCGTAGACGTAGCCCTCCCCCTTGGCGAAGCGCTCCGCCCCCTCCTCCAGGGTCCGGAAACCATAAGCCGCCACGGCGTAGATGGGAAGCCCCACGGCCCCATAGGGGTCCTCGGGAAGCCCAGCGAGCACGGCCAAGGTCTCGTATTCCATAGCCTAACCCACGAGGAGGGGACGAGGGGATTCGGCCAAAACCCCCTCCGCCCGGGCCGGCCATGCCCCCTGGGCCTTGGCCACTTGGGCGGCCCGCTTGGCGTGGGGCAACCCTTCGTAGACTAGGAGGATGGCCTTGAACATAGGGGTATTCTACCGGAAGGGCCTAAGCCGAAGGGCTTGGGGGAAGCTCCACCTTCCGCCCACAGCGGCAGACCTCCCCTTCGATATGGGCCAGGGTGCCGTCCCCCTTGGGGTAAAGCCAAAGGGCCCCGCAGTCTGGGCAACGCACCTCGGCCCTTAGGGTGCGGACCTCCTCCGGGGTAAAGCGGTAGACGGTCCCGCACCAGTGGCAGACCACCTCCGCCCCCCCCTCCTTTGCCACCATCTCCTCCCGCTCCTCAGGGGTAAAGAAGACCAAGGCCTCCAGGGCCTTCTCCCGGCTACATCGGCATTGGAAGCGGGCGGGGATCTCCCCCGAAGGGAAGCCTAGGGGCCGCAAGTCCGTCTTCTCGAAATCCAAGCCCTCGAGGATCCGCCCCAAAGCCCCCTCTAAGCCCCCCTCCAAAAGGAGGGCCGTAAGGGGAGGGAGGTCCTTTAGGTTGGCCTCGAGGCGGGCGATGGCCCCTTCCTCCGCCCCCGGGAGGACCTGGACCACCACGCCCCCCGCGGCCGCCACCTCCCCTTCCCCCTGGACCCTCACCCCAAGGAGAAGGGCGGAAGGGATCTGCTCCGACTGGAAGAGGTAGTAGGCCAAATCCTCCGCGATCTCCCCCGAGACCAAGGGCACGGTGCCCGTGTAGATCTCCCCGCTGGGCAGGGTGCGGTCCACCCGCAAGGTGCCCCGGCCCACCAGGGCCCCCACATCGAGCTTCCCATCCCCCCTTAGGGCCACCTCCGCCTGGGGGTGGCGCACGTAGCCCCTAACCGCCCCCGAAAGGTCCGCCTCCGCGAGAAGACCCCCCAAGGGCCCCTCCCCTTCGAAGCGCAGGAGGATCCGCTCCTTGGGGGTCTTGAGGAGGAGCTGGGCCAGGAGGAGGGCCCCGGTCATGGCCCGGCCCAAGGCCGCAGTGGGGGTGGGGGCCAGGTGGTGGCGGCGCCGGGCCTCCTCCACCACCTCCCGGGTCTCCGCGGCCACCACCCGCAAGGAACCGCCTCCGGCCAAACCCCGTACAATCCGGCCCATACCCCGCCATTATGCCACCCTATAATGCCCTCATGGGCCTGGTCCTCTACGACACCCTGAGGCGGGGCAAGGTGGCCTTTGAGCCTGCGGTGCCCGGCCACGTGGGGATCTACGTGTGCGGGCCTACGGTCTACTCCGACCCCCACCTGGGCCACGCCCGGGGGCCCGTGGTGTACGACGTCCTGAGGCGCTACTTCCTCCACCAGGGGTACAAGGTGCGCTTTGTCTCCAACATCACGGACGTAGGCCACCTCACGGAGGACGAAGAGGGGGAGGACAAGATCGTCCGCCGGGCCAAGCTGGAAAGGCTTGAACCCATGGAGGTGGCCGAGAAGTACACCTGGAGCTACTTCGAGGCCATGGGGGCCCTAAACGTCCTCAGGCCCTCCGTCGCCCCTCGGGCAAGCGGCCATATCCCCGAGCAAATCGCCCTCATCGAGCGCCTCTTGGAAAGGGGCCTGGCCTACGAACGCCAGGGAAGCGTCTACTTCCGGGTCCGGGCCTTTCCTGAGTACGGAAAGCTCTCGGGCAAGCGCATCGAGGAGCTTAGGGCGGGGGCCCGGGTGGAGGTGCGGGAGGAGAAGGAAGACCCCCTGGACTTCGCCCTTTGGAAAGCCGCGGAACCCGGGCACATCATGCGCTGGAAAAGCCCTTGGGGAGAGGGGTACCCCGGCTGGCACATCGAGTGCACGGCCATGAGCCTCAAGTACCTGGGGGAAGGGTTCGATATTCACGCGGGAGGCATCGACCTCCAGTTTCCCCACCATGAGTGCGAGATCGCCCAGGCGGAGGGCGCAGGGTACCGCTTCGCCCGCTACTGGCTCCATCACAACCACGTCCTCCTCCAAGGGGAGAAGATGGCCAAAAGCACGGGGAACCTCGTCCCCCTCCACGACCTCCTCAAGGCCCATGAGCCCATGGCCCTGAGGTTTTACCTCCTCCAAACCCACTACCGCAACCCCATGGACTTCACCTGGGAGGGCCTCGAGGCGGCCAAGAGGGGGTATGCCCGCCTCCTCCAGGCCTACCGGGAGGTACGAGCCCGCAAAGGGTCCGCCCCCCCTGGGACCACCCCGGAGCTCGAGCGGGCCCTGGACGATCTGGAACGGGCCTTCTTCAAGGCCCTTGAGGATGACCTCGCTACCCCTGAGGCCCTGGCCGCCTTCTTCGCCTTCTTGCCCGCCCTAAACCGCCTTCTCCCCGAGGCCAGGCGGGAAAGCCTAGAGCGCACGGAAAGGGTCTTCCATACCCTAGGGGAAGAGATCCTGGGGCTTTTCCCGGAAAGGGTGCTGGAGGAAAGGGTAGGGGGGCCCCTCCTAGAGGGCCTCATCCGGATCATCCTGGAGCTCCGGGAGGAGGCGAGGAGGAGGCGGGATTTTGAGACGAGCGACCGCCTCAGGGACCAGCTTCGGGCCCTCGGGGTCATCGTAGAGGACACCAAGGAAGGGCCCAGGTGGCGCCTCGAGGGTCCCTAGCCCAGGAGGACGTCCAGGGTGAGCATGACCCCTGCGCCTACCATGGTGGCCAAGGTAGCCCAGCGCCCATACCCCTTGCGGTGGGTCTCAGGAACCACCTCATCGATCACCACGTAGAGCATGGCCCCTGCGGCAAACCCCATGGCGTAGGGCAGGAGGGGAGCCACCCAGGCCACCAAAAGGGCCCCCAGGAGGGCCGCGGGGAGCTCCACGAGCCCCGCACGAATCCCGGTGTAAGCGGCAAACCAAAGCCTACCCCTCCCCAAGGCCAGGGCCGCGGCGGCCGAGGCCAGGCCCTCGGGGAAGTTCTGCAACCCAATCCCCAGCATCAGGGCCAAGCCCTGGCCCACCTCCCCGGAGCCAAACCCCACCCCCACCGCAAAGCCCTCAGGCACGTTGTGGATGGCGATGGCCAGGATAAGGAGGAGGCCCACCCGGACCCCCACCGCCCCCGAGGCCGTCCCCTCGTAACCCAGGAAGCGCTGGTGGAAATGGGGCACCAGGTGGTCGGCCCGGTCCATAAAGAGAACCCCTAGGGCCAGGCCCAGAAGAACCGGCCCGAGGCCCCCGTACTCGATCCCAGGGAGGAGGAGGCTGGTGAAGCTCGCGGCGAGCATGACCCCTGCGGCAAAGCCCAGGCCGGTGTCCACGACCCCCTCCGAAGGCCGGCGCCAGGCGTAGATAAGGAGAGCGCCCAGGGCGTTCATGAGGGCGATGAAAAGCCCTCCCCAAAGGGCCTGGACCATGGGGTTTTCCCCAGCGATCCGCAGGAAAACCTCTTTTAGGAATATCTCTTCCATGATTTAGGTATACCTAAAATCCCCAGAAGGGTCAAGGGGGGCGTCCCCCGCCCCCCCTGGGCTTAACGGCGGAAGGGGTAACCCTCGGCCTCGAGGACCCTAGCCGCCACCTCCCGCCTCAAGGCCACGAAGTCCACCGGGGGGCGCTTGGTGAGGCGGCGGATGGCGGAGAGGACCAAGGAGAGGTCATCCCCCTCGGCCAAACGGGGGGCCACCTGGGTGGCCCGGAGAAGGGCCCGGTCCGCGGCCCCATAGAGGTAAAGCCGGGCCATGGTCTCCGCCACCCCTCCAAGGCGCCGGGCCCGGAGGAGGGCGCTTTCCCCCGCGTAGATGTCGATGAGGAGATCCGCGGCCACGGCAAGGAGCTCCTGTTCCTCCTCGAGCCTGGTCTGGTAGCGCAAGGCCCCTAGGCCCGCAAGGAGGAGGGCGAGCTTCTTGAGGCCCGCAAGGAGGGCCGCTTCCCGGTCCTCGGGCTCCTCAAAGCTTGGGGAGAGGAGCTCCTCCTGGAGACGGGTGGCCGCCTGGACCAAGGGAAGCTCCCCCTTCATGGCCCGCCGGAGGAGCATGCCGGGGATGAGGAGGCGGTTGATCTCGTTCGTTCCCTCAAAGATCCGGTTGATCCGGGCATCCCGGTAGGCCCGCTCGATGGGGTACTCCTGGGAGTAGCCGTAGCCCCCGTGGATCTGCACCCCCTCGTCCACCGCGTAGGCCAGGATCTCCGAGCCCAACACCTTGATGATGCTGGCCTCCACCGCGTACTCCTCGATCCCCGCCATGACCGCCTCAGGGCCCTTCTTGCCCCAAAGAGCCTCGTCGATGAGGCCCATGGTGCGGTAGACCGCGCTTTCCCCGGCAAAGATGCGGGTGGCCATCTCCGCGAGCTTTTCCTGGATGAGGCCAAAGGCCGCGATGGGGCGGCCAAACTGCTGCCGGGTCTTGGCGTACCGGACCGAAAGCTCCAAGGCCCGCTTGGCCCCGCCGATGGAGCCCGCCCCGAGCTTGTACCGGCCCACGTTGAGGATGTTGAAGGCCACCTTGTGGCCCTTTCCGATCTCCCCAAGGACGTTTTCCACCGGGACCTTTACGTCCTCCAGGATCACCTGGCGGGTGCTGGAGGACTTGATCCCCATCTTCTTCTCCTCCGGCCCCACCTTGACCCCAAAGCCCCGCTCCACGATGAAGGCCGTGAACTTCTCCCCGTCTACCTTGGCAAAGACGATGAAGAGGTCGGCAAAGCCCGCGTTGGAGATCCACTGCTTGACCCCATTCAGGACGTAGTGGCGGCCATCCGGGGAAAGGTCGGCCCGGGTCTTGCCGGAAAGGGCGTCGGAGCCTGCCCCAGGCTCCGTGAGGCAGTAGGCCCCGATGAGCTCCCCCGTCACCATCTTGGGGAGGTACTTGGCCTTTTGCTCCTCCGTGCCGAAGTAGATGATGGGGAGCATGGCCAAGGTGGTGTGGGCCCCATGGGTCACGGCAAAGCCCCCAAGGCCAGAAAGCTCCTCCGCAATTACCGTGGAGACGGTCTTGGGAAGGTCCAGCCCCCCATAGGCCTCTGGGGTCTCGGCCCCGAGGAGGCCAAGCTCCCCGGCCTTCCTCAGGAGCTCCCGGCCAAGCTCGAGCTCCCCATGTTCCATCCGCTCGAGGAGGGGCAGGACCTCCCTCTCCGCAAAGGTCCGGGTGGTCCTGGCGATCTCACGGACCGTGGGGTCAAAGTCCTCCGGGGTGTAGATCCCCTCCGGGGACTCCAAAAGCCAACCGCCGCCCTTTTGCCAAAGCTTCTTCCCTTCTACCATAAGGGACCTCCTAGCTCGGGTACACCTCGAAAACCCCCGCAGCTCCCATGCCGCCCCCGATGCACATGGTCACCAGGCCATACCCGCCCCCCCGGCGGCCGAGCTCGCTTAGGAGCTGGGCGGTGAGCTTGGCCCCCGTGGCCCCCAAGGGGTGGCCTAGGGCAATAGCCCCTCCGTTCACGTTCGTCCGCTCCTCGGGCATCTCCAAGGCCCGCATGACCGCAAGGACCTGGGCGGCAAAGGCCTCGTTGAACTCGATGAGGTCAATCTCCTCGAGGCGTAGGCCCGCCACCCTCAAGGCCTTGGGCACGGCCTTCACCGGGCCGACCCCCATGATATCGGGCTCCACCCCGGCTACGGCAAAGCTCAAGAGACGGGCCAGCGGCTTGAGGCCCAAGGCCTGGGCCCTCTCCCGGCTCATGACGAGGACCGCGGCCGCCCCGTCGGAGTAGGGGCTGCTGTTGCCCGCGGTCACCGTGCCCCCCTTCTTGAAGGCAGGCTTGAGCTTGCTTAGGGCCTCGAGGGTGGTGTCGGGACGGATGGTTTCGTCCCTCTCGAAAAGGACCTCCTCCACCACCTTCTTGGCCCCCTGGAAGCGGACCTTGGGCACCCGGATGGGAACCACCTCGGGGAAACGGCCGGCCTCCCAGGCCTCCTTGGCCCTTTGGTGGCTACGGAGGGCCCAGCGATCCTGGTCCTCCCGGCTGATGCCGAAGCGCTCGGCCACCCTTTCTGCGGTGAAACCCATGCCGATATAGGTGGAGTAGGTCTCGGGGCTCCACTCGGAGGGGGTAAGCTCGGGATGGAGGCGGGTGACGAAGCCCGACATGGGTACCTGGCTCATCATCTCCACCCCACCCGCCAGGACCACCTCGGCCATCCCGGTCATCACCGCCTGGGCGGCCATGGCAACCGTCTGGAGGCCGCTTGAGCAGAAGCGGTTCACCGTGGCCCCCGGCACCTCCACGGGGAAACCCGCCCGAAGGAGGGCAAGCCGGGCGATGTTCAGCCCTTGAGGCCCCTCTGGCACCGCACAGCCCCAGAGGACGTCCTCCACCTCCTTTGGGTCTAGGCCTACCCGCTCCACCGCCGCCCGCATGACCTGGGCAGAGAGGTCCACAGGGTGAAGGGTGGAAAGGGCTCCCCCGGGTTTGCCCCGGCCTACCGGGCTACGGACTGCGCTCACGATGACGGCTTCCCGCATGCCAATCCTCCTTCAGTTCCTCAAGGGCTTACCCGTCTTGAGGGTGTGGGCGATGCGCTCCTGGGTCTTGCGGGTGCCGAGAAGGCGAAGGAAGGCCTCCCGCTCAAGCTCCAGGAGGAAGTCCTCCGTGACCTCCCGCCGGGGACCGCCCCCGCCCGAAAGGACCCAGGCGATCTCCTGGCCGATCCGCACCTCGTGGTCCGTGATCTCCCCGGCCTCCCGGAACTGCCAGATGGCGTACTTGAGGTTCCCCAGGGCCTCATCCCCTAAGACGGGGATCCGTGGGGGCAAGGGGGGGCGGTAGTCCGGGGCCAGCTCCAAGACCTTGCGCTTGGCGTCCATGAGGAGGAAGTCCCGGTTCATGGTGATCCCATCCCCCTCCCGGAGGAAGCCCATCTTCCGGGCCATGAGGGCGCTTTCCGAAACCTTGGCCATGGCGATGAGCTCAAAGGCCCGGCGTACCCCCTCGAAGAGGTCGGCCTGGGCGTAGGCCGCAAGCTCCCGGGTGAAGCGGAGGAGCATCTCCTTGGTCCCGCCCCCTGCGGGGAGAAGCCCCACCCCGGCCTCCACCAGGCCCATGTAGAGCTCCGCATGGGCCTGGACCCGGTCCGCGTGCAAGGTGAACTCGGCCCCACCCCCCAAGGTCAGGCCGAAGGGGGCCACCACCACGGGGAAGGGGCTATAGCGGAGGGACTGGGTGGCCTGCTGGAAGGCGTAGGTGGCCCGCCGGAGCTCCTCCCATTCCCCCTCTTGGGCCAGGGAGAGGATGAGGGCCAGGTTGGCCCCTGCGGAAAAGGCCCTTTCCGCCTCGTTGCCGATGACAAGCCCCAGGTACTCCCCCTCCTCCACGGTCTTCAGGGCCTTTTCCAGGGTCCGGAGGATCCCCTCCCCGATGGCGTTCATCTTGGTGTGGAACTCGAGGAGCAGCACCCCATCCCCAAGGTCCAGGATGCTTGCGTCCTTACCCGCATGGAGAACCCCTCCCGCCTCCCTTAGGGCCTTGAGGTGGATCACCCCAGGCCTTGGGGGCCTGGGGTGGTAGGCCCCGTCAAAGCCCAGGTAGGTCCCATCCCCATAGATCCGGGCCTGGCCCCTGGTCCAGAGGGGCTCCTCGAGGCCAAAGCGCCCAAGGAGGGCGCGGACATAGTCCAAGCCCGCCCCGTCCATGATCTTGAAAGGCCCCTCCTGCCAGCCATAGCCCCACTCCAGGGCCTGGTCCACGGCCAGGGGGTCGTAGGCCAGCTCGGGGGCCTTGTGGAGGGTGTAATGGGACGAGCGGGCGAAAAGTTCGGCCAGGAAGGGCCCATAGGGCTCGGGCAGGGCGTGGAGGGCCTTTAGGCGCTCCCCTAGGGGCTTGTCCTTGAGCCCCTCAAGCCCCGGGAGGTCCAGGCGCTTCCTAGGCCGGTACTCCAGGGTCTTGGGGTCCAGGGTGAGGATCTCCTCCCCCTCCTTCTTGTAGAAGCCGGCCCCCGTCTTCTCCCCAAGCCGGCCCGAAGCCGCCAAGGCCTCCACCCACCCGGGCAGGCGGAAATCCTCCCCCGTGGCCTCGGAAAGCTCCTTGGCCACGAGGAGGAGCACGTCGATCCCCGTGATGTCCCCCGTGCGGAAGGTGGCGGACCGCGGACGGCCAAGGAGCTCCCCCGTGAGGGCGTCCACCTCGTCGATGCCCAGGCCGTACTTCTCCATGAGGCGGAGGGTCTCCACCATCCCGTAGACCCCAAGCCGGTTGGCGATGAACCCCGGGGCGTCCTTAGCCAGGACCGTGCCCTTGCCTAGGATGCGCTCCCCAAAGCGGCGGATGGCCTCGAGGACCTCGGGGTCCGTCTCGGGGGTGGGGATAAGCTCAAGGAGTTTCAAAAAGCGCGGGGGGTTAAAGAAATGGGTCCCGAGGAAACGCCGCCGGAAGCCTTCAGAGCGGCCCTCGAGGAGGAGGCGCATGGGGATGCTACTAGTGTTGGAGCTCACGATGGCCTTGGGGTGGAGGACCCCCTCGAGCCGGGCATAAAGGTCCCGCTTGACCTCCAGCTTTTCCACCACCGCCTCGAGGACCCAGTCGCAGGCCTTGAGCTTGCCCAGGTCGTCCTCGATGTTTCCCACCTCCACGTACTGGGCTAGCTCGGGGTCTAGGAAGGCGGGAAAGCGCCCCTTTAGGGCCCGCTCCAGACCCTTCTTGGCCGGTTCATTCGGGTCAGGGCCCTGCCCCTTTAGGTCCAAGAGCACCACGGGAACCCCGGCACTAGCCACCAAGGCCGCGATCCCGCTCCCCATGGTGCCAGCCCCGACCACCCCTACCTTCCTAATTCGCATCCTCACCTCCGAAAGCTTATACCAAGTCAAAGTTTAATGTCTCCTTCTCCCTGCGTCAAGGGTAAGGACCTAGTCCCCACCTTTGCGAGCGCGAGTAGCACCTTTTTTCACAAAGTGTATGCGCATAGCGGTTCAATCAGTGATTATCGGTGGAAAACCCCAATTTCTCATCTTCCAAATGCATAATCTCGTGCGCAAACGTCCAGGACGTACTTTTCCCCAATTTTCCCCCTCTCATAAACCCCAACCCCTGAACCCGGCCAGACACATGTGAGACTGGACGAGTAAAAATGTGGGGACCACTCCAGGAGAGAGGGGGTCCCCACGGATGCGGCTTACCACGGTTGGCAAAGAGGTTTTGCGGGGAGCGCGGAAG
>JBEPYU010000035.1:0-13034 GCA_041641215.1 Thermaceae bacterium
CGCTTGCCGTGCGGTGGCGGAACCACTGCCGGGCCACGAAGATGGGGGCCTTGACGTGGAACTTGAAGACCACCATCTCAAAGGGGCTCGTGTGGCGGTGGCGCATGAGGTAGTCGATGAGGGCCGCGTCTTCCCGCACGGTTTTGGTCCCCTTCCCATAGGAGACCCGGGCAGCCTGCACGATGGAGGCGTCGTTGCCCATGACCTCCACCAGGCGCACAAAGCCCTTGTCCAAAACCCGGATCTCGGGTCCCAGAGAGTCCACGGGCTTGAGTTTATCCTAGCTGCCCTATGCCGCCTGGGCTTCCAGGTTCCCCAACGGGGCCCCTAGGAGCGTGCCTTGGCCTACTTTTTGGCGCAAGCCCACGTGGGGGCCCCTGCCCAGGCCACCCCTGGGGCCCCTCCCCAGGGTTCGATCCCCTAAGGGGTGCTAGGATGGAGGGAGCTTTCGGCGCTTGGCGCCCTTTGGGAGGACCATGTACACCCTGCCGGATTTTCCTTTGCCGGATGCCCGTGGCCGTTTTGGCCCCTATGGGGGCCGCTATGTGCCCGAAACCCTCATCCCGGCCTTGGACGAACTGTTGGAGGCCTACCTCGAGGCCAAGAAGGATCCCCATTTTCTCCAAGAGTTCAGCCATTACCTGAGGGCCTTTGCGGGCCGTCCCACCCCCCTTTACCACGCCCGGCGCCTTTCCGAGTACTGGGGCGGGGCCCAGGTCTACCTCAAGCGGGAGGACCTCCTCCACACCGGGGCCCATAAGATCAACAACACCCTGGGCCAGGCCCTCCTGGCCAAGCGCATGGGCAAACGGCGGGTGATCGCGGAAACCGGGGCGGGGCAGCACGGGGTTAGCGTGGCCACGGTGGCTGCCCTTTTCGGGCTAGAGTGCACGGTCTACATGGGGGAGGAGGACGTACGCCGCCAGGCCCTAAACGTCTTCCGCATGAAGCTCCTGGGGGCTGAGGTCCGGCCCGTGGCCCAAGGGAGCCGCACCCTCAAGGACGCCACCAACGAGGCCATCCGGGACTGGATCACCCATGTCCGCACCACCTTCTACATCCTGGGCTCCGTGGTGGGGCCCCACCCTTACCCCATGATGGTGCGGGACTTCCAAAGCGTGATCGGCCTCGAGGTCATGGCCCAAAGCCAGGAGCTTTTCGGCCGCTACCCCGACCTCCTCCTGGCCTGCGTGGGCGGGGGGTCTAACGCCATTGGCCTCTTCGCCCCCTTTGCCTACCTGCCCAAGGGGAATAGGCCTCGGATGATCGGGGTGGAGGCCGCGGGGGAGGGGCTTTCCACGGGCAGGCACGCGGCGAGCATTGGGGCGGGCCGCCGAGGGGTTTTGCACGGGAGCTACATGTACCTCCTTTACGACCACGACGGGCAGATTACCCCGGCCCACTCCGTCTCTGCGGGGCTGGACTACCCTGGGGTGGGCCCCGAGCATAGCTACTATGCGGACGAGGGCTTGGTGGAGTACGTGAGCGTCACGGATGAGGAGGCCCTGGAGGGCTTCAGGCTCCTGGCCCGCCTCGAGGGGATCCTTCCCGCCTTGGAGTCGGCCCACGCCATCGCCCATGCGGCCAAGGTGGTGCCCACCATGGACAGGGACCAGATCGTGGTCATCAACCTCTCGGGCCGGGGGGATAAGGACGTGACCGAGGTCATGCGCCTCCTCGGGGGGGAGCTTTGACCACGGAGGAGGCTTTCCTGCGGGCTAGGGAGGAGGGCCGGGCGGCCCTTATCCCCTACCTCACCGCGGGGTTTCCCAGCTCCGAGGGGTTTTTGCAGGCGGTGGAAGGGGTTTTGCCCTACGCGGACCTCCTGGAGATCGGCCTTCCTTACTCCGACCCCTTAGGGGATGGGCCCGTGATCCAGCGGGCGAGCGAGGTCGCCCTGCGCCGGGGCATGAGCGTCCAGGGGGTTTTGGAGCTCGTGAGGGAGGTGCGGGCCCGCACGGAAAAACCCCTTTTCCTCATGACCTACCTCAACCCCATCCTGGCCTGGGGCCCTGAGCGCTTCCTCACCCTTTTCCGGGAGGCGGGGATTACCGGCCTCATCCTCCCCGACCTGCCCCCGGATGAGGACCCGGGCCTCGTCCGCCTGGCCCAGGGCCTGGGCTTGGAAACCGTATTCCTCCTAGCCCCTACCTCCACCCCTAGGCGGCTTGAGGCGGTGCTCCCCCATTGCAGGGGCTTCGTGTACGCGGTCTCCGTCACCGGGGTCACCGGGGAGAGGCCCCAGCTTCCCGAGGAGGTGCAAGACCTCGTGGCCCGGATCAAGGCCCGCACCTCCCTGCCCGTGGCCGTGGGCTTTGGGGTTTCGGGCCGGGCCACCGCGGCCCAGGCCGCGGTGGCCGACGGGGTGGTGGTGGGAAGCGCCCTGGTCAGGGCCCTGGAGGAGGGCCGCCCCTTGGGGGCCCTTTTGGAGGAGATCCGGGAGGGGCTTAGGCGCTAGGCCATGGGGAGCTCTTCGGGCTCCCTTAGGAGGGCCTCGGGGTCGGGGTAGCGGAGGATCCGGTAAAGGGGGTCCCTTTCCGCGGGCCTAAACCCCGCGTCCACGATGTGCCGCACGATCTGGCGCACCGTGGCGTGGGTGCGCCCATGCCCCCCGGCGGCCGAGACCACGTTCTCCTCCAGCATGGTGCTCCCGAAGTCGTCTGCCCCGTAGTAGAGGGCGGCCTGGGCCACCTTGAAGCCCAGGGTAGGCCAGGAGGCCTGGAAGTGGGCGATGTTGTCCAAAAGGAGGCGGGCGATGCTTAGGGTCTTCAGGTACTCGTGGGCCGTGGCCCCGGGGGCTTTGCCCTTGAGCCGGGTGTGCTCCACCTGGAGGGTCCAAAGGGCAAAGGCCGAAAAGCCGTTCCGGTGTACCTCTAGGGCCCGGTCCTGTTGGGCCCTTAGGCCTAGGAGGTGGGCTACCCGCTCCTTGGGGCCCTCCCCAAAGCCGATGACCATGGTGGCCAGGGTGTAGAGGCCTAGGGCCTGAGCCGCGTCCATGATCCGGTACCAGTCCCGGGTGCGGATCCTCGCAGGGGCCGCCCTTAGGCGGACCTCGTCCACCAGGATCTCGGCCCCCGCTCCGGGGAGGCCATCCAGACCCGCCTCCTTGAGGCGTTCTAAAAGGGCCTCGGCCCTTAAGCCGGTAAGCCGCTCTAGGCCTAGGATCTCCTCCGGGCTGAAGGCGTCGATCCGGAGGTCGGGAAAGCGCCCTTTGAGGTAGCGGAGGAGCTCCAGGTACCACTCTAGGGGCAGCTCAGGGTTCACCCCCCCTTGCATGAGGATCCTCCGGCCCCCCACCCCGTAGAGCTCCTCTACCTTCCTGGCGATCTCCTCGAAGGAGAGGGTATAGGCGTCCTTTTGCCTCTTCGTGCGGTAGAAGGCGCAGAAGCTGCAGGCCACGGTGCAGACGTTGGTGTAGTTGATGTTCCGGTCGATGAGGAAGGTCACCACCTCGGGGTCGGTTTTTCTCAGGCGCACCTCGTGGGCTGCGGCGGCGAGCTCGGGTAGGGGGAGGTCGAAGAGGGCCAGGGCCTCCTCCTCCCCTAGCCTTTCTCCGGCTACGGCCTTCTCCAAAAGGTCCATGCCCCTATCCTAAACCCCTTTCAAGGCATGGTCCTTAGCCAGGCTCGGAATTCGTCGATCTCCCGGCTTTGCTGGGCGATGATCCCTTGGCAAAACTCCCTAAGCTCCTTCTTGTTCGTCCGCCGAAGGCAAAGTTGGGCCATGGCCACCGCGTCTTGGTGGTGAGGGATCATGCCCTCGAGGAAAGCCCGCTCCGGGGAAGGGGCCTTGCCCCCCATGAGGGCCGCCATCATGGGCCCCATATCCGCCCGCATGATCTCCCGGTAGCGTGGGTCTGGGGAGAGGCCATACCAGGCCTTAAGCCACCGTTTTAGCTGGAGGATTTCCCCTTGCTGCACCTTGAGGATCTCCTGGGCCGCGCGTCGGACCCGGGGGTCCTTGCCGGTTTGGAGGTAGGCCTGGGCCATCTCCAAAGCCCCCTGATGGTGTCCGATCATCAAGGACATGAAGGCGATGTCAAAGGCCTTGCCTGAGAGCTTTTGGAGCTCGGCCAGGGCCATGCGCCCGTGCCCATGGTGGTCCCCTTGGGCCAAGGCGCTTCCTAGAACCAAAAGGGTCAGCCAAACCTTCATCCTTCACCTCCTTGCCCCCTGGGCCTTGGGCCCAAGGGGGGTCTAAACGAACGGAGCCTAAGGGCGTTGGAGAGGACGAAGAGGGAGGAAAGCCCCATGGCCGCTCCCGCAAGCACCGGGGAAAGCCGCCAGCCCGTGAAGGGGTAAAGGAGGCCTGCGGCCAAGGGGATGAGGAGGGCGTTGTAGGCCAAGGCCCAAAAGAGGTTGAATTTCATGTTCCTGAGGGTGGCCCGGGCCAGGGCGATGGCGTTAGGTACCCCCCTGAGGTCGTTTGAGATCAGGATCACCTCCGCGGCCTCCGCAGCCACATCCGTGCCGGTGCCCAGGGCCAGGCCCACGTGGGCTTGGGCTAGGGCCGGGGCGTCGTTGATCCCGTCCCCCACGAAGGCCACCTTGAGCCCTTTTTCCTGGAGTTCCCTCACCCGCTGGGCCTTGCCTCCCGGGGGGACCTCGGCCCACACCTTTTCCACCCCGAGGGCCCGGGCTAAGGCTTGGGCCGTGTCCCGGTGGTCCCCGGTGATCATGGCCACCTCGAGGCCCAAGCGGTGTAGGGCCCTGAGGGCCTCGAGGGCCTCCCCCTTGGGGGGATCGGCCACGGCCAAAAGGGCCGCAAGCTGGCCGCGGATGGCTGCGAAAAAGGGGGTTTTGCCCTCTTGGGCCAGGCGCTTGGCCTCTTGGGCGAAAGGCCCGGTATCTAGGCCCAAGGCCTTCATGAAGGCCTCGTTGCCCACCGCCACGGGGTGGCCCTCCACCTCCCCCTTGACCCCAAGCCCGGGAAGGGCCTCAAAGGCTAGGGGTTCCGCGAGGGAAAGCCCCCGGGCCCTGGCCTCCTCCAAAAGGGCCTGGGCGATGGGGTGTTCGGACCGCCCCTCGAGGGAGGCCACCAGGCGGAGGGCCTCGTCCTCCGTGAGCCCCTCGGCCACCCAGAGGTCGGTGAGCTGAGGCCGGCCCCGGGTGAGGGTTCCGGTTTTGTCCAAGGCCACCACCCGGGCCTCCGCCAGGGCCTGGAGGGCCTGGGCCCGGCGAAAGAGGAGGCCCATCTCCGCCCCCTTGGCGCTCGCCACCATGAGGCTCACCGGGGTGGCTAGGCCTAGGGCGCAAGGGCAGGCGATGACCAGCACGGAGACTGCGTGCACCAAGGCCAAGGTGGGGCCCTCCTCCCCCCCTAAGAGGAGCCAAAGGAGGGCGGTGAGGAGGGCAATCCCTAGGACGATGGGGGTGAACACCGCCACCACCCGGTCGGCCAGGTCCTGGATGGGGGGCTTGGAGGCCTGGGCCCTTTCCACCAGCCGGAGGATCTGGGCAAGGACGGCCCTTTCCCCCACCGCGGTGGCCCGCACGGTGAGGCTTCCCCGCCCGTTCAGGGTCCCCCCCACCACCCGGGCCCCCTCCCCCTTGGGGATGGGCACGGGTTCCCCCGTGAGCATGGACTCGTCCACGTGGCTTGTCCCAAAGACCACCACCCCGTCCACGGGGATCCTCTCCCCCGGGCGCACCAGGACCAGGTCCCCGGGCTTTACCTCGGCCACCGGGACCTCCACCGCCCCCCCTTCCCGGAGGACCCAGGCGGTCTTGGGCTGGAGGGCGAGGAGCCTCCGCGTGGCCTCGGAGGCTTGGCCCTTGGTCCGGGCCTCGAGGTATTTGCCGAGGAGGATCAGGGTGATCACCACCCCCGAGGCCTCAAAGTAGACGTGGCGGGCTCCCTCGGGGAAAAGGCCGGGGAAGAGGAGGACAGCGAGGCTATAGAAGTAGGCTGCGCTCGTCCCCAGCATGACCAGGCTATGCATGTCCGGGGCCTTAGCCCTAAGGGCCTTCCACCCCTGGCGGTAGAAGCGGAGGCCGGGCCCAAACTGGATGGGGGTGGCCAGGGCGAGCATGACCCAGTTCCAGACCTCCATAGGGGCCAAGGCGGTGAGAAAGCGGTGGGCGGGTTCCCAGGCCATCCCCCCCATGGAGAGGAGGGCGAGGGGCAGGGCGAAGGCCGCGGCCCACAGGGTGAGGCGCCGGAGGTGGGCGGCCTCTCGGATGGGACCTTCTCCCTCTTGGGCTTCGGCCTCGGCGACCCCGTATCCGGCCTCCTTGATCCGTCCTTCGATCTGGGCTAGATCGGTGAGGGTAGGGAGGTAACGCACCCAGGCCTTTCCCGTGGCCAGGTTCACCCTGGCCTCCAAGACCCCCTCGAGGTCCCCGAGGGCCCGTTCCACCCGGGCCCCGCAGGCCGCGCAGGTCATCCCCAAAACCCTAAGCTCGGCCTCGGCCACCCAAGGGGCGTATCCCGCCTCCTCCACCTTTGCCGTGAGGGCTTGGAGGTTGGTCCTTTGGGGGTCGTAGACCACGTGGGCCCTTTCCGTGGCCAGGTTCACCCTGGCCTCCAAGACCCCCTCGAGGCCCCTAAGGGCCCGTTCCACCCGGGCCCCGCAGGCCGCGCAGGCCATGCCCTGTACCCCGATCTCCACTTCCCTCATCGGTACTTCAGGACCTCCATGAGCTCTTCCACGATGGCTTCGGTGTCCCCCCGCTGGGCCGCGCTCGCCACGTGGTGCTGGAGATGGCTTCTCAGGACCATCTCGCTCACCCGGTCCAAGGCGCCTTGCACCGCCTTGATCTGCTTGAGCACGTCCACGCAGTAGGGTTCTCCCTCCAGCATCCGAAGGATGCCCTCGAGGTGCCCCTTGGCGGAAAGGAGGCGGAGGCGGGCCTCCTCCCGCACCTTGGGGTCCAGGTGGAGGCCGTGAGGGTGGGGCATCCTAGGCTTCCCGGGCCGTATAGCCTTCCGCCTCCACGGCCCGGATGAGGGCCAAAGGAGAGGCCTGGCCCACCACCACTGCCCAGCCCTCCAAGGAGACCTCCACCTCCTCCACCCCAGGAACCTTCTCTAGGGCTTCCCGAACGTGCCTTACGCAGTGCTCACAGCTCATGCCCTCGATCCTCAGCTTTAGGCTCGCCATATCCCCAGTATACCCACCCCAGGAGGGGTGGGGTAGGCTGGGGGTCGCCTTGGGAAAGGGGGGGGTTGGGGCCTTGCGGTATCATGACCCCATGGAACTTAAGCTCATCCCCTTGGAAAAGCCGGAAAACCTAAACGTCATCCTGGGTCAGGCCCACTTCATCAAGACGGTGGAGGACCTCCACGAGGCCCTGGTCACCGCGGTGCCCGGTATCCGCTTTGGCCTGGCTTTCTCCGAGGCCAGCGGTAAGCGGCTCATCCGCCGCTCGGGGACGGATATGGCCCTTGTGGAGCTTGCGGTGAAAAACCTCCTGGCCCTTGCCGCGGGCCATACCTTCCTCATCGTTTTGGGGGAGGGCTTTTACCCCATCAACGTCCTCCCCGCGGTCAAGGCCTGCCCCGAGGTGGTGCGGATCTTCGCGGCCACCGCCAATCCCCTCAAGGTGGTGGTGGCCGAGGAGGGGGAGCAGCGGGCCATCCTCGGGGTGATGGATGGCTTTGGGCCCCTTGGGGTGGAGGATGAGGCGGAGGTGGCCTGGCGCAAGGACCTCCTCCGCCGGTTGGGCTATAAGCTTTAGAGTTCGCTGAAGACGGCCTCGAGGATCCCAAGCCCTAGGCGGGCTTCCTCCTCCTTGAGGATGAGGGGAGGGGCGATCCTTATGGAGGCTGGTCCAGCCCCAAGGAGGAGGAGCCCCTTCCTGAAGGCTTTTTCCACCGCCTGGTCCCTGAGCTTGGGGTTTTCGAACTCCACCCCGATCATGAGGCCCCGGCCCCGGACATCCAGGAGGAAGGGGAAGCGGGCCTTAAGCTCCTTTAGGCCCTCCAGGAGGTAGGCCCCCACCCGGGCCGCGTTTTCCATAAGCCCCTCCTCCAGGAGGTCCAGGGTGGCCAAGGCCGCTGCGGCCGAGACCGCCTGGCCCCCGAAGGTGGTCCCATGGGCCCCAGGGCCCCAGCTCCCCAGCGTCTCCCGGAAGAGCACCGCGCTCAAGGGGTAGCCCGAGGCCAGGCCCTTGGCCAGGACGTAGATGTCCGCCTCCACCCCCTCGTGCTCCAGGGCGAAAAACCGTCCCGTGCGCCCGGCCCCGGTCTGGACCTCGTCTGCCACCAGGAGGATCCCGTGCTCCTCGAGGAGGGCCTTGAGCCGGGGGATGAAGCCGGGGGGTGGGACCACGTACCCCCCTTCCCCTTGGATGGGCTCGAGGAAGGCCGCGGCCACCTCCTCCGGGGGGAGGACGGTGCGGAAAAGGTGCTGGAGGTAGTCCAAGACCGCCTCCCCCGCCTCCTCCGGCCGGGCCCCCAAGGGGGGGTGGAGGGGGTTGGGGAAGGGAAGGTGGACCACCCCGGGGAGGAGAGGGGCAAACCCCTTGCGGTACCTGGAGGCGCTGGCCGTGAGGGAGAGGGCCCCGAGGCTCCTTCCGTGGAAGGCCCCGGTAAAGGCCAAGAGGTAGGGCCTTCCCGTGTGGTAGCGGGCGATCTTGATGGCGGCCTCGATCCCTTCCGTCCCCGAGTTCCCGAAGAAGACCCGGTATCCCCCGCCCACCTTAGCCACCAGCCTTTCCGCTAGGGTGAGGGTGGGGTCGTGGGTGAAGTCGGAAAAGCACACGTGGGCGAAGCGGGCGGCCTGCTCCTGGATTGCGGCCAGGATCCGGGGGTGGGCGTAGCCCGTGGTGTTCACCGCGATGCCGGCCATGAAGTCTAAGAAGACGTTCCCGTCCACGTCCTCGAGGTAGACCCCCTGGCCTCGAGCGGGGACCAAGGGGTAGGGTCGCACGTAGGAGGGGGAGAGGACCCGCTTTCCCCGCTCCAAAAGGGCTTGGGCCTTGGGGCCGGGCAAGGGGGTTCTTACACAGGGTTCCATGGCCCTAGTTTACCCTGGGAGAAAGCCCTTTTTGGGAAGATTTTTACGCAAGTGGCGCGCAAGGTTTAGGCCCCTAAAGCCGGGGGAGAGGGTGAAAAGCCCTAGGACCAGGTTGGCCCGCGCCTGCCAAGGGCGCATGGGTGGTCACCCGGCTTTTCAAAAATAGGCGTTCGCGCAAAGCAACGGAAGTTACCCTTTAGGACGCACATACCGCCAGCCCGTCCAGAAAAGGACCAGGGCAAAGACCAGGCGCAAGGTGGCTTCGGGGAGGAGGTGAGCGGTTTCCCCCCCGAGGAAGCTCCCCAGGATCACCCCCCCCGCCAGGCCCGGGACCAGGGCCTTTTCCACGTTGCCTAGCCGCAGGTGGGTGTACCCCCCCACGAGGCTTGCGGGGACCATGGCGAGGAGGCTTGTCCCTTGGGCGAGCTGCTGGGAGGTGCCGAGGAGGAGGACCAAGGCCGGGACCATGATCCCCCCGCCGCCCACCCCCATCATCCCCGAGAGGAAGCCCGTGAGGCCCCCGGTGAGGAGGAGGACGAGGCCCTGGCCCAAGGGGGCTTGGACCAGTCCCATGGGGGAGAGGTAGGGCTTGAGGGGGAGGAGAAAGGCCATGGCCATGAGGAAAAGGCCAAAGGCCCGCTTGAGCTTTCCCTCCGGGAGGCCATGGGCGTAGCGGGCCCCCAGGCGGGCGGTGAGGACGGCCGTGAGGGCTAGAAGGAGGGCGGCCTTGGGGTTTAGGGAGCCCTTGAGGGCGTAGGCCAGGGTTCCGAAAAGCCCGGTAAAGAAGACCGCAACCAGGCTTGTCCCGTGGGCCTTGAGCTGGGTGAGGTTGAGCCTGCCCACCATCAGGGGGATCATGACCACCCCACCCCCCAGGCCCACCAAGGCCCCGAAGAATCCCCCTATGAGGCCAATCGGGAAACCTGTCATACCACCCCATGCGGGCTTGCGCCCGCATGGGGACCCCGGTAGAAGGTCCCCGTGGAGTTTTTTTGGAACCTGGAAACGCAGGAACCAGAAGCAAAGGGTACCACGTTTCTATACTACCGGGTTTGGGGGCTCCCTCCCTTCCAGGACGGCCAGGAGGTTTTCCACGGCCATCTGGGCCATGAGGCTTCGGGTCCGGATCCCCGCGGAGCCGATATGGGGGGTGATGACCGCGTTTTTCCTCCGGTAAAGGGGATGGTCCTTGGGAAGGGGCTCAGGATCCGTAACGTCCAATCCCGCCCCAAACAGGTGGCCCTCTAGGGCCTCCACCAGGGCTTCCGTTTCCACGAGCCCTCCCCGGGCGGTGTTGAGGAGGATGCTCCCCCTTTTCATGGCGAAAAGCCGCCTGCGGTCCATGAGGCGGTGGGTTTCCGGGGTAAGGGGCAGGTGGAGGCTCACGATATCCGCCTCCTCGAGGAGGCCCTCCAAGGGGAGGAAGGGGTAGGGGAGGGGTTTGGCCTTTCGGCTCGTGTAGACCACCTTGAGGCCGAAGGCTTGGGCCCTTTGGGCCACGGCCTGGCCGATCCGGCCCATCCCCACCAGGCCCAGGGTGAGCCCCGGGAGGTCCAGGCCCAGGAGGAGCTCGGGGTGCCAGGCCTGCCAGTGGCCCTCCCGGGCGTAGTCCACCCCCTCCACCACCCGCCGGGCCACCAGGAGGAGGAGGGCCAGGGTGAGGTCGGCGGTGGCCTCCGTGAGGACCCCGGGGGTGTGGGTGACCCGGATGCCCCGGGCCTTGACCGCCTCTAGGTCCACGTGGTCCACGCCCACGCTGTAGCAGGCGATCACCCGAAGGCTGGGCCCCGCCCGGTCCATGACCTCGGCGTCGATGCGGTCTTCCACCGTGGGGATGAGGCCCGAGGCCCCCTCTACCTGCCTTAGGAGTTCCTCCCGGGGGAGGGTGAGGCCTTCGTGGACTACCACCTCGAGGCCCTTGGCCCTTAAGCCCTCCAGGGCCTTGCCGGGTAGCCTACGGGTGACGAAGACCTTCACGATCCGGCGAAGGAGAGCTCGGCCACCGCCACCAAGGGGCTCCCGAAGGCACTCCCGAGGAGGTGCCACTCTAGGCTATCCCCTAGGCCCTCGATGGCCTCGAGGAGCTCCAAGAGGTTGCCCGAGACCGCGAAGTTTTCCAAGGCGTAGCGGGGGGCCCCCTCCTCCACCCATAGCCCTAGGGCCTGGAGGGAGAAGTCTAGGGTGATGGGGTTGGCCCCCGCGTGGAGGCCCATGAACTCCGTGACCAGGACCCCTTCCTCGAGGCGGAGGTTCCCCAGGGGCTCCAGGTAGAGGTTGCTTGGGGCCACCCCCAGGGTGCCCCGGTAACCCCGGGCCGCGTGGCCGGTGTTTTCTGCCCCCAGGGCCTGGGCCGTCTCGTGGTTGTGAAGGAGGGTGCGGAGGATGCCCCCCTCGATGACCACCGTGCGCCGGGCGGGGGTCCCTTCTGCGTCGAAGGGGCGGCTTAGGAGGCCTTGGGGCAGGGTGGGGTCGTCCACCAGGGTGACCAAGGGGCTGGCTACCTTCTGCCCAAGCCGGTCCAGGAGGCGGCTTTTCCCCTCTAGGGCGTTTTTCCCCGAGAGGGCTTCGGCTAAGACCATGAGGAGGCCCGCCATGGCCATGGGCTCCAGGTAGGCCCGGTAGCGCCCGGTCCTTAGGGGCTTGGCCCCTAGGAGCCTGGCCGTCCTTTCCCGGAACTCCAAGGCCGTGCGCCCGGGGTCTAGGGCGTGGAACTCCTTGCCGGGTCGAAACCCAAACCCCTGCTTGAGGCTTTCCCCTTCCCCCATGACGAAGCTTCCCATGAGGCCGGCTATCCCCGTGCGGTAGCGGCCCCGGGCCCCCCGGGTGCTTGCGAGGCTTACCCGGGCCTCCCGCTCCATGTACCCCCCCATGAGGAGGGCCCGGACCCGGGGGTCTTCCCGGAGGGCGGCCTCGAGGCCTAGGGCCGCTTCCCGCTTGGCCTCCAAGGGGGCGGAAAGCCCCTCCCCCAGGAGGTCGTGGCTTCCCAGGTCCTGGCCTTGGGGGATCTCCCCGGGCCGCCCCGAGAGGAGGGCGTTTTCCTGGGCCTCCTTGAGGGCCCACTCTAGGGCAGCTTCCGAAAGCTCCTCCGTGTAGGCGTAGCCCACCCGGCCCCCGGCCAGGACCCTAAGCCCCAGTCCCCCTTGCCGGGCCTCCTTGAGTTCCTCCAGGCGGCCCTCCCGGGCCCTCAGGGTGAGCTCCCGGTTTTCCAGGTGGAGGATCTCCACCTCGAGGCCCAGGGCCCGGGCCCGCCCGAGGAGGTAGGCCTTGGCCTCCTCCCAGGTCATGCCCGCCCCCCCACCACGATCTCCGCCACCAGGACGTGGGGCTGGCCCACCTCCACGGGCACGGACCCCGAGAGGCTTCCGCACATCCCGGGGGCGTTTTCCAGGTCCTGGGCCACGGCCACCACCCGCCTCAGGGTTTCCGGTCCCTTGCCCACCAGCATGGCCCCCCGCACGGGTTCCTCGATCCGCCCCTTGCGGATGAGGTAGGCCTCTTGCACCGCGAAGTTGTACTCCCCGCTTCCTGGCTTCACCTGCCCACCCCCCATCTCCTTGGCGTAAAGGCCGAACTCGATGCCCTCAAAGAGCTCCTCCACCCGGTGGGGCCCAGGGGCGAGGAAGGTGTTGCGCATGCGGGAGGTGGGGGCGAAGGTGTAGTCCTGGCGGCGCCCTGAGCCCGTCATGGGGTAGCCGGTGAGGAGGTGGCCCAAGCGGTCCACCATGTAGCTCTTGAGGACCCCCTTCTCTATGAGGACGGTCCTTTCCGTAGGGCGGCCTTCGTCGTCCACCTCGGTGGAGCCCCAGGCTTGGGGCAGGGTGCCGTCGTCGATGTAGGTGACCGCAGGGCTTGCCACCTCCTCCCCGAGCTTCCCCGCAAGGACGCTTGCCCCCTTGGCCACGCTCGTGGTCTCCAGGAGGTGGCCCACGGCCTCGTGGAAAAGCACCCCTCCAAACCCCGGCCCCACCACCACGGGGAAGGTGCCCGCAGGGGCGGGCTTGGCCCTCAGGTTGGTCAGGGCTTGCCTGGCCGCCTTTTCCCCCACGGCCCTTGGCGGGTAGCGTTCCAGGAGCTC
>JBEPYU010000036.1:0-12621 GCA_041641215.1 Thermaceae bacterium
GTGCCCTTCTTGGTGCCCTTGTACCCGATCACCCCACCCGAGGACCAAACGAGGGGATTGCCTTCGGGATCGGTAATGGTGACGATGGTGTTGTTGTAGGTGGCATGGACGTAGGCCCGACCGGTTGCGACCTGGCGCTTGACCTTCTTCTTTGCGGTTCGCCTGGCCATACGCTAACCCCACTACTTCCGCACGACCTTCTTCCTGCTTCCCGCCACGGTCTTCCGCGGCCCCTTGCGGGTCCGGGCGTTGGTCCGGGTCCGTTGTCCCCGAACCGGGAGGCCCCGCCGGTGCCGCAAGCCGCGGTAGCAACCGATGTCCATAAGCCGCTTGATGTTGGCAGCCACCTCGGCCCTAAGCTCCCCCTCGAGTTTCCAGGTGCTCTCCACAAACTCCCGGAGGCGGACCACCTCCGCATCGCTTAGGTCCTTCACCCGGGTGGCGGGGTTGATGCCCGTCTTCTCCAAGGCCTCCTTGGCCCTTGCCCGGCCAATCCCGTAGATATAGGTGAGGGCCACGTCCACCCGTTTGTTCCTCGGTAGGTCTACGCCCGCAATCCTCGCCACACGCCCCTCCCTTAACCCTGCCTTTGCTTATGCTTAGGGTTTTCGCAGATCACATAAACCCGGCCACGCCGCCGGACCACCTGGCATTTGCTGCACATCCGCTTCACCGAAGCGCGTACCTTCATGGCCCCTCCTATTTGCGGTAAACGATCCGTCCCCGCGTGGGGTCGTAAGGGGTGATCTCTACCACCACCCGATCCCCCGGCAGGATGCGGATGTAATGCATCCGCATCTTACCGGAAATGTAGGCCAAAATCTCCGGGCCGGAATCCAGCTTGACCCGGAAGGTGGCGCTAGGGAGTGTTTCCACCACCACCCCTTCAGCCCGGATCACCTCCTTGCCCTTCGCCATACCCCTCCTACCCCGCTTGCGCTAGGGCGCGGCCCGTAAGGAGCTCTGGGCCCTCTTCCGTCACCAAAACGGTGTTCTCGTAGTGGGCGGCAAGGTTGCCCTTACCGGCGCTCGCCGTCCAACCATCTTCCAATATTACCACAGAGGTGGGCCTTAGGGTCACCATGGGCTCTAGGGCCAAGGTCATTCCCGGGCGGAGCTTAGGCCCCGTGCCTGGCCTTCCGAAGTTAGGCACGGGAGGATCCTCGTGGATTTCCCGGCCCACCCCATGCCCTACAAACTCCCGGACCACCCCATACCCCCGGGACTCCAAGAAGCTTTGCACCGCATGGGAAACGTCCCCGATCCGGTAGCCTGGCCTGAGGTACTTAAACCCTTCCCAAAAGGCCGCTTCCGTATCCTGGATGAGCCGCAAGGCCTCCGGGGAGACCCTCCCCACGGGAAAGGTCCGGGCCATATCCGCAGCAAATCCCTTGTAGATAAGGCCCACGTCGATGGAAAGAATGTCGCCCTCCCGCAGGGGCTCATCCGTGGGGATCCCGTGAACCACCACCTCGTTGACCGAGGTGCAAAGGGTGGCGGGAAAGCCATAGAGGCCAAGAAAGGCAGGCTTAGCCCTCCGCCTAAGGATGGCCTCGAGGGCGATCTGGTCGAGCTCCTTGGTGGTCACCCCGGGGGCGATGTGCCGGGCGAGCTCCTCCACCACCTCGGTGAGGAGGGCCCCCGCCTCCCGCATCCTCTCGATCTCCCAAGGGGTTTTAAGCTTGATGGCCATTAGATCCCCAAGGCCTCTCGGATCCGGGCATGGACCTCATCGGGGGTACCGAGGCCATGGATACGCACCAGAACGCCACGGGCCCCGTAGTAGTCCACCAGGGGCAGGGTCTTTTCCCGATAGACCGCCAAGCGGCGGCGGATAGTGGCCTCGTTGTCGTCCGAACGCCCCTCGAGCTCCGCCCGCTTAAGGAGGCGCTTGAGGAGCTCTTCCTCGGGCACCTCCACCAGGACAACCCCAAGCAGTTCCGTCCCCGTTTCCCGAAAGAGCCGATCCAAGGCCTCGGCCTGGGCTAGGGTACGGGGGAAGCCGTCCAACACCACCCGTTCCGCAAGCTCCTCCCGGATCAAGGCCAGGATGAGGTCATCGGGGACCAAGTCTCCCCGGTCCATGATGGGCTTGGCCTGGAGGCCTATAGGGGTCCCTCGGGCCACGTGCTCCCGCAGGAGATCCCCGGTGGAAAGCTTCTTGAAGCCCAGTTCCTGGGAAAGCCGCGCCGCTTGGGTGCCCTTGCCTGCCCCTGGCGGCCCTAGGAAGATCAAGGCTTGCCCCATCCCTCCTCCCTACCGCAAGCGGCCCCGAAGCCGGCCCTTGGAGAGAAAGCCCTCGTAGCTCCTGAGGAGAAGCTGGCTTTCCACCTGCCTTAGGGTATCCAAGGCCACCCCGACCACGATGAGAAGCCCGATCCCTGAGAAGCTGATGCTTTGGATGCCCGTAAGGTTTTGGATGATTTGGGGCAAAGCCGTAACCAGACCGAGGAAGAGGGCCCCCCAAAGGGTCAGGCGGGAGACGATGTGCTCGAGGAACCGGACCGTGGGTTCCCCGGGGCGGATCCCGGGTATGAAGCCCCCGTACTCCCTCAGGCTCTCCGCAATCCTCTTGGGGTCAAACTGGACTGCGGTGTACACGTAGGTAAAGAGGATGACCAAGAGCACCTCGATGATCAGCCCCGAAGGGCGGGTGGGGTTAAAAAAGTTCGCGATGCCCTGGAGCACGGGGTTGTCCTGGAAGGGCGCGGCCAGGAAAATGGGGATCTGAAGGATGGCTGCGGCAAAGACGATGGGGATAACCCCGGCGGCGTTCAGCTTGATGGGGATGTAGGTAGCCTGCCCTCCGTAAACCCGGCGGCCCACCACCTTCCGGGCATACTGGACGGGAATCCGCCTCTCGGCCTGCTGCACCGCGGCCATGAAGGCAAAGGCCAGGACGATGAAGGCCAGGAAGAAGAGGAAGGCCACCAGGTTGACCTCCCCGGTCCGGATCAGCCCCCCCGTGCGCACAAGCTGGGGCAGCCATTCCACCACGATCCCCGCGAAGATGATGAGGCTGGTTCCGTTCCCAAGGCCGTACTCCGTGATCCTTTCCGCCATCCAAAGGAGGAGGGCGATCCCCGCCACCTGGGTGACCACCACCACCAGCCAAAAGAAGGGCCCCGGAGCCCAACCCGGAAGGAGGAAGCGCCCCCCCTCAGCCCCTAGGAAAGCGGTGGCCAGGAAGAAGCCTTGGAAAGCCCCCAGAGCGATCCCGCCGATTCGGGTGTACTGGGTAATCACGCGGCGCCCCTCTTCACCCTCCTTGGAAAGCTTTTCCAAGGCGGGGACCACGTTGATCAAAAGCTGCATGATGATGGCTGCGGTGATGTAGGGCATGATGCCCAGGGCAAAGATGGAGAAACGCTCGAAGTTGCCCCCGGAAAAGAGGTTGATGATGCCGAACACCCCGCCTTGGGCGGTTCGCAAAAAGGCCTGGATCTTGTCCAAGTCCACCCCGGGCGTGGGGATGAAGGCCCCCAAACGGTAGGCGGCTAGGACCAGAAGGGTAAAAAGGAGCCGCTGGCGGAGCTCGGGCACCTGGAGGACGCTCCGGAAGGCCTTAAGCATGGCTAACCCTCCAGGACCACGGGCTCGCCCCCTGCCGACTTAAGCTTCTCCAGGGCAGATTTGGAAAAGGCGTGGGCCACCACCCTAAGGGGTTTGGCCTCCCCCTCCCCCAGGATCTTGAGGCGGTAACCCTTCTTGAGAAGCCCAGCCCGGACCAAAAGCTCCGGGGTAACCTCCCCCTCAAAACGGGCCAGGTCCTTGAGGTTTACCCCCTGGTAGCGGGGCCGCTTGATCTCCCCAGGTACCTGCCCCGCCATCCCCCGCTTGGGCAGGCGCATCAGGGTAGTGGAACGACCTCCCTCAAAGCGCCTAGGGTCCTTCACCCCCCCGGAGCGGGACTTCTGGCCCTTGTGCCCCCGGGTAGCCGTCTTGCCATGGCCCGAGCCCGGACCCCGGCCCACCCGTTTGCGCCGTTTGTTGGCCCCAGGGTTTGGCCTAAGATCGGAAAGCTTCACCCTACCACCTCCACGCGCACGAGGTGCGCCACCTTCTCCACGTTACCCCGGATGGCGGGGGTATCCTCGAGGACCCGCTCCTGGTGAAGCCGCCTAAGGCCTAAGGCCTTAAGGGCGGCCTTTTGGTCCTTAGGGTAGCCGATGGGACTTTTGACCAATTTAACCTTGAGCTTGGGCACCTTCTCCCCCCTTTCTCAACCGGGCTACCTCTTCCTTGGTCTTGAGTTGCCGCAGGGCCTCCATGGTGGCGTAGGCGATGTTGATGGGGTTGCGGCTCCCAAACTCCTTGGTGAGGACGTCGGTGACCCCTGCGAGTTCCAAAATGGCCCGGGGCACCGCCGCGGCGATCACCCCGGTTCCTGGGGCTGCGGGCTTGAGGAGGATCTCCGAGGCCCCATACTTCACCCTGACCTCGTGGGGAATGGTTCCGTTAACGATGGGCACCTCCACTATGTTCCGGCGGGCGTAATAACCCGCTTTCTGCACGGCCAAGGGCACCTCTTTGGCCTTGCCAAAGCCCAAGCCCACCCGGCCTTGCCGGTCGCCCACCACCACGAGGGCCCCAAAGCGGAAGCGGCGCCCCCCTTGGTACATCTTGGCCGTGCGCCTGGCCAGGATCATCTTCTCCTCGAAATCCGTTTCCGGCATGGTTCCTCCTAGAACTCAAGGCCCCCTTCCCGGGCCCCCTCGGCCAGGGCCTTCACCCGGCCGTGGTACTTGTAAGGACCGCGGTCGAAAACCACCTGCTTGATGCCCTTCGCCAGGGCCTCCTTGGCCAAGGCCAAGCCCACCTGACGGGCGACCTCGGTTTTGGGCCCTTTGAGCTTGAGGGCTAGGCTCGAGGCCGCAGCCAGGGTCACCCCCTTCTCGTCGTCGATAATCTGAGCGTAGATGTGCTTAAGGCTACGGAACACGGAAAGGCGCAGACGGCCCGAACGCTTGATCCGGTTCCGTACCCGAAAGGCCCTTCGCTCAGCTGCGCTAAGGCGTCCCATCGTCCCCCCTACTTCTTCGCCCCCGCCTTGCCTGGTTTCAGGCGGACAGGCTCACCCAGGTAGTAGATACCCTTCTCGTGGTAGGCGCTCGGCTTCCTCACCGCACGGACATTGGCCGCTACCTGGCCTACCTTTTGCTTGTCGATCCCCAAAACCCGGATCCGGGTGGGCTCAGGCACCTCAAAGGTAATCCCCGGGGGAGGCTCTAGCACCACGGGGTGGCTATACCCCACGGAAAGCTCTAAGGCCCGGCCAGCCAAACGGGCCCTATACCCAACCCCCTTGATGAGGAGTTCCTTGACGTAGCCCTCGGAAACCCCCTTGACGGCGTTGGCGATGAGGGTGCGGGTGAGGCCATGGAGGCTTTTTTCCCGGCGCTCATCCCCCTCCCGCAAGACCCGCACCACCCCGCCTTCTACCTGGACCTGAAGGCCTGTAGGGACGGGCACGGTAAGCTCCCCCTTGGGCCCCTTGACGTGCACCTCGCCCCCCCGAACCTCCACGGTCACACCCTTGGGCAAGGGAATGGGCATCCTGCCAATCCTAGACATCACCACACCTCGCAGATGAGCTCCCCACCCACGCCAAGTTTCCTAGCCTCGCGATCCGTAAGGACCCCCTTGGACGTGGAGAGGATGGCGATCCCGAGGCCCCTCCGCACCCAGGGGATCTCCTTGACCCCCACGTACACCCGGCGCCCCGGCTTGCTGATGCGGCGGATGTGGTTGATGACCTGCTCCGGGCGCGGATCAGGCCCTGGGCGCCTTTTCCCGTACTTGAGGTAGACACGAAGGACGGGTTTACCGTCCACCTCCACCCGCTCGTAGCCCCGGATAAACCCCTCACGGACGAGCACCTTGAGGATCTCCTCCTTGAAGCGGGAAGCCGGTATGTCCGTGGTCTCCTTATAGACCCGGGTAGCGTTCCGGATCCGGGTCAGCATATCCGCAATCGGGTCACTCCACATTTCCCCTCTCCCTTTTTTCGCCCAAAGCCCCTGCGGTCTCGAGGGAACCCCCCCGACCGGCCCTACCAGCTAGCCTTCCTCACCCCAGGAAGCTGCCCCTTGTGGGCCAACTCCCTCAGGCAAAGGCGGCAGAGGCCAAAGTAGCGGTAGACGCTCCTGGCCCTCCCACAACGCACGCACCGGGTGTAGGCCCGAACCTTGAACTTAGGGGTCCGCTTGGCTTTCTCAATGAGCGCTTTCCTAGGCATCCCAACCTCACTTGCGGAAGGGGAAGCCCAATAGCTCCAAAAGGGCCCGGGCTTCCTCGTCCGTCTTGGCCGTGGTCACCACGGCGATATCCATGCCCCTAAGGGCGTCCACCATGTCGTAGGTGATCTCGGGGAAAAGGAGTTGCTCCTTAAGGCCCAGGTTGTAATTGCCCCGCCCGTCAAAGCTATTGGGGTTGAGCCCGCGGAAGTCCCGGATGCGGGGAAGGGCCACGGAGAGGAGCTTCTCAAGAAAAACCCACATGCGATCGCGGCGCAAGGTTACCCTAAGGCCGATGGGCATCCCCTTGCGGAGCTTGAAGTTGGAGATGGACTTCTTGGCCCGGGTTACCGCAGGCTTCTGGCCAGCAATGAGGGCAAGCTCGTTTGCGGCCCGCTCGAGGATGCGCACATCCTCCTTGGCCTCCCCAAGGGCCTGGTTGATCACCACCTTTTCCAGGCGGGGAACCTCAAAGATGTTGCGGTAGCCGAAGCGGCGCATGAGCTCGGGGCGGACTTCCTCGTAGTACTTGCGCTTAAGACCCACGTCCAACGGCATGGCCTACTCCTCCTGGTCCAGAAGGCCATCACACTTAGTGCAGGCCCGAACCTTCCTCCCATCCTCCAGGAACTTCTTCCGCACCCGGGTGGGCTTACCGCAGACGGGGCAGATGGGCCGGACCTTGGAGGCGTGAAGGGGGGCCTCCATCTCGATAAAGCCCCCCTGGGGGTGCTTGGGGCTGGGCCGCACCGCCTTCTTGACCAGATTGACCCCCTCCACGATCACCGCCTGCTTGCGGGGCAGGACCTCCTTCACCTTGCCCACCCGGCCCTTGTACTTGCCGGAGGCCACCAAGACCGTGTCCCCCTTTTTGACATGGACCTTGGGCCCCATCAGAGCACCTCCGGGGCCAGGGAGACGATCTTCATGAAGCCCTTCTCCCTAAGCTCACGGGCCACGGGGCCGAAGACGCGGGTACCCCGCGGCTCCAGCTGGTTGTCCACGATGACCGCGGCGTTGTCGTCAAAGCGGATGGCCGAGCCATCGGGACGCTTGACCTCCTTTTTCGTACGCACCACCACGGCCTTGACCACGTCCCCTTCCTTCACCGCTCCCCGGGGAATGGCCTCCTTGACGCTGGCCACGATGACGTCCCCTACGGTGGCGTACTTGGCGTTCGAGCCCTTGAGCACCCGGATACACATGATCTTCCGGGCCCCAGTGTTGTCGGCTACCTCCAGGTAGGTCTGGGGCTGGATCATGCCTTACCTCCCCGCTTAGAGAGGCTTGCGTAGTTTTGGCGGCGGACCTGGTACCGCTCCACCAGGTCCAACCGTCCCTCCTCCACAAGCCTCAAGACCCGAAAACGCTTCCGCTTGGAGATGGGACGGCTTTCGATGATCTCCACCACGTCTCCGAGCTTGTACCGGTCTTCGGGATCATGGGCTAGGTACTTTTTGGAGCGCTTGACGACCTTGCCGTAAAGGGGATGGGGAAACTGCCGCTCGACGAGGACGGTGACGGTTTTCTGCATGCGGTCGCTCACCACCACCCCCCTTAGCACCTTCTTAGGCATGGCTCCTCCTCTTCTCGTTCCACACCGTGAGGAGACGGGCGATGACCTTCCGGGTATCCCGGATCCTGTGGTTTTGGGAAAGCTGGCCGATGGCCGCCTGGAAGCGGAGCTCCATGAGCTCCCGCTTCTTTTCCCGGATGAGCTTCTCTAGCTCCACGGGGGAAAGCTTGCGGGCCTCCTCCAGGAGCTTCTTCACCTCACTGCGCTTCATCGTAGGCGTCCCTCCGCACGATCTTGGTCTTGATGGGAAGCTTGTGGCCTGCGATGCGCAAGGCCTCTAGGGCCTGTTCCTCCGTTACCCCTGCCACCTCGAACATCACCCGGCCCGGCTTCACCACGGCCACATAGCCCTCCACGTTGCCCTTACCCTTACCCATCCGCACCTCGAGGGGCTTCTTGGTGTAGGGCTTATCCGGGAAGATACGGACAAAAATCTTACCCCCCCGGCGGAAGTGGCGCACCATGGCCACGCGGGCCGCCTCAATCTGCTGGGCGGTAATCCACGCGGGCTCCAGGGCCACCAGGCCAAACTCCCCAAAGGCGATGTAATCCCCACCCTTGGTGGCCCCCTTAAGGCGGCCCCTTTGCTGCTTACGGTACTTCATGCGCCTCGGCATCAACATGCTATCCCTCCCCTAGGAGGCTTCGCGCCGGGCCCGAACCTGACGACGGCGGCGCACGCCCCGCTCTTCCGGTTTAGGCAGGGTGAGATCGGGCCGGGGCTGGACAGCGGGAAGGACCTCCCCTAGGAAAATGTAAGCCTTGACCCCCAACACCCCGTAGGTGGTCCGGGCCAAGGCAAAGCCATAGTCTATGTTAGCACGAAGGGTGTGAAGGGGCATCCGGCCTTCCGCAGCCCACTCGGTGCGGGCTTGCTCGGCTCCCCCAATCCGGCCCGAGACCATCACCTTGGCGCCCTTGGCCCCAGCCTCCATGATCCGCTGGACCGCCTGTTTGATGGCCCGCCGCACGGCAAAACGGCGCTCGACCTGCTCCGCTACCTTTTGGGCCACCAAAGGAGCGGAAAGGTTGGGGTTTTGGATCTCCTGGACGTTGAGGACCACGTTCTTCCCCCCGGCGAGTTTCCCTAAGGCCTCGCGGAGGGCCTTGATCTTTTCCCCACCTCGGCCGATCACCACGCCGGGTTTGGCCACATGGACGGTCACGGCCACGTTGTCCGCGGCCCGCTCGATATCCACCCGGGCTAAACCCGCAGGGTAGAGCTCCTTGCTGAGGAAATCGCGGATCTTTAGGTCCTCCCAAAGGAGGTGCCGGTAGGCCTTCTTGCCCGCATACCAACGGGCTTCCCAATCCCGGGTGATGCCCAACCTAAACCCGATGGGATGGATCTTATTTCCCATGCCGCTCCCCCAGGATAATCGTGATATGGCTGGTCCGCTTTTTGATGATGTCCGCCCGGCCCCGGGCTCGAGGGAAAACCCGTTTGAGGGAAGGACCCTCGTCCACGTAGGCGGCCTTCACGTAAAGCCGATCCTCTAGCATGTCGTGGTTGTTCACGGCATTGGCCGCGGCGGACTCCAACACCTTGGCCACGTAGTAGGCCCCGCGCTTAGGGGTGTAGCGCAGGATGAGGCGGGCCTCCTCCAAGCTCTTTCCCCGGATAAGGTCCACCACCAAGCGGACCTTCCTTGGGGCAATGCGCACGTAACGGGCAGTGGCTCTCGCTTCCATAGTTACTTCTTCTTGGTGACCTTAGCCTCTTTGCCGTGCCCGCGGTAGGTACGGGTAGGGGCGAACTCCCCCAGTTTGTGCCCCACCATGTTCTCGGTGATGTAGATGGGCACGTGCTGCTTGCCGTTATAGACTGCAATGGTATGGCCCACCATCTCCGGCACGATGGTGGAGCGGCGGCTCCAGGTCTTGATGACCCGCCGCTCCCCCTTAGCCGAAAGGGCGAGAACCTTTTCCAAGAGGTGTTGGTCGACGAAGACTCCCTTCTTCAGGCTACGCGGCATCCCTCACCTCACTTCTTCCGCCGTTCGATGATGAACCGGCTAGACGGCTTACGCCGCTTCCGGGTCTTTAAGCCCTTGGTCTGCCAACCCCAAGGGGAAGCGGGAGGACGGCCTCGAGGCGCCCGGCCCTCCCCACCCCCATGGGGGTGATCCACGGGGTTCATGGCCGCGCCGCGCACATGGGGCTTGCGGCCAAGCCAGCGGCTCCGGCCTGCCTTACCCAGGACGATGTTCTTGTGGTCCGGATTCCCCACGGCCCCGACGGTGGCGTAACACTCCCCGTGAACCTTCCGCAACTCCCCCGAAGGAAGGCGGAGGATGACGTAATCCCCTTCCCGACCTTGGATTTGGGCTGAGGTGCCCGCGGAACGGGCCAGCTTGGCCCCCTTTCTGGGCTCGAGCTCCACCGCGTGGACCACGGTACCCACGGGGATGAACCTCAAGGGCAGGGCGTTCCCCACCTGGATGGGGGCCTCGGGCCCACTAAGCACCTGATCCCCCACCTTAAGCCCATCGGGAGCGATGATGTAGCGCTTCTCCCCGTCCACATAGTGGAGAAGGGCGATCCTCGCCGAGCGGTTGGGATCGTACTCGATGGCCGCCACCTTAGCGGGAATCCCCACCTTGTCCCAACGCTTGAAGTCGATGATCCGGTAAAGGCGCTTGTGCCCCCCACCCCGGAAGCGCACGGTGATCCGGCCTTGGTTGTTCCGTCCCCCCGTCTTCTTGAGGGGCTTGACCAGGGACTTCTCGGGCTCGGTCTTGGTGATTTCCGAGAAGTCCGCCACGGTCATGAAGCGGCGGCTTGGGGTGTAGGGCCTAAACTTCTTGACTCCCATGGAAAACCCCCTAGATGAGGCCCTCCAAGGCCTCGATCCTCTGGCCAGGCGCTACCTGCACGATGGCCTTTTTCCGGTCAGGGCGCTTGCCTAGGTATCGGCCCAGCCGCTTTTTCTTTCCCCGCACGTTCAGGGTGTTGACCCGCACCACCCGGACTTTAAAGGCCGCCTCTACGGCGTTTTTGATCTCCGTTTTGGTGGCCTTAGGGTGCACCCAGAAGGTGTAACGGCCCTCGGAAAAACCCGCATAGGCCTTTTCCGACAACACGGGGGCTAGAATCACGTCAAAGGGGGTCTTCATGCCTCCTCCGAAGCCATCCGCTTTAGGAAATGGTCCCAGGCCTGAAGGTCCATCACCAACCGCCGGGTGCGGAGGATGTCGTAGACGTTAAGGCCCTCAGGGGCCAGGGTCACCACCCAGGGAAGGTTCCGGGCCGCCCGCCTGACCTCCTCCCTTTGGACCACGAGGAGGGTTGGCTCGGGTTCCAACCCTGCAGTTCGGGCCCAGGCCAAAAACTCCTTCGTCCGGCCCTGGACCCCAGGAAAATCCTCCACGAGGAGAAGCTTCCCCTCCCGGGCCCGATCGGCCACGGCCATGGCAAGCCCTATCTTGCGCACCTTCTTGGGTAGGGTGTAGCTGTAATCCCGGGGCTTGGGGCCAAAAACCACCCCCCCGCCCACGAAGATGGGGGCCCCGATATCCCCATGCCGGGCCCGGCCCGTGTGCTTTTGAGGGTAGATCTTGCGGCCCGAATAGGCCACCTCCCCTCGGGTCTTGGTGCTGGCTGTTCCCCGGCGCCGCTTGGCCAACTGCCAGCGCACCACCTCCCAAAGGAGGTGGGCATTTACCTCCTCGGGTAAGGCCGCTTGCAGCGTCCTTGGGCCACTGGATGAAAAGACCGGAATCTGGTACACGGTTAACCCTCCTACGCATCCTTAGCGCGTACCAAAAGAAGGCCCCCGTTAGGCCCCGGCACCGCCCCCTTGACCAGAAGGAGGTTTTCCTCAGGGATCACGTCCACCACCTCGAGGTTCACCACCGTGACCCGTTCCGCCCCATAACGGCCCGCCATCTTCTTGCCCTTATGGACCCGGCCCGGGGTCTTCCGGTTCCCAATGGAACCTGGGTGGCGGTGGATCTTATGGGCCCCGTGGGAATCGGGGCCGCCCGCAAAGTTCCACCGCTTCATGACCCCTGCGGTGCCCCGACCCTTAGAGACCCCAGTCACATTAACCCGTTCGCCGGGTTTGAAGATCTCCACCGTCACCACGTCCCCTTCGGGATTGAAATCCCGGATTTCCCGAAGAAACCTCACCGGCTCCACCCCAGCCTTGGCGAAGTGGCCCCGCATAGGGCGGTTAACCCGGGCGGGTTTTTGGGGCAGGAAACCCAGTTGAACCGCCAAGTATCCATCCTTCTCTGGGGTCTTGCGTTGCACCACCGGACAAGGTCCCGCCAGGATCACGGTTACAGGAATGGCCCGGTCCTCCCTGTAGATCCGGGTCATCCCCACCTTGGTGCCCAGGATCCCTTTCACTTTCCACCTCCCAGGGTCTTGATCTCAATCTCTACCCCCGTGGGGAGGTCCAGGGCCATGAGGCCTTCAATGGTCTTGCGGTTGGGGTTGATGATGTCGATCAAGCGGTTATGGGTCCGGATCTCAAAGTGTTCCCGGGAGTCCTTGTGCTTAAAGGGCCCCCGGATCACGGTGAAACGGCGTATCCGGGTGGGCAAGGGTACGGGACCGGAAACCGTAGCCCCCGAGCGCCGGGCCACTTCCACGATCTTCTGGGCGGAGGCGTCCAAGGCCTTGTGGTCAAAGCCGCGGAGCTTGATGCGGATCTTGGGCATCCTCCCTCCTACTCCAGGATTTTGGTTACCACGCCGGCGCCCACGGTGCGGCCGCCTTCGCGGATGGCGAAGCGGAGGCCTTCCTCAAGGGCCACGGGCTTGATGAGCTCCACGGTGAAGGTCACGTTGTCCCCGGGCATCA
>JBEPYU010000037.1:0-12585 GCA_041641215.1 Thermaceae bacterium
GGTCCTACTGGGGTCTAGTGGCCCGCGTGAACCTCATCCTGCTGGTCCATAACCTCAGCAAGGTAGCCTGGCGGCTGACCCGTAGCCGGGTGCTCTTGAAAATGGCTAGGGGGGAGCTATGAGGTAGCACACGAAGGCATTTGGAACCTGGAGGCGCAGGAACCAAAAGTGAAGGGTACGATATGGTGTAAAAGATATGGCCGAGGAAACTACACCGTGGCTTCGCTACCTCGAGGCCCTTCGGCCCCACCTTAAGGGCCGGGACCACCGAGGCCGCAAGGGGAGCCTTCGCTGGCTGGAAGCCCTCATGGCCGAACAAGGGGGGCGGGCGGGGACGGTGCGGAACATCCTCTACAAGGACCTGGGAAGCCCCGAGGAAAAGGAGCGCCTTTACCGAATCCTTAAGGAGCTCTACCAGGAGGTGGGCCTACCCCCCCCACCCCCTCCGGCGGAGCTCTACCTCGAGGCGGCCCGCAAGGTCCTCGGGCGGGACAAACGCCGGGTTTTCCGCCGCTTTATCCGGGCTTTGGAGCTTGGGGAACGGCCGCAGATGGTGGTGGTGGGCGGCCCCACCACGGGGAAAGGGGTCCTCCTCAGCGCCCTCCACCGGGCCCTCACCGCCCTCTTCCCCGGGGGGGCCTACCACCTCAACCTGGGGGGGGAGCTGGCCCAGGCTCTCCTCCCCCTGGGGGAGGCCTTAGGGGTAGAAGTGGAAGGCCTCTTGGCCCAGCTCTCCCCGGCCCAACCCTACGCCCTCCAAGGGGCCTTACAGGGGGAAATCCTAGGCCTTTTGGCCGAGGGCCTTAACCGCAAGGGAAAGCCCCTCCTCCTCCGGGCCGAGGCGGAGGCCACCTTGGCGGGCCTACCCTTGCGCAACCCCCAAGGGGAGAGGGTAGGGCTATCCCCGTGGCTCGAGCCCTTCCTCAGGGCCCTTAAGGTGCCCTACCTCGCGGCCCTTTCCGAACCGCCCCCCGGCCTTCCCTACCAGCCCCTTTCCCCCCCAAGCCGGGAGGAGGCCCGCCGCTTTGTAAGGGAAAGGCTCCCCCACCTCCCCCCAGAACGCCTCGAGGCCCTGGTCAACCAGGCGGGCCGGAACTTCGGGGAGCTTTCCCGGCTCGTCCTCCTGGAGGCCGCCAAGCACGACCCCCAGGTTCCCCTGGAGGAGGACCCCGCCCTAAGGCCCATCCTGGAGGCCCTGGCGGCCTTTAGCCCCGAGGCCGACCCCACCTTCCCCGTGGCCCTTTTGGAGAAGGCCCTAGGCCGCCCCGTGGAAAGGTGGACCCAGGCGGAAAGGGCCCTCTTGGAATGGGTGGGGGAGGACCTGGTGCGCCCGGCCCTCCGGACCCTCCTCCCCAAGGAGGCCCCGAGGACCCTCCACCGTTTGGCCCTGGACTTCTTCCCCAAGGAAAACACCTTCCGCCGGCTCTACCACGCCTACAAGGCCGGGGAAAGGGGCCTCCTCCTTAGCCTCTTGCAGGAAGACCCGGGCCGGCTGGCCCTTCTCCCCGGGCTTTGGGGGGAGGCCGAGGCCTGGCCCAAGGAGGAGCGGGAGGCCTTGGCCAGGGCCGTGGTCCGTTACCGGGCGGTCTTGGGCCAGTACGCCCACCCCGAGGCCCAGGAGGCCCTGAGGGTTTTACGAGAGGCGCAAAACCCGGCCCTAAGGGCCTGGGCCCAGATCAAGGCTGCGGAAGCCCGGGTAGACGCGGGCCTTTACCAGGAGGCGGAAGCCCTGGTCCCCACCCGGGAGGACCTGGCCCTCCTAGACGAGACCGCCCAGGCGGAAGGCCTCCTGGTGATGGCCGCGGTGGAGCGCTGGCGGGGGGACTACGAGCGGGCGGCGGACCTGGTGCGGGAGGCCCTGGCCCTCCCCGTGGCCCCCTTCCTCAGGGACCGGGTTCTCCTCTGGCAGGGCCTGGTGGCCAAGGATCTGGGCCGCTATGGGGAAGCGCTGGCCGCCCTCGAGGGGGTGGGGCACGACCCCCTCCTCAAGGGACGGGCCCGCTACCAGATGGGGGACCTCCTCATGCGCCTGGGTGCCCCTGAGGCCCGGGCCCGGATGGAGGAGGGCCTTAGGGCCCTGGAGGAGGGAGGGGCCTCCCGGGACGAGATCGCCCGGGTCCGGGCCCGCTACGCCACCCTCCTCAGGCGCCTAGGCCTCTATGGGGAGGCAGAAAGGGCCATGGAAAAGGCCCTCGCCGAGGCCGAGGACCCCTTCACCCGGGCCCGGGTCCAAAGCGAGGCGGGGATCCTGGAGGCGGCCATCGGCCGCCCCTTCGCCGCCTTGGCCCACCTGGAAAGGGCCGAGGCCTACTTCCGCACCACCAAGGAGCGGCCCAAGGAGGCCCTGTACCGCCACCTCCGCACCCTCTTCCGCCTAGGGGCGGCCTACCTCCTCCTGGAGGCCGGCCTGCCCTACCGTCCGCCCCTTTTCGGAAGGGTGGAGGCCCCAAGGGCCCAAACCCTTCTGGAAGCCCTTTGGCAAAAGATCCCGGAGGAGGCCACGGAGCGTTACACCGCCCTCCGCTTGGACACCGCCCTCCTCCTTGCCCTTTTCCTAACCCCTAAGGAGGCCCAAGACCTCCTTAAGCCCTTCCTGGGGTTGGAAAACCCCTACCTAAGGGCCCAAGCCCGGCTGGGCTACGCGGAGGCCCTGGCCCGAGGGGGAAGCTTCGGGGAAACCTTGGCCCAGGTGGTGGCCCTTAGCCCCCTCGAGGATCCCCTCCTCAAAACCCAGGCCCAGGCCTTGGAGGTCTGGGCCCTCTTGGGGCTTGGGGAGGAGGAGGCAGCCCGGCAAAAACTCCAAGCCGCGCGGGGGGGAAACCTTCCCCAACCCTTTCGCTTCCAAATGGGCCGGGCCTTGGGCCGGGTTTGGCCTAGCCTGGCGGAGGGCTTGCCCAGCCCCCTCGCCCCTTCCGAGGCCTTGGGGTTTTATCTGGCAAATCCCGACTAGTACACTTTACTTTCCGAGGGGAAAAGCCTATACTCTAACCGCGAACGGGTCGCAGCTAGACCCGGGCGGAGGTGAAGATGAGCCAGCTGGAAATCCGCGACCTTTGGGCCTCCATCGATGGCGAGCCTATCCTCAAGGGGGTGAACCTCTCCATACCCAAGGGAGAGGTCCACGCCCTCATGGGGCCCAATGGGGCCGGCAAGAGCACCTTGGGCAAGATCCTGGCCGGGGACCCCGAGTACACGGTGGACAAGGGGGAGATCCTCCTGGATGGGGAGAACATCCTCGAGCTTTCCCCGGACGAAAGGGCGAGGAAGGGGCTTTTCCTGGCCTTCCAATACCCGGTGGAGGTACCCGGGGTAACCATGGCCAACTTCCTCCGCCTGGCCCTCCAGGCCAGGCTAGGCCGGGAGGTGGGGGTGGCGGAGTTCTGGGGGAAGGTGAAAAAGGCCCTGGAGATCCTGGACTGGGACGAGGCCTACCTTTCCCGCTACCTGAACGAGGGCTTCTCCGGTGGGGAGAAGAAGCGGAACGAGATCCTGCAACTTCTGGTCCTCGAGCCCGCCTACGCCATCCTGGACGAGACGGACTCGGGTCTGGACATCGACGCCCTCAAGGTGGTGGCCCGGGGGGTGAACGCCATGCGGGGGCCCAACTTCGGCGCCCTGGTCATCACCCACTACCAGCGGATCCTGAACTACATCCCCCCGGACCGGGTCCACGTGATGATGGACGGGCGGGTGGTGGCCACGGGGGGCCCGGAGCTCGCCCTAGAGCTCGAGGCCAAGGGGTACGAGTGGCTTAGGGAAATCAAGGAGGGGGCATGAACGAGCTGGAAATCCAAAAGCTCGGGGAGGAGTACAGGTACCATTTCATCGACGAGATCCAACCCGTCTTCAAGGCGGAAAAGGGCCTCACCAAGCGGGTCATCGAGGCCATCAGCTACCACAAGGGCGAGCCCGAGTGGATGCTCAAGTTCCGCCTAAGGGCCCTGGAGATCTTCCAAAGGAAGCCCATGCCCACCTGGGGCCCTAACCTTTCGGGCCTAAACCTAGACGAGCTGGTCTACTACGTGAAGCCCGCGGAGGTGCGGGACGCCAAGAGCTGGGAGGAGGTCCCGGAAGAGATCCGCAGGACCTACGAAAGGCTTGGCATCCCCGAGGCGGAGCGCAAGGTCCTCGCCGGGGTGGGGGCCCAGTACGATTCGGAGATGGTCTACCACCGGGTGAGGGAGGAGCTCGAGCGCCAGGGGGTCATCTTCGTGGCCATCGAGGAGGGGATGAAGAGGTACGAGGACCTCTTCCGGGAGTACTTCGCCACCGTGGTCCCCCCGGAGGACAACAAGTTCGCGGCCCTGAACTCCGCGGCCTGGTCCGGGGGCTCCTTCGTCTACATCCCCCCTGGGGTCAAGGTGGAGCTCCCCTTGCAGGCCTACTTCCGGGTGAACACCCCCGAGTTCGGCCAGTTTGAGAGGACCCTCATCATCGTGGACGAGGGGGCCGAGGTCCACTACATCGAGGGGTGCACCGCCCCCATGTACTCCACGGAAAGCCTCCACACTGGGGTCATCGAGATCGTGGTCAAGCGGGGGGCCAGGAGCCGCTACACCACCATCCAGAACTGGTCCACCAACATGTACAACCTGGTGACCCAAAGGGCCCTGGTCTATGGGGAGGCCTTCCACGAGTGGGTGGACGGGAACCTGGGCTCCAAGGTGACCATGAAGTACCCCTCGAGCTACCTCCTGGAGCCCGGGGCCCGGACGGAGATCCTCTCCATCGCCTTCGCCAAGACGGGCCAGCACCAAGACACGGGGGGCAAGATCCTGGCCCTAGCCCCCCACACCTCGGGCACCATCGTCTCCAAAAGCATCTCCAAGGGGGAGGGGCGGGCGAGCTACCGGGGCCTGGTGAAGGTAGTGGAAGGGGCCCGCCACGCCAAGGTCAACGTGGAGTGCGACGCCCTCCTCATCCACGAGGAAAGCCGTACGGACACCTACCCCTACATCGAGATCGAGGAGGAGACGGCCCACGTGGGCCACGAGGCCACGGTCTCCAAGATCAACGACGAGCAGATCTTCTACCTCCAGTCCCGGGGCCTTAAGGAGGACGAGGCCGCGGCCCTCATCGTCCGGGGCTTCATCGAGCCCATCGCCAAGGAGCTTCCCCTGGAGTACGCGGTGGAGCTCAACAAGCTCATCGAGCTGGAGATGGAGGGTTCCGTCGGCTAAGGGCCAAGGCTTGGGGAGAGGCCCATGGGCCTCTCCCCCTCCCTTACGGAGGAAGGATGCAAGTACTGGACAAAACGCAGGTGGAGGCCATCTCCCAGGCCCTGGGTGAACCCGCCTGGGTGCTCCAAAGGAGGCTTGAGGCCCTGGAGGCCTTCGTCCGCCTCCCCTACCCAAGCCGGAAGGACGAGAACTGGCGGTACACCGACCTCTCCGAAGCCCCCCTGGAAAGCCCGGTGGAGGTCCCAAAAGGGCTTAGGCTTTCCCGGGAAGCCCTTCCCGAGCTGGTCAAGCGCCGCCTGGAGCGGACGGATGTGTCCGGCTTTTTGGTCTTCGTGGGGCCCGACCTGGCCTACGCCGAGGTCCCAGAGGAGCTCCTCGCCCAAGGCCTCCTCTTCACCTCCTTGGCCGAGGCCCTAAGGGCCCACCCCGAAAAGGTGGAGGCCGCCCTCTTCCGGGGGGTCCACGCCGAGGACAAATTCGCCGCGCAAAACAGCGCCCTCTTCACCCACGGGGCCTTCCTCTACGTGCCTAGGGGCCTCGAGGTGGAAAAGCCCCTCGGGGTCTTCAAGGTGCTCCCTGAGGGGGGCCGGACCTCCGCAGGGAGGAGCCTCCTCGTCCTGGAGGAAAACGCCAAGGCCGCCTACATCGAGGAGTACCTCTCGGAGGACCTCCCCCCCACCCTCCACCTCTCGGCCACGGAGATGGTCCTAAGGCCCGGGGCCAGGCTCCGCCACGCCCACATCCAGACCCTGGGGGATGGGGTTTGGCACCTCCACCGGCAAAGGGCCCTCCTGGAGCGGGACGCAGGCCTCAACGACCTGGTGGTGAACCTGGGCGGGGCCTACGCCCGAAGCGAGGTGGCCTCGGAGCTTCTAGGCCCTGGGGCGGAAAGCGAGATGCTGGGGCTTTACTTTGGGCATGGCCGCCAGCAGTTTGACCACTACACCCTGCAGCACCACGTGGCCCACCATACGAAAAGCGACCTCCTCTACAAGGGGGCGGTGAAGGACGAGGCCCGGGCGGTCTTCTCCGGGCTTATCCGGCTGGAAAAGGGCGCGCAGAAGACGGACGCCTACCAGGCCAACCGCAACCTCCTCCTCTCCCCAAGGGCGCGCGTGGACTCCATCCCCCAGCTGGAGATCGGGGCCAACGACGTGCGCTGCACCCACGGGAGCACCACCGCCCCCGTGGACGAGATGCAGCTTTTCTACCTGCAAAGCCGGGGGCTTTCCCGCACCTTGGCCCAGGAGCTCCTGGTGAAGGCCCACCTGGCCGACGTCCTCGCCCGTATCCCCCTAAAGGCCCTTCGCCAGCACCTGGAGGCGGTCATCGAGGAGAAGGTGAGGCTCTGATGTGGGTGGAGGTAGCCCGCCTCGAGGAGTTCCAAGGGGGCCGGCTGGTCCTCAGGCGGCCCGAGCACCGTAGGCCCATCCTCCTCCTCCTCGTGGGGGAAGAGGTCTTCGCCCTGGAGGACCTCTGCACCCACGACGGGGGGCCCCTCCACGAGGGGGAGGTGGAGGGGGAGGCCGTGGTCTGCCCCCGGCACGGGGCCCGCTTCCACCTGCGCACGGGCCAGGCCACCCTGCCCGCTCCCAGACCGGTCAAGGTCTTCCCGGCCAAGGTGGAGGGGGGCCGGGTCTACCTAGACCTCTAGGAGGGGCCTCCCTAGGCCCGCAGGAAGGCCACGTAACGCTCGAGGAGCCCATAGGCCTCCCCCGAGGCCAAGACCTCGAGGGCCAAGGCCACCCCCCCCTTGAGGTCCGGCACCTTCCCCGCGGCGTAAAACCCCGCCCCCGCGGCCAAGGCCACCGCGTCCCGCAAGGGGCCCTTTTCCTCCCCCCTAAGGATCCGCCGGGCAAGCTCGGCGTTGGCCTGGGCGTCCCCTCCCTGGAGGGCAGCCAGGGGAGCCCGCCTCAGGCCTAGGTCCTCCGGGGCCAGGGTATAGGCCCCCCGGCCCACCTCGAGGACCTGGTTCTCCCCTAGGACGAGCTCATCCGTCCCCTCCCCGTGGACCACAAGCCCCGAGGCCCCAAGCCGGCCCAAGGCCTCGGCCATGGGGCTAAGCCACTCGGGGCTATAGACCCCAAGGACATACCGGTCGGCCCCCGCGGGGTTGGTGAGGGGGCCCAGGAGGTTGAAGACCGTGCGGATCCCAAGCTCCGCCCGCACGGGAGCCACGTGGCGCATGGCGGGGTGGAAAAGGCGGGCGAAGAGGAAGCCAAAGCCCAAGGCTTCGATGGCCTCCCCCACCCTTTCGGGAGGGGCCTCGAGGTTCACCCCAAGGGCCTCCAGGAGGTCCGCAGCCCCCGCTTTGGAGCTTGCGGCCCGGTTGCCGTGCTTGGCCACCGCCACCCCTCCCGCTGCGGCCACCAAGGCCCCTAGGGTGGAGAGGTTCACCGTCCCCTTCCCGTCCCCCCCGGTGCCCACCAGGTCCAAAAGGGGGCGCCGGCTCACCCTCAAGGGATGGGCCCTTTCCCGCATGGCCCGGGCCATGGCCGCGATCTCGTGGGGCCTTTCCCCCCTTAGGGCCAAGGCCGTGAGGACCCCCGCGGTCTGGGCAGGGGTCAAGCTCCCCCCCATCATGGCCTCCATGAGGCGGTAAGCCTCCTCCTCCTCCAGGATCTCGCCCCTTAGCGCTTTCCTTAAGGTCTCCATGGGTCCTCCAGGAAGTTTTTAAGGATGCGTTTGCCCACCTCCGTGAGGTAGCTTTCCGGGTGGAACTGCACCCCGTGGAGGGGGAAAAGCCGATGCCTCAGGCCCATCACCGTCCTGCCCCCCGCCTCCTCGGCCCAGGCGTTGACCAGAAGGTCGGGGGGAGGGTCATAGACCGCCAGGGAGTGGTAGCGGGTGGCGAGGAAGGGGTTTTCCAGGCCCCGGTAAAGGCCGCTACCGTCATGGTGGATCTCGCTCACCTTCCCGTGGAGGACCAAGGGGGCAGGGCCCACCCGGGCCCCAAAGGCCGCCCCGATGGCCTGGTGCCCCAGGCAGACCCCAAGGATGGGGTAGCGGGGGGCGTAGCGCTCGATGAGGGGGATGGAAAGCCCCGCCCGCCAAGGGGTGGAAGGCCCTGGGCTGATGAGGATGCGGTCCGGGTTTAGGGCCTCCACCTCCTCCAGGCGGAAGGCGTCGTTCCGCCAGACGATGGGGCTTGCCCCCAGTTCCCCCAGGTACTGGACGAGGTTATAGGTGAAGCTATCGTAGTTATCCACCACCAAAACCCGCATCAAAGCCCCCTTTCCGCAAGCTCCACCGCCTTCAAAAGGGCCCGGGCCTTGTTGAGGCACTCCGCATACTCCCGTTCGGGATGGGAGTCAGCCACGATCCCCGCTCCTGCCTGGACGTGCATCCAGCCCTTGGCGATGACAAAGGTGCGCAGGGTGAGGGCCATGTCCATGGCCCCGTCGTAGGCCAGGTACCCGAAACTCCCCCCGTAGGGCCCCCGGCGGTGGGGCTCGAGCTCCTCGATGATCTCCATGGCCCGGATCTTGGGGGCCCCGGAGACGGTGCCCATGGGGAGGACGCTGGCTAGGGCATCCAAAGGGGTCTTCCCCTCGGCCAAAACCCCTTCCACGGTGGAGACCAGGTGCATCACGTGGGAGTAGTACTCCACGTGCATGGGCTCCACCACCCGCACGCTCCCAAAGGCCGCGACCCGGCCGATGTCGTTTCGGGAAAGGTCCAAGAGCATGAGGTGCTCGGCCCTTTCCTTTTCGTCCCTAAGGAGTTCCTCCGCCAGGCGGGCGTCCTCCTCCGGGGTGGCCCCCCGGGGGCGGGTGCCTGCGATGGGACGGGTCACCACCTTGCGCCCATCCGAGCGGAGGAGGCTTTCGGGGCTTGCGGAGACCAAAACCACCTCCCCTAGGTCCAGGTAGCCCATGTAGGGGCTGGGGTTCACCCGCCTTAGGGCCCGGTACAGGGCGAAGGGATGGACGGTGAGGGGGGAGGAAAGCCGCAAGGAGAGGACCACCTGGAAGATCTCCCCTGCCCGGATATACCCTAAGGCCTTCTCCACCGCCTCGAGGTAAGCTTCCCTAGAAAGGTCCGCCTCAAAGGCCGCCCGCCCCCCGGGGCGAAGCCCGGGCACCCCGGGGAGGGGCCCCTTGAGCCGGGCCTCGGCTAGGTCCAGCCGGGCCTGGGCTTCCTCCGGGTCCTCCCCTGGGGCCAGGAGGTGGAGGAGGCTTTGGGCGTGATCGAAGACCGCCACGATCTCGGGCTCCACGAAGAGGAGGTCGGGAAGCCCTAGGTCATCGGGCTTTTCCGCGGGGAGGCGCTCGTAGTGGCGCACCAGGTCGTAGGCCGCATACCCCACCACCCCCCCGAGGAAGGGAGGCAGGTCCTCGGGCCGTTCCAGGGGGGCCACCACCCCCTCGTAGAGGGTGCGCAAGGGGTCCTGGGTGGGGAGGGGCTTGCCGTTTAGGGTAAAGACCCCCTCCTGGAGGCGGAAGGTCCTTCGGGCCCCCACCCCCACGATGGAAAACCGGCCCTGCCTGCCCCGTTCCACAGACTCTAGGAGAAAGCTCACCCCGGCCTTTTCCGCAAGCTTCAGGTAGGCGGTCACCGGGGTCTCGAGGTCGGCGAGGAAACTCCTACGGTGGACCTTGATCATACGCCCCCAATGGAAAAACCCCCGGGGCCTACCCCGGGGCCAAGCCACCCTTCACCCCGGGGCCTAGCCGGGCCACCACCAGGGGAGGGACCGCATGGGTCCACTATAGCCAAGGCCTTAGGGCCCCGTCTAGAGGGGCCGCCCCTCCACCTCCTACCGCCTCGGGCAAGGGGGCGGGCTGCCCCACCGGACGAGGACGCTAAGCCCCCGGGCCTTGGCCTCCTCCCTGGCCAGGATGATAGGCCATGCGCAGGCTAGAGCGCCCGATCCCCACGGCCTTAGCCCCCACCCAGACCTCCTCCCCGAGATGGGTCCCACCACGAACCGCCCCCCCTCGGGCCACTGGGGGGGACCCTTTGGAGATGGATGCAGGCGATACATAGGAAAGGTGGACGGCGTGATGCACGTGGCCCAAGGGGTCTAGGTCCCGGAGACGCACCTCCAAACGCACCCTCACGGGGTAGCCCTTGAGGTCGGGCTCCACGGGGGCCAGTGTACCAGGGACTGACCCGCGGGTCGGTATAGTGGGGGCATGGAGTGGGACCTTACCCCCCTTTTCCCCGGGGTGGATAGCCCCAAGTTCCAGGAGGCCTGGCAAAAGGTGGCCCAGGGCCTCGAGGCCCTTAAGGCCAAGGTGGAGGAAAGGGCCCCGGTCCTCGAGGTCCTAGAGGCCCAAGACGCCCTCCTCGAGGCCTCCACCCCCCTTTTCGCCTACCTCTACGCCCGGGTGACGGCCAATAGCCTAGACGAGGAGGCCAAGAAGAAGCTTTCCGAGCTCAAGCTCCTCTTCCTGGAGTACGGTCGCCTAAGGCCCCGGCTCATCCGCCACCTGGCCCTGGCCGAGCCCGAGGAAGCGGGTCCTTACCGCCTCCTGGTAGAGGAGGCCAAGGAGGAGGCCCTCCACATGATGCCCGAAGGGGAGGAGGTCCTGGCCGCGGAGCTCGCCCTCACGGGCCGCCAGGCCTGGGACCGGCTTTACGAGGACCTCACGAGCCAGATCACCGTCCCCCTGGACGGGGAGGAGCTTCCCATGAGCAAGGTGCGCAACCTGGCCTTCCACCCCGAGGAGGAGGTGCGAAGGCGCGCCTACCAGGCGGAGCTTGCCGCCTGGGCCCGGCATGAGGGACCCATCGCTGCGGCCCTCAACGCCATCAAGGGGGAAGGGGGGGTTCTCAACCGGCGGCGGGGCTTCCGGGACGACCTCGAGCCTACCCTCCTCCAAAACCGCATCACCAAAAGGGCCCTCCAGGCCATGCTGGAAGCGGTAAGGGAGGCCCTACCCACCTTCCACCGCTACTTTGCCCTAAAGGCCAAGGCCCTGGGCAAGGCCCGCCTAGACTGGTGGGACCTCTTCGCCCCCTTGGGGGAAGGGCGGCGCTATAGCCCCGAGGAGGCCCGGGCCTTCCTCGTGGAACACCTCCGGAGTTATTCGGAAAACGCGGCCCGGGTGGCGGACCTGGCCTTTGAGGAACGCTGGATCGACCTTTTCCCCAGGAAGGGGAAGGTGGGCGGGGCCTACTGCATGCCCCGGGGCGAGGGGAAAAGCCTCATCCTTGCGAACTACGAGGGGAGCTTCGAATCCCTCTCCACCTTGGCCCACGAGCTCGGCCACGCTTACCACAACTTCGCCCTAGCCCAAAACCCCGCAAGCCTCAGGGAGGTGCCCATGACCCTGGCCGAGACCGCAAGCATCATGAACGAAACCCTGGTGGTGGAGGCGGCCCTGAGGGAAGCGGAGCCCCGGGAGGCCCTCCTCATCCTGGACGGCTACCTCACGGGGGCGGCCCAGGTGGTGGTGGACATCTATAGCCGCTTCCTCTTCGAGTCCTGGGTCTTCCAGGAGCGCAAAAAGGGGGAACTTTCCCCTTCCGAACTCAAGGCCCTCATGGAAAAGGCCCAAAGGGAGGCCTACGGGGAGGCCCTGGCGAGCCTCCACCCCTACATGTGGGCGGCCAAGGGGCACTACTACGGGGCGGACTTCTACAACTACCCCTACACCTTTGGCCTCCTCTTCGGCCTGGCCCTCTACGAGCGGGCTAAGGGGGATGCGGCCTTCAAGGAGGCCTACGAGGACCTCCTAAGGGCCTCGGGCCGCTATAGGGCCAAGGAGCTTGCCGCCCGCTTTGGCTTTGACCTCGAGGACCAGGCCTTCTTCCGCCAGGGGCTTAAGGTGTTGGACGAAAAGGTCCAAGCCCTAGAGGGGCTTCTCTGATACCACCCCATGCGGGCTTGCGCCCGCATGGGGGCCCCGGTAGAAAGTCCCCGTGGAGTTTTTTTGGAACCTGGAAGCGCAGGAACCAAAAGCAAAGGGTATGAGAGGCTGTCGTAAAAGCCCTCCACGAGAGGCTACGCGGCCCTGGCCAGCCGCTTCACCAGTAAGCGTATCATGCCCAAATACATCCAGGCTTCCCCTACCTCAGGATGGTACTCGTAATCCTTCCCCAACCGTCGGTTCCGCCCCAGCCAGGCAAAGGTCCTTTCACCACCCACCGCTTGGGCAAAGGCTTGAACCCACTCTCCCGCGGAATCTCCGGCGTCTCCTCTCCTTCCCGCACCCAGACCCCTCGCACCCCCGCGTAGGGACGAGCCACCACCTCCATCTCCAACCCCAGGGAGGAAGCCAGTCCCGCAAGGCCCCGGTACCCCCAGTCCACGAAGGGCTTGCGCACCCAGGGCCACAAGAGGAGGTCCATCCCCAAAAGCAAGGCCTGCCCACCCCTCTTGTCGTGCTCGTCCTCCGGATGGACAAAGGCCTTCAAAAGACGCCCCCCGGTGTCCGTCAGAATCTGCCGTTTCCTC
>JBEPYU010000038.1:0-12534 GCA_041641215.1 Thermaceae bacterium
CCCACTGTCTCCTGCACCGCTTCTCTCAGCAAGCTCCGCAGGGTATCCTGGTCCACGGGGTACCTCCCTTCTGGCTTTGGTACCCCCATTCATACACAAACCCCTACACAAAATTCCTTACACGACCGGGGTCCCTCGTTTCCCATCTGATGACGAATGCCGTGACCCACGCAGCCCAACCTTTACCATCCATCCTGGCCCCCCGGCCAATCCCCCTCCAGGAACCTTCTGAGGTCAAAGTTTACGCAGGATATGCAAGAGATGCGAGGTTTGAGATTCTCCCCAGGCGGCCTTGGACTCTAGTGGTGTCTTACCCCAGAATCATCCCTCTTCCCCCCGTTTTGGGGTAATACCCTTTACTTTTTCCTGCGCTTCCAGGTTCCAAAAAAACTCTACGGGGACTTTCTACCGGGACCCCCATGCGTAAGCAACCCACGAGAAGTGTACCATGCGCCTGCATGGGGTGGTATCAACCGCATCCCGGACGAACCCGCCCAGAGCCCTCTGGAGAAGGTTGGGTAGGGGCCCATGGGCCCCCCTAAAGGGAAAGAAGGGCCACCACCTCCTCCTTACGGAGGAGCTCCTCCATCCTTCCCCCCATGCGGATCTCCCCTGTCTCCAGCACGTAGGCCCGGTCCGCCACCCGGGCCGTGAAGCGCAGGTTCTGCTCGGCCAACAGGATGGGCAAACCCTCTCCCTTCAAGGCTAAGACTAGGCGGGCGATCTCCTCCACCACCAAGGGCGCAAGCCCCTCCGTGGGCTCATCCAAGAGGAGGAGGCGGGGGTTGGTCATCAGGGTCCTGCCGATGGTCAGCATCTGCTGCTCGCCCCCAGAAAGGAAGCCCCCCTTGCGGTGCTCGATCTCCTTGAGCCTAGGCAGGAGCGCGTACACCCGCTCCAGGTCCCAAGGACCCGGCCGGTGGCCTACGAGGAGGTTTTCCCGCACCGTCAACTCCGGAAAAATCCGCCGGTCATCCGGGACGTAACCGAGCCCGGCCTGGGCCCTGCGGAAGGTGGGGAGGCGGGTGATCTCCCTACCCCGGTAGATGACCCTTCCGGAGAACACCCGCACCATCCCCATGGTCGCCTTGATCAGGGTGGTCTTCCCCGCCCCGTTGCGGCCGAGAAGGGCCACTACCTCTCCTTCCTCCACCGCCAGGTCTACCCCGTGGAGGACGGGGATTTCCCCGTACCCCGCGCGGAGTCCCTCCAGTCTCAGGCTCATGCGCCACCCCCCAGGAAGGCGGCCCGCACCTCGGCGCTTTGGCGGATCTCCTCGGGGCTGCCCTCGGCCAGAACCTTCCCCTGGTGCAAGACCGTGATGCGGTCCGCTAGGGAAAGCACCGCCTCGGTATCGTGCTCCGTGAAGAGGAGGGTAACCCCCTCCTTCCGCAGAAGCTCCCGGATGAAGGCCACGATCTCCCGCCTCTCTGCCCGAGAAAGCCCCGCCAAAGGCTCGTCCAGGAGGAGGAGCCTGGGCTCGCCCACCAAGGCCATGGCCATGTCCAGCCGCTTGAGGTCCCCCAGGGGCAGTTCGGCCACCCGCTTGGCCCCATAGGCCTTTAGGCCCACCTTGGCCAAGGCGGCCTCCGCCCGTTCCAGGGCCTCGGGGAACGCCCTTAGGGGTTTGAGGAGGGTTAGGGTACGCCCCTCGTACCCCAGGCGGGCCACGGCCACGGCCTCGAGGACCCTCATGGAGAGAAAGGGCTGGGCCCGCTGAAAGGAGACGGCGAGGCCTAGCCGGGCCACCCTAAAGGTAGGCCAGCCGGTGATCTCCTGCCCCCTGTAAACCACCCGGCCCCGGTCGGGGCGAAGCCGCCCCGTGATCACGTTGAAGAGGGTGGTCTTCCCCGCGCCGTTTGGCCCCACGAGGGCGTGGAAACTCCCCTCGGCCACGGAGAGGGAAACCCCTGAGAGGGCCAGGAAGCCCTGGAAGGAACGGTAGACCTCCTTAACCTCCAGCAGCCCCACCCTGCACCCCCTTCCGCCATCTGGAGGCCAGGTCCAAGGCCACCCCCCCAAGCCCCTTAGGGAAGAAGAGGACCATGAGGAGGAGCAAGGCCCCGAGGAAGAAGGGCCAGTACTCCGTGTTCGCCTGGACCAGCACCCTAAGGAGGAGGAAGGCCATAGCCCCCAGGGCTGGCCCCAGGAAAACCCCGCTTCCCCCCAGGATGGTGGCCAGGATGGCCTCCGCAGACCGGGTCCAGAAAAGGTAATCGGGGAACACCGAACGCTGCAAGGCCCCCTGTAGGGCCCCGGAAAGGCCCGCGAGGGCCCCGGAAAACACAAAGGCCAGGAGCAGGTGGCTGAATCCGCTGATCCCCACGGCCTCGGCCCTAGCCCGGTTGTCCCTTAGGGCGCGAAGGGCGTAGCCGAAAGGAGAGCCCTCCAGCGCCGAGAGGAAAAGGAGGCCTAGGGCAAAGAGGAGGAGGACGGCGTAGTAGTAAAAGAGGCTATCCCCCCAAAGCCCCGCGGGGCGGAGGTCGGTGATCCCGTTATCCCCCCCGGTAAAGGCGTACCACTTGTGGGCCACGGCGTAGAGGAGCTGGGCAAAGGCCAAGGTGAGCATGGTGAAGTAGATGCGGCTGAGCCGGATGCTAAGGAAGCCGACGACGAGGGCCCCCAGCGCCCCCGAAAGGAGGGCCAAGGGCAGGGTGGCGGGGAAGGGCCACCCGCCGCGGGAGACCAAAAGGGCCATGGTGTAGGCCCCAAGGCCGAAGAAAGCGGCATGACCGAAGGACAGCAACCCTGCCTGGCGGAAGAGGAGGTTGAAGGCCATGGCGTAAAGGCCGAGGATCAGGGCTTCGCTAGCCAGCTTGAGCCCATACTCCGAAAGCCAAGGCCCTAGAGTCCCCAAGGCGAGGAAGAGCCACCCAAGCCTCATGTCCTCACCGCCGGCGGCCGGCCCAGGAGGCCCCAGGGGCGCAGGAGGAGCACCAGGGCCATCAGGGCAAAGGGAAAGGCCATGGCCAGCTCGGGGAGAAGCAATACCCCCAGGGCCTGGACCAGCCCGATCAGCACCGCCCCCAGCAGGGCGCCCCAGACGCTGCCTAGCCCCCCGATGACCACCACGATGAAGGCGCTGATCACCGCGTCCACGGCCATGCCCGGGGTAGCGGCCTGCATGGGGAGGAGGGCCGCTCCCCCGAGCATGGCGAGGACGATGCCCACGCCGAAGACCAGGGTGTATAGCCGCGGTACGTTCACGCCCAAGGCCTCCAGCATTTCCCGGTCCTGGGTGGCTGCCCGGATCCAGGTGCCCATCCGGGTGCGGTAGAGGAAAAGCCAAAGGAGGAAGGCGCTAAGGGTAGCGAGGCCTATGAGGAAGAAGTAGTAGCTGGGGAAGGGGGTGCCGAAGAGGAACACGGGGCCCGCGAAGGCCTGGGGCATGGGAAAGGCCCGGTAGCCGGTGCCGAAGAGGAAACGGACCAGGTCCTCTAGGATGAGGAGGAGGGCGTAGGTGAGGAGGATCTGGTACTCCTCGGGCCGGCCATACACCGGGCGGATGAGGACGCGCTCTAAAAGGGCGCCGATCAGGAGCCCTAGGGCGAGGACAAGGAGAAGCCCTCCCCAAAACCCCTCGGCCTGGCCACGGGTGACCCCATAAAGGAGGTAGGCCCCGAGCATGTAGAAGGAGCCATGGGCAAAGTTGACGATGCCCATGGCCCCGAAGATGAGGGAGAGGCCCACGGAGAGGAGGAAGAGGGTGCTGGCGTAGGCGAGCCCCGTCAGGAGCTGGAGGAGGTAGAAGCCCACCTCCATGGCCTAGCGCTTGCACTGGGTGGGGTAGACGGTGTCCTTGGCGGGGATGACCCGCATCCGGTCGAGGACGGCGAAGGGGTAGTCGGGGGTGTGCCTCGTGTAGCCCCAGACCAGCCCCTCGAAGACCTGGTGGTCCTCGGGGCGCATCCGCTTCCGCCCCTCAGGGGCGTCGAAGCTTAGGCCCCCATCGGCCTCAAAGGCCCGCTTGACCGCCTCCGCCTGGGTGGACCGGGCCTTCTCTATGGCCCGGGCCAGCATGTGCAAGCCGGCGTAGGCCTCCTGAGCGTTGTAGCTAGGATACTCCCCGAAGCGCTTGCGGTAGGCCTCCACGAAGGCCCTGTTGCGCTCGCTATTGGGGTAGAGGAACCAGTACCGGGCGGAGACCAAAAGGCCCTCGGGGGCCTCCTTCCCCAGGGGCACCAAGACCTCCAAGGCCGCCCCCACGGGGTTCACGAAGTACTTCACCTGGTTGAAGAAGCCGAACTGCTTGGCCTGGCGGGCGAAGATCACCATATCCCCCGCCCACAGGGTGGAGAACACCCCTTCAGGACGCGCCCGCATGAGGGCGGTGATGAAGCTCGCATAGTCCGTGGAGCCGAAGCGGGGCCACTGCTCGCTCACCACCTCCACGTCGGGCCGGAGCTGTTTCAGGCGGGTGATGAAGTCCTGCCAGGAGACCCGGCCGAACTCGTAGTCCGGGCCGATGTTGGCCCACCGCTTCACGGGCAGGGTCGCCGCCAAGGAGGCCGCCGCCCAGGCGTCCATCCGGGCGTTGTTGGAGGTGCGGAACACGTAGGGACGGCACTGCTCCGTGAGGGTGGGCGTGGCCGCATGGGTGACCACCAGGGGGATCTTGTACTCGTCCGTGAGGGGGGCCACGGCCAGGGCCACGGAGCTGGAGTCAATGCCGAAGAGGACGTCCACCTTCTCCTGGAGCACAAGGCGGCGGGCCTCCCTCACCCCTACCTCCGGGTTGCCCTGGTCGTCCACCACGAGGAGCTGAAGGGGCCTGCCCAGCACGCCCCCGCGGGCGTTGATCTCCTCCGCGGCGAGCTGGGCCCCTTGGGAGCCGGCCTTCCCATACCCCGCGAAGTTCCCGCTCAGGATGAAAAGGGCCCCCACCTTGATGGGTGGTTGCCCTTGGGCCAAGGATAAGCCCATGGCCAGAAGAAGTGCCGAGATCCAACCCTTCATCGCTTCCCTCCCCTTCATCGTCGCTCTCCTTCCATGGCGCCGCCTTCCACGGCGCAAACGCCCCCGGGTAACCCCTTTCCGGCTCCTGGAGGAAGGCCACCCCCTGGTGCGGTGCCTCGGCGAGGGGTGTCCATCCCAGGTTGGCCTTGCCCGAACATAGGGGCTACGGTTCAATATTACCGCGGCCCCGGCCAAAGCCCGCGGGGTTTGGGGTTCCTAGGGGGGACCCAAGAGCAAGCCCACATAGGCCATGAGGAAGAGCCCCAAAACGGAGGCCAGGACAAAGGGCCCTACCTCGCGCCAGATCCTTTCGATGGGAAGCCGGCTTATCCGGGCGCTCACGAAGAGGTTCACCGCCACCGGGGGGGTGATCTGCCCTATGGCCAGGCTCACGGTCATCACCACCCCAATCCACACCGGATCCCACCCCAGGTGCCGGATGACCGGAAGGAGGGCGGGAAGGGTGATGTAGTAGATGCTGATAGCGTCTAGAAGGGTCCCCAGAACGAGCCAGAGGGAAAGGAGGAGGAAGAGGAACACCCAAGGGTTTTCGGCCAGCTGCAAAAGGCCCTTGCGCATCCCATCGATCAAGCCCGTGGTGTCCGCGGTCCAGGCAAACAGGCCCGCCCAGGCCACGATGAGCATGACCACCGCGCTGGAAACCCCAGCTTCCACCAAAAGCCGGTAGAGGGCCCTAAGGGTAAGGGTCCGGTAGACGAAAAAGCCCACGAAAAGTCCCCAGAAGACCCCCACGGCCGCGGCCTCCGTGGGGGTGAAGACGCCCCCGTAGATCCCCCCCAGGATGATCAAAGGGGTGAGGAGGCCCCAGCTGGCCTCCCGGAAGAGGACGCCGAGGGGCTGGTCCACCCTTTCGGGCTGGCCCCAGCCCCGGGCCCGCACCACCAGGTAGGCCGCGGCCATGAGGCATAGGCCCAGGAAAAGGCCCGGCAGGATGCCCGCAAGGAACTGCTCGGCCACCGAGGTCCCGGCGATGGTGGCGTAGAGGATGAGGGCGATGGAGGGGGGGATGACGATGGAAAGCTCGGCCGAAGCTGCCACCAAGGCGGCCCCAAAACCGGGGCCATACCCTTGGCGGGCCAAAAGGGGGTAGAGGATGGGGCCCAGGGCGGCCACGGTGGCCGGCCCTGAGCCCGACACCGCCCCCCAGAACATGGCCACCAGCACCGCGGCGATGGCCGCCCCCGCCCGGGCCCGCCCGACCAAGGCCAGGGCCAGGCGCACGATCTTCTCGGCGATCCCCGCCTTGTCCATCACGGCCCCGGCCAGGATGAAAAAGGGGATGGCGAGAAGGGGAAACTTGGCGATCCCCGCCTGGAAGTTAAAGGAGACCACCTGGAGGCCCAACTGGCCCAGGTAGATGACCGCTACCGCGGCCATCCCCAGGGCGATGCCGATGGGAACCCGAAGGAGGAGCAGGGCCAAGAAGAGGGCGAGGAGGAGGACCCCCAGGTTCACCCCGACCTCCAGGCACGGTAGGCCCCCTCGAGGCTCCGGAAGACCACCAGGAGGGCCAAAAAGGGCGTGGGAAGGGTGTAGAAGGCGTTGGGCAGGCCCAAGGCCGGGGAAATAGCCCCTAGGGCCAGGTCGTCCCTAGCCTGGCCCCAAGCCAAAAGGGCGAGGATAAGGAAGAGGAGGCCCGTGACGAGGAAGCCGAAGGCGACGAAGAGGCGGGGCCAGGGTGGGGGAAGGAACTCCGTGAGGGCCACGAAGCGGATATGGGCCCCTTCCTTGCCCTCCCTGAGGCCCACGGCGATTCCCAAAAGGGTAGCCCAGACGAAGGCGTTAACCGTAAGCTCCTCCGTGAAGGCCAAGGGGTAGCGGAAGAAGTAGCGGGTGAGGACGTTGAGGAAGGCTAGGCCTACCATGAAGAGGAGGAGGAAGGCCAAAAGGGCCTCCTCGAGGCGGGCAAGGGCGCGCCCCATACCCTAGCGGGCCTTTTTCTTGTCCGCCTCCGCCTGGACCACCAGGCTACCCCCCACCTCCCGGGTCCAGCGGAGGACCACCTGGGCTACCCGGTCCCGGAAACGGCCGACCTCTTCGGGGGAAAGGACGGTCACCTGCACCCCTTGGGCCTTTAGGTAGGCCAAGGGGTCGGTGATCTCCACCTTGACCCCTAGGGAGGCCAGGTACCGGAGGGCGCTCCCGTCGTCCATCCCCCCCCGGGCCAGGGCTTTCTGGTAACGGGTAGCCTCCAGGGCCGCCTCCCGAATGGCCTCCTGGACCTCCGGTGGGAAGCTACGCCAGGTGGCCCCGTTCGCCGCCAGGATCAAGGGGTCGATGACGTAATTCCAGACCGTGAGGTACCGCTGCCCAAGCTCCCAGAGCTTGTAGGGAATGATCACCCCGGGGATGGGGTTTTCCTGGCCGTCCACCACCCCTTGCTGGAGGGCGGTCAGGGCCTCGGACCAGTTCATGGAGGTGGGGTTGGCCCCGAGGGCCCGGAAGGTATCGATGAAGATGGGGGCCCCCACCACCCGGATCTTGAGGCCTGCGAGGTCCTCAGGGGTGCGCACGGGCCGCTTGGCGTTGGTGAGCTGCCGGTAGCCGTTTTCCCCCCAGGCCAAGGGTTCCACCCCTAGGGCCCGGAGCCGGTTGAAGATGGCCTTGCCCGCTTGGCCCTCCTCTACCGCGTCCAGGGCCTTGTAGCTGGGGAAGAAGAAGGGCAGGTTGAAGAGGTTGAGCTCCTTCACCTGAGGAGACCAGTTGATGGTAGAGCCCAGGGCGAAATCGGCTACCCCGGTGCGGAGGAGCTGGAACTCGTTGGTCTGCTGCCCCGCAAAGAGCTGGCCCGAGTAGTAGACCTTGATGTTGACCCGCCCTCCTGTCCTCTCCCGCACGAGGTCCGCAAACCGCTGGGCCCCCATGCCCCAGGCGGTGTTGGGCCCCACCACCACGGAAAGCTTGTACTCCGGCTTGAACTGGGCTAGGGCCAGCCCCCAAAGCCCCAAAGCCAAAAGCCCAATTCCCACCCTTTTCATCCGGCCACCTCCTCAATACCGTCTCCTTCCGTGTAGATGTCCAGGGTTTAGGATAGGATGGAGCGCTTTTTAGCGTCAAGCCTAGGCGAGGGTTGCAGGTGCCCCTGGGCCAGGATGGCCTCGAGGGGGCGACTTCCCCCTGGGAGCCTAAGGGGGCTTGCCTTGGGAGGGGGATCCCTATACAATGCCCGGCAAGAAAGGAGGCCCATAGGATGTGCGCGCCCTCGGTGATGGAAAGGGTGGGGCAGGGCCTATCCCGGAGGGCCTTTCTGGCTGGAGGACTTGGCCTCCTCGGCAGCTTGGCCCAAGGGGCCCCAGCCCCGGTACCGGGCAAGGCCTTTAGCCGGGTGGCGGACCTGACCCATGAGCTCTCCCCGGATATCCCCCTCTTCCCAGGGGCCGAGCCCATGCGGATCACCACCCTGGTCACCGTCCGGCAAAACGGCTACTACGGGAACCGCCTGGACCTCTGGGAGCACTCCGGCACCCACATGGACGCCCCCGCCCACTTCGTGGAAAGGGCCCCCACGGCGGAGAAACTCCCCGCAAGTGCCTTCATCGCCCCCCTGGCGGTGATCCACATCCGGGACAAGGCGGCCAAGGACCCCGACGCCCAGGTCACCCCCGAGGACATCCTGGCCTACGAGCGGAGGTACGGGCGGCTGCCCAAGGGGGCCTTTGTGGCCATGTACTCGGGCTGGGAGGCCCGTTGGCGGGACCCCAAGGCCTTCCTGAACCAGGATGCCGGGGGCACCCTGCACTTTCCCGGTTTCAGCCCCGAGGCTGCGGAGTTCCTGGTGCGGGAGCGGGACTTCCTGGGGGTGGGGAAGTACGGCCTGGAGAACCTGGCTGGCCTCGGCCAGGTGCCCCCTAGCGGGGCCCTCATTCTCGTGGGGGGGCCCAAGCACCGAGGGGCTTCCGGGGGGCCGGTTAGGGCCCTGGCCGTGTGGTGAGGATGGCCTTCCTGGAGTTCCAGGAGGTCCAGGTGGCCTTTGGGCCCTACGTGGCCCTCGAGGGGGTGAACCTCCGGGTGGCCGAGGGGGAGTTCGTGAGCCTGGTGGGCCCCACGGGGTGTGGGAAAAGCACCCTCCTGAACCTGGCTGCGGGCCTCCTTCGTCCCACCTCGGGCACCGTCCTCCTCCAGGGAAAGCCCCTCACGGGCCTCAACCCCCTCGCGGGGTACCTCTTCCAGCAGGACGCCATCCTCCCCTGGCGGACTGCCCTGGACAACGTGGCCCTGCCCCTAGTCTTCCGGGGAAAGACCTGGAAGGAGGCCCGTGAGGAGGCCCAAGGCTGGCTGGAGAAGGTGGGGCTTGGGCGCTTCGGCCACCTCTTCCCCTACCAGCTCTCCGGGGGGATGCGCAAAAGGGTGGGCCTGGCCCAGGTCCTCATCGCCCGCCCCAAGCTCCTCCTCATGGACGAGCCCTTTTCGGCCCTGGACGTGCAGACCCGCCAGCTTATGGAAAACGAGCTCCTAAGGCTTTGGGAAGGGGGCCTCCAGGGGGAGGAAGGGCGGAAGACCGTCCTCTTCGTGACCCATGATCTCACGGAGGCCATCGCCCTTTCCGACCGGGTGGTGGTCATGGCCGCGGGGCCCCGCTCCCGGCCCATCGGGGAGTTCCGCATCCCCCTGCCTAGGCCTAGGGACGTGGCCGAGGTGCGCCTTACCCCGGAGTTTCTGCGGCTTGAGCGGGAAATCTGGGGCCTCCTGCGGGAGGAGGTGATGCGGGCCCGTGCGGGGGCTCAGGCTTAGGCTTTGGCAAGGAGGGGTCCTTTTGGGCCTCCTCCTCCTTTGGGAGTGGGCCTCCCGGACCGGCCGCCTGGACCCCTTCTTCTTCTCAAAGCCCTCGGAGATCCTGGCCCGGGTCCTCCGCTGGTTCGCTAGCGGGGAGATCTACCCCCACCTCTACGTGACCACCCTGGAGATGCTCCTGGCCTTCGGCTTCGGCACCCTCCTGGGGGTGCTCCTTGGGGTCTGGCTGGCCCTGGCCCCTGGGGTGGCGGCCGTGCTGGACCCCTACATCAAGGCCCTTAACGCCATCCCCCGGGTGGTCCTAGCCCCCATCTTCACCCTGTGGTTTGGCCTGGGGATCCTCTCCAAGGTGGCCTTAGGCATCACCCTCGTCTTCTTCGTGGCCTTTTTCAACACCTACCAGGGGGTCAAGGAGGTAAGCCCGGTGGTCCTCCATAACGCCAAGCTCCTTGGGGCACGGGGGTTCCACCTCCTCCGCTACGTCTACCTCCCCTCGGCGGCGAGCTGGATCTTCAGCTCCTTGAGGACCTCCATCGGCTTTGCGGTGATCGGGGCGGTGGTGGGGGAGTACCTGGGGAGCGCCGCGGGCCTCGGTTACCTCATCGCCCAGGCGGAAGGGGTCTTCGACACCACGGGGGTGTTCGCCGGGATGGTGGTCCTCATGGCCTTCGTCCTCGTCCTGGACGCCCTGGTAGGCCTTTTGGAAAGGAGGCTTCTCGTGTGGCAACCGAAAGCGCAAGGAGGTGGGCAATGAGGCGATGGGTTCTTGGGTGGTTGGTGGTCCTTTCGGCCTTGAGCCTAGCCCAGACCCGGGTGGTCCTGGGCGTAGGGGGGAAGACCGCGGTGGTCTACCTGCCCCTTACCGTGGTGGAACGCCTGGGCTACTTCAAGGAGGAGGGCCTGGACGTGGTCATCCAGGACCTCCAGGCGGGCTCGAGGGCCCTCCAGGCCCTGATTGGGGGCAGCGTGGAGGTGGTCATGGGCTTCTACGACCACACCATCCAGATGCAGGCCCAGGGCCGGGACATCGTGGCCTTCGTCCAGGTGGGGCGGTACCCCGCCATCGTCCTCGGGGTGCGCTCGGACCTGGCCGGGGAGGTCCGCTCGGTGGCGGACCTCAAAGGGCGGAAGGTGGGGGTGACGGCCCCCGGGAGCTCCACCCACTTTTTCCTCAACTACCTCCTGGCCAAAAACGGCCTCAAGCCCACGGACGTCTCCGTCATCGGGGTTTCGGTAGGGGCCCAGGCGGTGGCCGCGGTGCAAAACCGCCAGGTGGAGGCCATCTCCAACGTGGAGCCCGCCATCACCCTCCTCCAGGAAAGGGGCCTCATCCGGATCCTCGCGGACACCCGGACCACCCAGGGCACCCGGGAGGTCCTGGGCGGGGAGTACCCCGCGGCCGTGCTCTACACCACGAGGGCCTGGCTCGAGAAGAACCCCGAAACCGCCCAGCGCCTGGTAAACGCCATGGTCCGGGGGCTCCGCTGGATGAGGGGCAAAAGCCCGGAGGAGATCGCCCAAATCCTACCGGAGGAGTACTTCCTGGGGGACCGGGCCTTGTACCTCAAGGTGCTGGCCAACTCCTTGGAGTCCTTCTCCCCCACGGGGCGGTTTAGCGACGCGGCCCCCCTCCGGCCCCTTCTGGTCCTCTCGGCCTTTGACCCCAAGGTGGCCCAGGCCAAGATCGACCTCAAGCGCACCTACACCAACGCCTTCGTGGAACGGGTGCCCAAGCCCTAGGGAGAAGGGGATGGCCCCCTGGGTGCAAGGGCCCAGGGGGTAAACTTAGCCCAAGGGGCATCCCAGCGGAAGAGGGTCTCATACCCTTTACTTTTGGTTCCTGCGCTCTCAGATTCCCAAAAAGCCTCACGGGGACCTTTCTACCGGGGCCCCCATGCGGGCGCAAGCCCGCATGGGGTGGTATCAACGGTCGCGGTCTCCCCTCATGGCCCAGCCAAGTGGGCGTCCAGGTGCCGGTAGACCATCCCTTGGATCAGGCGGTCCTACGAAAGCCAGAGGGTTTCCTCGAGCCTCAGGGTAGGGGCGCGCATGGGAGGATCCTCATGCGCCAAGCTCCTTAAGGAGTTGGTCAAGCTCGGGACTCTTCCGCCGGGCCCCCTTGAGATCGGGATGCTCGTGGAGCTTCTTGGCCCGGATGGCCTCCAGGGCCTGGCCCCGCTCCCCCTCGGGGAGGGCCAGGATCCGGGGGGCAAGCCCGGGGAGGACCCGGGGGGCCTGGGCGTAGGAGGTACCCCGGATCCGGGCGAGGACCTCCTGAAGGGCGGGACTCGGCCCCGTGGAGGGGGTTTCCCCCTTGGCTTCCCGAAGGGCCAGGCGGCCATACCCGCTCGTGGTCTTGGCCCCTACCCCCTCCTCCCTTAGGGCCTGGGCCAGAACCTCCCAGGCCAGGTCCAGCCAGGGCCTTCCCGCCTCCTTGGGCACCCCGGGGGCTAGGCCTAGGGCGATGAGAAAGGTCCCCTCCACGCTGAGGAAGGGCACGGGGACGGGCTCGTCCCAGTCCGCCGGGGGGTCCGTGGGCCCTGTGTAGTAGCCCGGGTGGTGGGGGTTCATGAGGTCGGGCCGGATCCGGTACCCGGGCAGGGGCAGGGCATCGAAGAAGACCACCAGGCCCTGGGCCTCGAGGTCCCCGAAGAGGGCCCTTTGGGCCTCCCCCCGGATGGGGCCCCGGCCGGTCTGGACCAGGTTCCGCCTCCAAGCCTCCCCCTGGAAGCGGGTGGCGGCGAAGCGGGAGGCCAGGCCCTTGAGGGCCGAACCCGGGATCACCGGCACCCCGTAGGTGTGGTGGAGGGTGAGGCTCACCTCCAA
>JBEPYU010000039.1:0-12349 GCA_041641215.1 Thermaceae bacterium
ACGGAGCTTGCCCACCTCGAGCCCCGCCTTTTCGTGATCACCCCGGCCATGCGGGAGGGCTCGGGCCTCGTGCGCTACTCCCTCGAGCACCCTGAGCGCTATCTGGACGTGGGGATCTGCGAGGACGTGGCCGTGACCACCGCTGCGGGGATGGCCCTAAGGGGCCTTAAGCCCATCGTGGCCATCTACTCCACCTTCCTCCAGCGGGCCTACGACCAGGTGATCCACGATGTGGCCATCGAGAACCTGCCCGTGGTCTTCGCCATCGACCGGGCGGGGCTTGTGGGGGCGGATGGGCCCACCCACCATGGGGTTTTCGACATCGCCTTCCTCCGCACCATCCCCAACCTCCAGATCGCTGCCCCCAAGGACGCCTTGGAGCTTAGGGCCATGCTCAAGAAGGCCTTGGAGGTCGGGGGGCCCGTGGCCATCCGCTACCCCAGGGACAACGTGGCCCCAGCCCCGGAAGGGGCTTGGCCCGAGATCGAGTGGGGCCGCTGGGAGGTGCTGAAGGAGGGCCAGGAGGTCTACATCCTGGCCTTTGGCAAAACCTTGGGTTACGCCCTCGAGGTCGCGGGGGACGACCCCCGGGTGGGGGTGGTGAACGCCCGTTTTCTCAAGCCCATAGACCTCGAGGCCCTCTCTTGGCTAGCCCGCTACAAGCTCCTCACCGTGGAGGACCACCAGAGGATGGGGGGCTTCGGGAGCGCGGTCCTCGAGGGATTAGAGGAGCTAGGCCTTAGGCCCGAGATCCGCATCCTCGCCCTGCCCGACCGCTTCATGGAGCATGGCCCCATCCCGAGCCTCCACAGGAAGGCCGGCATTGACCCCGAGGGCATCCGCAGGGCTTTGGCTCGGCTCCTTGCCAAAGCCCACAAGGCCTCCTAGGGCCTCCGGGGGGTGGCTTCTCCCCCCTTGGCCAGGCGGTCGAACTCCTTGGGGTCTACCGCCCGGGAAAGGCCCGTCTCGTAGGTGATGAGCTTCCGCCGGTAGAGGTCGGCCAAGCAGGCGTCCATGGTGATCATCCCGTACTGCCCCCCGGTCTGGATCACGCTCCTGAGCTGGTGGCTTTTCCCCTCCCGGATGAGGGCCCTTACCGCGGGGGTAGCGATCATGAGCTCGTAGGCCAAGACCCGCCCTCCGCCGTAGGCCTTAGGCAAGAGCTGCTGGGTGAGGACGGCCACCAGGGTGTGGGAAAGCTGGACCCGGACCTGCTCCTGCTGGTTCTCAGGGAAAACGTCCACGATGCGGTCGACGGTCTCGGGGGCGGAATTGGTGTGCAGGGTGCCCATGACCAGGTGCCCCGTCTCCGCTGCGGTGAGGGCTGCAGCGATGGTCTCGTAGTCCCGCATCTCCCCTACCAGGATCACATCCGGGGCCTGTCGGAGGACACTCCTTAGGGCCTTATGGAAGCTATGGGTGTCCGATCCTATCTCCCTTTGGTTGATGATGGCCCTCTTGTGCCGATGGAAGAACTCAATGGGATCCTCAATGGTCACAATGTGGCAAGCCCGGCGCTCGTTGATGTAGTCCACCACCGAGGCCAAGGTGGTGCTCTTGCCGCTTCCCGTGGGGCCGGTGACCAGGAAAAGGCCCCTGGGGCTCATGGCGATCTCGGCGATGGCCTTGGGAAGTCCCAGCTCTTCGAAGCTCTTGGTGACCTGGGGCACCACCCGCATCACCCCGGCCACGCTCCCCCGTTGCAGGAAGACGTTGACCCGGTACCGTCCCGTGCCCGGCAGGCTAAAGGAGAAATCCAGCTCCTTTTCCTCCTCGAAGACCCGCTGCTGTTTTTCGTCCATGAGGGCGTAGAGGAGGGAGCGGGTCTCCTTGGGGGTTAAGGGGTCGTGCTCCGTGGGCCGGAACTGCCCGTCCACCTTGAGCATGGGGGGTAGGCCCACGGTGATGACCAGGTCGCTTGCGCCCCGCTCCGAGGCCAACTTCAGAAGCTCCAGGATATCTACCTTGGCCATGTCAGCCTCCGTTGGCTACTCGATGGTCCGGGCAAGGACCTCCTCGAGGGTAGTAATTCCCTGGAGGGCTTTTCGGATCCCGTCCTCGCGAAGGGTTTTCATGCCCTTCCTTCGGGCGATGGCCTTGATCTCTACGGCGGGCTTCCCCGTCACGATGGCGTGGCGGATATCGTCGTCCACCACCAGGAGTTCGTGGATGGCGTAGCGTCCCTTGTACCCTGTTCCCCCGCAACCCTCGCACCCTAGGCCCTTGTAGAGCTTAGCCCCTCGGATCTCCTCCTCCGAAAGGCCTAGCCGCTTGAGCACCTCGGGATCGGGTTTGACCTCCACCTTGCAGTTTTCGCATACCTTCCGGACCAGCCTTTGGGAAAGGACCCCGATGAGGGCTGCGGAGATGTTGAAGGGCTCTACCCCCATCTCGTCCAGCCGGGTGATGGCCTGGGCCGCATCGTTGGTGTGGAGGGTGGCGATGACCAGGTGACCGGTGAGGGCGGCTTCCGTGGCGATCTTGGCCGTCTCTGCGTCCCGGATCTCCCCCACCATGATGATATCCGGGTCCTGGCGGAGGAAGGCCCGTAGGGCGGTGGCGAAGGTCAGCCCGGCCTGGGGGTTTACCTGGGTTTGGTTGATGCCTGGGATCTCGTACTCCACCGGGTCCTCGATGGTCTGGGTGTTCTTGTCCGGGGTAGCGATCCTCTTCAGGATGGAAAAGGTGGTGAAGCTCTTGCCGCTTCCCGTAGGGCCGGTGATGAGGAAGATCCCGTAGGGCTTGGAGATCACCTCCTTGAAGCGCTCGAAGACGTCCGGCGCAAATCCCAAGGCCTCGATCTCCGGGATGTCCTCGGCCTTCTTGAGGAGGCGCATCACCGCCTTTTCCCCGTAAATGGTGGGAAGGGTGGAAAGGCGTAAGTCCACCTGGATGGTGCCCTCCTTGAAACGCACCCTACCGTCTTGGGGCTTCCTCTTCTCCGCAATATCTAGGTCGCCCATGATTTTGATCACGCTGATCACCGGGGCCAGGGCTGCCTTCTGCAAGGTGGTGTAGACCCTTAAGGCCCCGTCCACCCGGAGGCGGACCAGGACGTCCTTGGCGCGGGGTTCGATGTGGATGTCCGAGGCATCCTCAAAGTAGGCTTTCCGGATGATTTCCTTCACAAAACGTTGGGCCGCGCTTTCGTCCATATCCGGGGGGAGGGCGGTTTCCTCCTCTTCCCCTCCTTCCCCGAAGGCCCGGGTGAGGTCCTCCAGCTCCGATCGGCGGTAGCAGCTCTCTACTAGCTTGTTGATGGCCGCCTCCGTGGCCACCGCCGGGCGGATCTGGATCCGGTACCCCTGGTGTTTGAGGTAGTGCTGGAGGTCGTCCAAGGCCAGGACGTTCCTGGGGTCCTTCATAAGGAGGGTCAGGGTATGACCCTCGAGGCGATGGGGGAAGATCCCATAGCGCCGGGCCAGGTTCTCAGGGACAAGGCCAAGGGCGCTGGGGTCTGGGGGTTCCTTGCTCGGGTCGATGTAGGGATAGCCCAGCTGGGCGGCCAAGGCTTGGGCCAAGGCCTCCGGTTTGAGTTTCCCCTCCTGGACCAGGGTATCCTCCAGCTTCCCTCCCCCCTGACGTTGCTTTTTAAGGGCTTCCTCCACGTCCTCGGGCCGGACCAGGCCCAGTTCCACCAACACCTCCCCAAGGGGCTTTTGGGGAAGGCGCCTTTGGGCCTCCAGGGCTTCCTTGAGGGCTTCCCGGGAAAGCTTTCCCCCTTGGACCAGGATCTCCCCAAGCCGGTTTCTTTCGGGGTAGCTCCGCCGGAAGAGGTCCTGCCAGGCCGTGGGGGTGGTGAGGTGGAAGTGGGCAGGCCTTTTTAGGAGAGTTTCCACCGCTTCCTTGTGCCGGGGATCCGCAAGGATCACCTTTAACCTTCCTCCCTCGAAGCCGATGGGAATGGCGGTGTAACGTAGGGCATCGGAGCGCAGGAGGTAATCTAGGGCCTTAGGATCTGGATCGATCTGGGCGGTGTCCTCTAGAAAGGGTAGGCCTGCTTGCTCGGCCAGGGCAGCGTAGAGGTCCTTTTCCGGTAGGCCCCGCCTGAGGAGGATCTGGCCAAGGGGCTCCCCGGTCTTTTCCTGCTCCACCAGGGCCTCTTCCAGATCCTCCCGCCGCAAAACCCCCCGTTTGACCAAGCGCTCCCCCAACCCCATCTCCTCCCGGTTCATGCCGGGGGGGAGGGAGGGGAGGGGAAGGCCGAGCTCTGGGTAATGCTTGGCCAGGGCGTACTGGAAGGCGCCCCGGGTGGCTTGGTAGGGTTCGACCACGAGCCCGGTGAGGTCCTCGACTTCCTCAAGGGCCAGGGTGTCCAAAGGGTTCTTAAAGGCCACCCGCAGGAGGCCTGCCTCCTTTTCCCAGGCAAAGGGGATGGCCCCAAGTTCCTTGGCCTTTTCCGCAGGGATAAGGGCTTTGACCTCCGGGGGGATCTCCAAGGTGTAGAGCTCCACCAGGGGAATCCCGAAACCCTCTTCGAGGGCTTGGCTGATCTGTTTTTCCGAAAGGAGGCCGAGGTCCAAAATGGCCTCGCTGAGGGTTCCCCCCACCTCCTGTTGCCGTTCTAGGGCCTGCTCCAAGGCCTCGTCGTCCAAAAGGCCTTGATCTAGGAGGAAGGCGCCTAGCCGTTTATCCCCTAGGGTGAGCATTTGCGCACCTCCTTAACGCCGGAAAGGGACCTCGAGGAACCGGACAAGCTGGGTATAGAGGAGCTCCTCCTGGCCCAAAGGGGGGACGAGGACCGTGTAGGCTCCCACCAGGTTGCCCCCCAGGATATCCGTGAAGACCTGGTCCCCCACCACGGCCACCTCCTTGGGGGGAAGGCCTAGGGCCTTGAGGGCCCGGCGGAACCCCAACCAGGGTTTGAGGGCGGGGGCGTGGCCAGGAAGGCCGAGCTCGGTTTGGATTTTAGCAAAACGCCGGGGCGAGGCATTGGAAAGGAGGTAGATGGGTGCCTGGGCCCTTAGCCCCTCAAGCCAGGCCCGAAGCTCAAGGGGGATTTCCTTGGCCCCGTAGGGCAGGAGGGTGTTGTCTAGGTCCAGGATCACCCCCCTAAGCCCCCGGGCCTCGAGCCAGGCCGGGGTGAGGTGGAGGAGGGAAGGCAGAATGGCGCGCGGGCGAAGCATGCTCCTATTGTGCCATGCGTGGGAGCAGGATTACCCCCCACATCCGGCCCGTCTGGCCCCGGTCGCGCCGGTGGGAAAAGAGGGTGGGCTCGCAGTGGGTGCAAAGGTTTACGCAGTAGATGCGCTCCTTGGGAATTCCCGCGTCCTTTGCCTGCTGGAGGAGGGCGGCCTTGAGGTCTAGGAGGTAACGCCCTGGGGCCTTGGGGTCGGGGCGGAAGGTGAGGAGGCCCGCTTGCCCGAAGCGTTCCGCAACCTCCTCCCCCACCTGGTAGCACGCTCCCCCAATGCCTGGCCCCAAGGCCAGGTAAGCCTCCCCGGGGTCTAGGCCATAGCGGGCCTCGAGGAGGCGGAGGGCCTCCGGGAGGATCCCCCCCACTACCCCCCGCCAGCCTGCGTGCAGGGCCCCCACCACCCCCTTCGGGTGGTAGAGGAGGACAGGATAGCAGTCGGCCACCGTAACCCGCAGGAGTAGCCCAGGGGTGGCGGTGAGGAGGCCATCCCCCTCGTAGACCCCGGGGGCTTCCACCGCGTGGACCTGGGTGCCGTGGACCTGCCTTAGGGCCGCCACCTTGGGGAAGCCGAAATGGGCAAGGAGCCGCCTTTGGTTCTCGGCCACCTTGTCGGGATCATCCCCCACCGCGGCCGAAAGGTTAAGCCCAGCGAAGGGGCCTTCCGAAACCCCACCCATTCGGGTGGAGAAGCCGTGGGGAACGGGAAGGGGCGTGGTGAGGAGGGGTACCATATTCCCATTCTGCCCTGGGAGGGTAGCCCTATACCCCTTTATCTGGAAGACTTAGGGGTATACTAAGGCCATGGGCACGGACCGGAACCAGCTGCGCTTTAACCAGGCCCTTCTGGTGATCCTCCTCCCCTTGGCGGCCCTTTCGGACCAGGCTTGGCCCGTCCTCCTGGCCTTTCTCCTCTTGGTGAGCCAACACACCCCTTGGGACCTCATGGTCCTCCTGAAGAGGGCCCTTAGGGTGCCCGCCCAGCCCGTGGAGGAGGACCCCAGGCCCCACCGTTTCGCCCGAAGCCTGGGGGCTTTCTTCCTCTTCCTGAGTAGCCTGGCCCTCCTTTTGGGGTTTAAGGGCCTAGGCTACGCCCTAGGCCTTTTGGTGGCCCTTTTGGCCGTGATCAACCTAGCCTTTGGCTTTTGCCTGGGTTGCTTTCTCTACCTCCACCTCCGCTACGCCAAAGCCCTCTTCACCGGCCGATAGCCTCGAGGAGGCGCACCACCTCGAGGGCGGTGAGGACCGCCTCCCTCCCCTTATTCCCCGCCTTACCCCCGGAGCGCTCCAAGGCCTCCTCCAGGGTATTGGTCGTGAGGATGCCGAAGACGATGGGCTTTTCCACCTGGAGCATGGCCTGCATGAGGCCGCCTGCAGCCTGGGCGGCCACGTACTCGAAGTGGGGGGTCTCCCCCCGGATCACCGCCCCCAAGGCCACCACCGCGTCCACCTCGGGCTTTTGGGCCAGGCGCTTGGCCACTAGGGGAAGCTCGAAGGAGCCCGGCACCCAGGCTACCAGGACCTCCCTGGGGTCCCCGCCGAGCTGGGCGTAGGCCTCAAGGGCCCCTTCCAGAAGGGCCTTGGTCACCCGTTCGTTGAACCGGGCTACGGCCACCGCAAGCCGTACCCCTTGGGCGGTGAGAATGGGGCTTAGGGTCTTGCCCTGCATGGACCCCACTATAATGCCGGGGTGGAGCGCTACGCCTGGGTGGCCCTGGGGGGAGGCCTTGGTGCCCTCCTCCGGTACCTCCTCGGGGCTTGGCTTCAGGGGCTTTTGGGGGTTTCCTTTCCCTGGAACACTCTCCTCATCAACGCCTTGGGTAGCTTTCTTGTGGGCTTGGTGGTCCAGCTGAGCCTCCTTGGGGCCTTAAGCCCCGAGGCCCGCCTCTTTTGGGCCATGGGGGTTTTGGGGGGGTTCACCACCTTTTCCACCTTCAGCTACGAGCTCGTGGCCATGGCCCAGGCGGGGGCCTGGGAGAGGGCCTTGGCCTATGGGGTCTTGAGCCTCCTCCTGGGCCCGGCCATGGCCCTTTTGGGGCTCCGCCTGGGGGCCCTCCTTGGGGGGTAAGGTATGGGTGGGCTCAGGCTGGAAGGGGAGGCTTTGCTCCTCCGGATTTTCGTCGGGGAATCGGACCGGTTCGGGGGTAGGCCCCTTTACGAGGCCATCGTCCTCGAGGCGAGAAGGCAAGGCCTAGCCGGGGCCACGGTCCTCAAGGGCTTTATGGGCTTTGGGGCCCATTCCCGCATCCACACGGCCAGGATCCTCCAGCTTTCCGAGGATCTTCCCGTGGTGGTGGAGATCGTGGATGAGGAGGCCAAGGTGCAGGCCTTCCTCTCCACCTTGGACGGGATGGTCCGGGAAGGCCTCATCACCCTGGAAAGGGTGCGGGTCATCCGCTACCGGGCCCGGTGACCTAGCTCCAAGTTGGCCTCTTAGGGAAAGCCTAGGCTAAGGGTATGCCTGAGCTACCCCCAGGACAGTTCGTGGCCCGGCGTTTCCCCATCCTCACCTACGGGGAGACCCCTCAGGTGCCCAAGGAGGCCTGGCGCTTGGAGATCCGGGGCCTGGTGGAGGAGCCCTTGACCCTCACCTACCGGGACCTCCTGGCCCTTCCCCAGGTGGAGCTCGTGGCCGACTTCCACTGCGTCACCCGCTGGAGCTACCTGGGGGCCTCTTGGCGGGGGGTGAGGGTGCGGGACCTCCTAAGGCCCAGGCCAGAGGCCGTGGCCGCCCTGGTCCACGCCTACGGCGGGTACACCACCAATCTCCTCCTCGAGGACCTCCTGAGGGAAGAGGTTCTCCTCGCCCACACCCTAGAGGGCAAACCCCTGCCCCCTGAGCGGGGCGGTCCCGTGCGCCTCCTCGTGCCCCACCTCTACGCCTGGAAGAGCGCCAAATGGGTGCGGGCCATTGAGCTTTTGGACCATCTGGAGCTCGGCTTTTGGGAACGGATGGGCTACCACTGGCGGGGGGATCCCTGGAAAGAGGAGCGTTTCCAGGAAGGCCCTATCCCCGCAGCCCGGATCCGCTTCCAGGCGGGCCGGGGGGAGAAGCCCTAGGTGGGCCCTAAGGGGTAGGCTTGGGGCTTTCCCCCCTGGAAGTAAAAGGCTTCCCCAAAGCCTAGCCCGAGGAGAAGCCTCTGGACCTCGGGAAAGGCGAAGCCCACCTCCTCGGGCGCATGGGCGTCCGAGCCCAGGACGACCCCGATGCCGAGTTCCCGCGCCCTTCGGAGGAGGGCAGGAGCAGGGTAGACCTCCCCGATGGGCTTCCTGAGCCCCGCGGTGTTCAGGTCCAGGAAGAGCCCGGCCTCCCGGATGGCCAAAAGGGCGGGCTCCGCAAGCTCCAAAAGGGCCCCCTCGGGGAGGCGGTGGCCGAACTTCTTGGGCAGGTCCAGGTGGCCGATGGCGTGGAAGAGGCCGCTTTGGGCCGCCCGCGCGACCTCCTCAAAGTAGGCCTGGAAGATCCCCTTCAGGTCCCGCCACCCGTACTCCTCCTGGAAATGGGGGTGGTCCAGGGGCCAGGCCCCGAGGTAGTGCACGCTTCCCATCACGTAATCCCAGGGGTAGGCCCGGAGGAGCCTAGACACAAAGGCTTCCGTACCGGTGTGGTGGTCGGCCTCGAGGCCGATGCCCACGTAGAGGTCGGGGTTCCTTTCCCGTACCCTCTCCAGGGCCAAGAGGTAAAAGGGTAACTCCTCCAACCCCATCCGGCTTCCTGGGTCGTACCAGGGGGGCATGGGGGCGTGGTCCGTGAAGACGAGGCCCTTGAGGCCTAGGGCCCGGGCCCTTTCCAGGTAGGCCTCGGGGTGGCCCACCGCGTGCCGGCAAAGGGGGGTGTGGACGTGGCTATCCACCATCCGCCACCTCCAGGTGGACGAGCCTGCCCCTATGGGCGTAGGCCACTACCTCCCGTCCCAGGGCCTGGGAGATCTCCAGGGAAAGGTAGGGGTCCTCCTCCGGGGGACCGGCCTCCTGGACGAGGCAGGGGCGGAAGGGGGGAAGGAGGTGGGGGCGGGCCAGGAGGGCCTCGAGGCGGAAGGCCTCTCCCCAGAGGCGCTTTAGGGCCCAAAGGGCCTCTTGGGGGGTGGGGGCCTCGAGGAAGGCCGGCTCCCCTTCCCGCCGCACGAGGAAAGGCCCTGGGCCCCTTAGGGCCTTGAGGAAGGCCTCCGCCCTTTCGGGGAGGAGGTAGCTTTCCCGGACCGCCCTTTGGGCCTCCTCTAGGGCCCAAAGGAGCCTTTCCTCGTCTGTCCGGGGGCCAAAGACCCCTTGAAAAAGCCTTTCAATTCGCTCGGGAAGGTTGTTGAGGCGGTAAAACTCCTCCTCGAGGGTCACCACCCAGGTGGGGGCTACGGGAAAGCCCAAGGCCTGGGCGGCCTTAAGCCAGCGGACCTCTCCCTTGGCCTCTGCCCTTTCCAGGGGCTGTAGGCTGCCTTCCATCTAGGCGAACCGCACCCCTTCCGCCCGGGTGATCCGCCCTCCGTAGAGGAAGGCCACCTGCCTTAAGGCGGCCTGGAGGTCAAAGGGGTTGAGGGCGCTCGTGGCGTCCTCGGGGAGGACCACCTCGTACCAGCGCAAGGCCGCGGAACCCGCGGTGTGGAGGACGCAGATGTTGGCCACGGTTCCCGTGACCACCAGGGTTTTGACCCCCCAAAGGTGGAGGTAGTGGTCCAAGGGGGTGCCGTAGAAGGCGTCGTAGCGCACCTTTCGGATCACCAGGTCCTGGGGATCGGGCTTCAGTTCCTCCAGGATCTCCGCCCCCCAGGTGCCGGCCACCGCGTGCACGGGCCAGATGCGAAACTCGGGGTCGTCCTCCCGGTGCCAGTCCTGGGTGTAGACCACCCGCACCCCCGCCTCCCGGGCCTTCCTTAGGAGGCTTTGGATGGCGGGCACGCTCTTTGGGGCCTCGGGCACGAAGAGGGCCCCTTGGGGGTGGGCGAAGTCGTTTTGCATGTCCACCACGATGAGGGCCGTACTCTTCGCCTCGAGGACTACCTCCTCCTGCCTGGGAATTTCCGGAACCTCCACTGCCATGGCCCCATTATGCCCAAAGCCCGGGAGAGTTGGGCCCTCCCTTGACCCCCAAAGGGGGTGGGGCTAGACTGGCCCCCATGAGGATACGGGACCTCCTCCGGCGCCCAGGTCCCCATTTTTCCTTTGAGTTTTTCCCCCCCAAGACGGAAAAGGGGGAGGAGGCCCTGTTCCAGACCCTCAAGGAGCTTAAGGCCTTCCGTCCTGCCTTTGTCTCCATAACCTACGGGGCTATGGGGCGCACCCGGGCGAAAACCCTTCTTTGGGCGAGGCGGATCCGGGACCTGGGGCTGAACCCCCTCATCCACCTCACGGTGGTGGGGCATAGCCGGGAGGAGCTTGCAGGTCTTCTGGACGAGATCGTGGCCCGAGGCTTCCAGAACCTCCTTGCCCTAAGGGGGGATCCCCCCCAAGGGACCGCCCATTTCCTGCCCCACCCGGAGGGGTTCCGGTACGCTTCGGAGTTTGTGGCCTTCATCAGGAAGCGGCACGGAGAGGCCCTCTCCTTAGGGGGTGGGGCCTATCCCGAGGGCCACCCGGAAAGTCCGAGCCTGGAGGCCGACCTCCGCCACTTCCGCCTCAAGGTGGAGGCCGGACTAGACTTCGCCATCACCCAGCTTTTCTTCAACAACGCCCACTACTTTGGCTTCCTGGAGCGGGCGAGACGAGCGGGGATCGGGATCCCCATCCTCCCTGGGATCATGCCCATCACCGACTACGCCCAGCTTCGCCGCTTCACCGAGGTGTGCGGGGCCAGCATCCCCGGGCCCCTCCTCTCCAAGCTGGAAAAACACCGGGACGATCCCCAAGCGGTTTTGGAAATTGGGGTGGAGCACGCCCTAAAGCAGGTGAGGGAGCTTTTGGAGGCCGGGGTGGAGGGGGTGCACTTCTACACCCTGAACAAAAGCCCCGCCACCCGTATGGTCCTGGAGGGCCTTGGGCTTCGCCCTAGTTGAGATCCCCGCCCCAGGCCTCCGCAAAGAGGGCCTTGGCCTCCTCCAGGGTGATCTCCAGGGTCTGGGCCACCTCCTCGGCCAGGAGGTGGATGGCCCGCCTCAGGGCCTGCCGGTCCAGGTCGGGTAGGCCCCGCTCGGCTTCCCACGCCCGAAGCTGCCCGGCCATCTGGGCGATGCGGTAGGGGTTGCCGTCCGCCAGGATCTCGCTTGTCTTGCGGTGGCGGGCGGCCCACTGCTTGGGAAGGGGCATGCGCCCGTTTTTGAGGAGGTCTAGGATGACGGGTACCTCTTCGGGGGCCAAGGCTTTCCTCATCCCCACGCTTTGGGGGGCCTCCACAGGCACATAGGCCTTGGATCGGGAACCGGGAAAGTCCACCTGGTAGTAGGCCCGGCTTACGCCGCCCGTGTTCCTTTGGGCAATGCCTGCCACCACGCCTACCCCGTAGGGGGGGAGGACCACCTTGTCACCGGGACGGAACTCGTTCACGGCGCCACTCCTTTCCGGAGCACCAGGAGGAGGTGCTCCACGTAGGCTTCCACCTCCAGCTGGGGGTTACAGGCCAAGGAGGCGATCACCGCCGCGGTGGCCCTAGGAGCAAGCTCGGGGCGTACGGCCCCCTCGGCTTGGCCGCTTCGGATAAGGGCCTCGAGGAGGTCAAGGTAGTGCTCGTGCAGGCCCTTAAGCCATCCCGAAGGGTCTTCCATGGCCTCCCGGGCCACCGCCCCCCAAAGGCCGCGCCACTCGGCCACCCACCCCAGGCGCTTTTCCACCACCTCCCGAAGGCGCACAAAAAAAGGCGCCTTGCGGCGCACGATCCCTTCCACCTCCTTGTAAAAGGCCAGGGTTCGTTCTTCCACCAAGGCCTTGAGGAGGTCTTTTTTGTCCTTAAAGTAAAGGTAGATGGTGCCCTTGCCGACCTCGGCCTGGCGGGCCACCTCCTCCATCTTGAGCCCGCTCAATCCCCGCTCGCGCAACACGGTTAGGGTGGCCTCGAGGATGGCCTTCCTCTTCCCCTGGGCCAAGGTGCCTAAAGGGGATGCGGTCGCGGCCACGTACTTCAGTATACCATATTCTCTTCCTTTTTTCATGAGTGAGAGCTACCTTGCAGACTTGACCGTTATACCGCATAGAGCCCCAGGAACCTGAGGGCGGAGAGGGGATGGAAGGAGAAGGTCTCCAGGGCCGCCTTCTTCTTCCGCACCCCCCTGCGGTACAGCAGGGACACCAGAA
>JBEPYU010000040.1:0-12304 GCA_041641215.1 Thermaceae bacterium
GGGGGAGGGTCTGGGGAGTCCCCCTTGCCTGGTATCCTTAGGGGGTGGACCTGGACCGGGAGGAGCTGGTCCGATGGCTCGCCCAGGCCGAACACACCCTGGCCTCGGGGAGGCGGGATGCCTTGGAAGGGGACTACGACTGGGCGGCCTTTAAGGCCCAGCAGGCCGCGGAATTGGCCCTCAAGGGGCTCCTGAGGGGCCTGGGGCAGCCGACCTACGGCCACTCGGTCAAGCGCCTTTTGGAAGCCTTAGCCCAGGCAGGCGTTGCCTTCCCCGGAGAGCTTGTGCAGGCTGCCCAGGAGCTGGATGTCCACTACGTGCCTGCCCGCTACCCCGATGCCTACCCCGCGGGGAGTCCCCATGAGTTCTATAACCCCCGGAGGGCCCAAGACGCCCTGGAGGCTGCCCAAGCCGTACTAGATTGGGTACGGGAGGTGGTGGGGTGAGCCTGGAAAGGGCCCTGGCCCTGAGGGCCCAGGAGCGGGAGGCCCTCATCCAAAAGGCCCGGGCCTATGCGGAGAGGGTGCGGACCAGGCTAGGGGAGGCCCGGGTCTTCCTCTTTGGCTCCGTGGCCCGGGGGGATTTCCACCGGGGAAGCGACCTGGACCTCCTGGTGGTGGCCCCGGGCCTGCCCGAGGACCCCTTGGAACGGGCCCGGCTCCTTTTCGCCCTGGGGGAGGGCCTCGAGGAGCCCAGGGGCCTCCTGCCCGAGGAGTTTGACCGCCTGAAGGCCCGGGGTGGGCTTTGGTTTTTGGAGGGGGCCCTCGAGCTTTAGGGGCCCCCTAGACCAGTTCCAGGACCCCCTGGCGGAGGAGGGCGGGCAGGGGGGGTTCCCCCACCCGGAGGAGGGCGTAGCCCCCCCGGGGTAGGGCCTTTTCCCGTAGGACCCTTAGGTGCTGGGCTAAGGCCCCCTTGTAGGCCGCTACCTCCCCAGGGCCCACAGGGAGAAGGGCCCCCGTTTCCACGTCCTTGAGGAGGGCTTCCCTAAAGGGGGGTTCAAGCTCCTCGGGGGCCAGGATCTGGACCAGGATGAGCCTCTGGGGCCAGGGGAAGGGGTCTAGGCCATCCGTGAGGAGGAGGAGGACCTCCCCCCGCCTGGGCCTCAAGGCCTCCAGGGGCCCACCCTCGAGGCGGGCTTGGGGGTCTTCCCCCTTTGCGATCGCAAGGAGGAGGCGGGCCACCTGGGCCGCGTAGGGTCCCCTCCCGTGGAGGCCCATGCTCGGGCTTTCGTCCAGGAAAAGCCGGTAGCGGGCCCTTTCCGGGGGCCTTTCCAGGCGGGTGTAGAGGCGGCCTGTTTTGGCGTAGGCCCGCCAGTGGATCCGCCTCGGGTCGTCCCCCGGGGCGTAGGGCCTAAGCTCCAGGAACTCCCCCCCAAAGCCCCTCAGCCGGCCCCGCCCCTCCCCGGGGTAGGGGAGGAGGGGGTTGGCCCGGAGGCGGAGGCGGTGGAGGGGGAAGGGCATCTAGACCCGGAGGACCACCCGGGCCCCCGTCTCCAGGAGGTGGATGGAGTCGATGAAGCGCACCACCCGGGTGGCGTAGCCCATGACGATGGAGTGGGTGCGGGCCCCACCCCCAAAAAACCGCACCCCTTCCAGGATGTCCCCGTCCGTGATCCCCGTGGCCGCGAAGACGATCTCCCGCCCCGGGGCCAGGTCCTCCGTGCGGTAGACCCGGCCCTCCTCCCCCCCCATGGCCCGGAGGCGGGCCCGCTCCTCCTCGTTTTGGGGGGTAAAACGGGCCTGGATCTCCCCCCCCAGGCACTTGAGGGCCGCGGCGGCCAGGACCCCTTCCGGGGCCCCCCCGATCCCCATGACCGCGTGGACCCCCGTGCCCCTTAGGGCTGCGGCCAGGGCCGCGATCACGTCCCCATCGGAGATGAGCTTGACCCGGGCCCCCGCTTCCCGGATCTCCCGGATGAGCCCCTCGTGCCGGGGCCGGTCCAGGACCACCACCACCAGGTCCTCCACCGCGCGGCCCAAGGCCCCCGCCAGGGCCTTCAGGTTTTCGGCCACGGGCCGGTTGAGGTCCACGAGGCCCGCAGCGGGCGGGGGAACGATGAGCTTTTCCATGTACATGTCGGGGGCGTGGAAAAGCCCTCCCCGTTCGCTGATGGCGATGACCGTCACCGCGTTGGGGAGGCCTTTGGCCGCGGTGGTGGTGCCCTCCACGGGGTCCACCGCGATGTCTACCTCGAGGCCTCCCTGGCCCAGGACCTCCCCGATGTAAAGCATGGGGGCTTCGTCCATCTCCCCTTCCCCGATGACCACCCGGCCCTGGATGGGAAGTCCTTGGAGGACCCGGCGCATGGCCTCGGTGCCCGCCTGGTCCACCGCTTCCTTGTCCCCTTTGCCTGCGAAGCGGCTTGCGGCTAGGGCCGCCTCCTCCGTGACCCGGACCACCTCGAGGACCAACCGGCGCTCGATCTCCATAGGCCCATCATACGGGGGTGGGCCGGTGCCGGGCCCAGAGGGTCTCGGCCAGGTCCTCGAGGCCCACCCCAAGTTCGGCCAGGGTGAAAAGGAGGTGGAAGAGGAGGTCTGCGGCCTCGTGGCGAAGCTCCTCGGGGCGGCCGTTTTTGGCCGCAAGGATCACCTCCGCCCCCTCCTCCCCGATCTTCTTAAGGAGGCGGTCCAGGCCCTCCCGGTGGAGGCGGGCCACGTAGCTCCCCTCGGGAAGGGTCCTCAGGCGCTCCCCTATGGTGGCGTAGACCTGGGCCAGGACAAAGCCCAGGTCCTTGGGTCCCGCAAGGAGGGGGCGGTGGAAGCAGGACCGGGCCCCCGTGTGGCAGGCGGGCCCCTGGGGGCGGACCCGGTAGACCACCGCGTCCCCGTCGCAGTCCAGGAGGACCTCCACCACCTCCTGCCAGTGCCCCGAGGTCTCCCCCTTGCGCCAAAGGGCCTGGCGGCTGCGGCTATAGAAGGTGCTCCGCCGGGTCCTTAGGGTCTCCTCCAGGGCCTCCCGGTTGGCGTAGGCCAGGGTGAGGACCTCCCCGCTTTCCGCATCCTGCACCACCACGGGCACTAGGCCCCTCTCGTCAAAGCGCACGGCCTCTAGGTCCATAGGCGCACCTCTATCCCCTTTTCCGCTAGGTAGGCCTTGAGCTCGGGGATCCGGATCTTGCCGAAGTGGAAGACGCTTGCGGCCAAAGCCGCCTCGGCTCCCGCCTGGAAGGCCTCTAGAAAGTGCTCCCTTCGGCCTGCCCCCCCGCTAGCGATGACCGGGACCTCCACGGCTTCGGCCACCATCCGGGTGAGCTCCAGGTCGTAGCCCCCTTCCGTGCCGTCCCGGTCCATGCTGGTGAGGAGGATCTCCCCCGCCCCAAGCTCCACCCCCCTCACGGCCCACTCTACCGCATGGAGGCCGGTGGCCACCCGGCCCCCCGCCACGTAGACCTCGGGGAAGTCCCCTTGCCATTTGGCGTCGATGGCCAGGACCACCGCCTGGGCCCCGAAGTGGTCCGCAAGCTCCGCAAGGAGCTCGGGCCTCCTTACGGCCGCGGAGTTTACGCTCACCTTGTCCGCTCCCGCAAGGAGGAGCCTCCGGGCGTCCTCGAGGCCCCGCACCCCCCCGCCCACGGTGAGGGGGATGAAGACCCGTTCGGCCACCTGGGCCACCACCTCGAGGAGGATGGCCCTTTCCTCGTGGGTGGCGGAGATATCTAGGAAAACGAGTTCGTCCGCCCCCGCCTCCCCGTAGGCTTCCGCCGCGGCCACCGGGTCTCCCGCGTCCTTTAGGTTGACGAAGTTCACCCCCTTGACCACGCGCCCCGCATGGACGTCCAGGCAGGGGATGATGCGCTTGGCCAGCCCCATGACCCCTTACAAGTGTAGGGCAACCTGCGCCTCCCTGTATGGGTCTAGGGATCCTTGCCCCTATGCGGCGTCCTAAGGCGTGGAGGGGGAGGTCTTTGGGATGCCATCCCCTACGGGGCTAACAACCTTCGCGACCTCCTGGCCTGGAAGGGGCTGGACTGGCCCGACGAGTTTCAATCCCCTATGGGGCTAACAACCTTCGCGACTCTACCCCCTGGGAAGAGGCCTCAGGAGGGAGCTGATGAGTCCATTTTCGCACGCGGCTTCCATTTGTCAAGGGGTTGAGGTTTATGAGAGGGGGGGAATTGGGGAAGAGCACGTTCTGGACGTTTTCGCACGCGATTATGCATTTGGAAGATGAAAAATCAAAGGTTTCTCAAGCAAAAATGAGACAAACCTATATGCGCATGAACCTTGTGAAAAAAGGTGCCCCTTGCGCTCGCAAGGGGGGCGGGGGCTTCCTAAACCCGGGGCCGGCTGGGGTGGTGGAGGGCGAGGGCTGCGGCCAGGAAAAGGGCCGCTTCCTTGTCCAGGTGCTGGTTGCCGTTGCCGCATTTGGGGGAAAGGATGCACCGGGGGCAGCCCTCCTCGCAGGGGCAGGACTTGAGGAGGGTAAGGGCGGCTTGGATCCACTCGGGGAAGCGCCGGGCTGCGGCCCGGGCGTAGCCCACCCCCCCGGGGTAGCCGTCGTAGATGAAGACCGTGGGCCCACCCCCTGAGGGGAGGGGCCTGGGGTAGTGGGGGTAGGAGACCCCTCCCACGTCCTGCCTTTCTGCCAGGACGAAAAGGGGCAGGAGGCCGATCATGGCGTGCTCCAGGGCGTGGATCCCCCCGGGGATGCGGTGGGCGGGCAGGACGGAGGGGGGGTGGAACCAAAGGGCCTCCGTGGGGAAGCTCAGCTCGGGCATCTCCAGGGGAATCTCCTCCAAAACGGCCCCCGAGAAGAAGCGCTTTTTCACATACCCCACCACCCGTTCCCGCAGGAGGACCCGCCCCACGTACACCCCAGGGCCCACCTCCTCCCCCGAGAGGACCTCGAGGTCCCGCTCCACCCGGGGCTCGGTGTAGTAGTCCTCGAGGGCGGGGAGGAGGTAAATCTCCCGCCTTTTGGGGTCCAGGTGGGCTACGAGATAGCTTTCCCCCTGGTGGAGGTAGACCGCCCCCGGGTAGGCCTCCCAGTAGGCCTGGTGCTCGTCCAGGTAGCCCAGGACCTTCCCCGAGCGGTCCTTGAGGGTATAGGTACCCCCAAGCCCCCTCAGGACCAGGGCCCGGTGGGGGGCTTTCCTCGGGGTGTAAAGGCGCCCTTCCCTTTCCTCGAGTTCCCCTAGGGCCTCCGGGCAGACCACCTCCTCCCGCCGCAAGGGGAGCTCGTAGGCCGCGGCGTGGGTATGCAAGGGGCAGAGGACGGGGTTTCGGGGGTCGGCCACCGCCTCCTCCGGGGGGGCCTCGAGGAGGAGCCCAGGGCGGTGGAGGAAGTACTCGTCCAAGGGGTCCTCCCGGGGCACGTAGACCACCAGGGCCCGCCTATTCCCCCGGCCCGCCCGGCCTGCCCGCTGCCAAAAGGCCGCGATGGAGCCCGGGTAGCCCACCAGGACCACCGCATCCAGGTCCCCGATGTCCACCCCAAGCTCCAGGGCGCTCGTGGTGACCAAGACCCGCACCTTCCCCTCCTTTAGGGCCTCCTCCAGCTTGCGCCTTTCCTGGGGGGTGTACCCCGCCCGGTAGGGGCGCACCTGGGGGTGGTTCGCATAGCGGGCGATGAGCTCCGCAGAGCGGCGGGCCCCCACAAAAACCAACCCCTTAAGCCCCCCCTCCGCTAGGGCCCGGGCCAGGTAGGCCCCTTCCAGGAGGGGGCTACGCCGCCTCTCCCCTTTCCTATCCAGGGGCTTAGGGAGGAGGACCAGAAACTCCCGTTCCGCCCGGGCCACCTCCTCTTCCAGGGCCTTAAAGGGTAGACCCGTGAGGTTTTCCGCATGGGCTTGGGGGTTGCGGATGGTGGCGCTTGCCGCGATAACCTGGGGCCTGGCCCCATAGTGGGCCGCCAGGCGCAAAAGCCGCCTGAGGATCAGGGCCACGTGGGTCCCGAAAACCCCCCGGTAGGCGTGGAGCTCGTCCAGGACCAGGTAGCGCAGCCGGGCGAGGAAGGGAGCCCAGGCCTCGTGCCGGGGCAGGAGGCCGAAGTGGAGCATGTCGGGGTTGGTGAGGAGGATCTGCCCCTCCTCCCGGGCCCGGCGCCGGGCCTCTTCCCCGGTATCCCCGTCGTAGGGGTAGATGCCCAGGATCCCTAAGGCTTTCCCCATGGCCCTTAGGCGGCGGAGCTGGTCGTGGGCTAAGGCCTTGGTGGGGAAGAGGAGGAGGGCCGTGCCCCCCTCCAGGGCCCCCTGGAGGACGGGAACCTGGAAGATGAGGCTTTTCCCTGCGGCGGTGCCGTAGGCCACCACCACGTTTTCTCCCTCCTCCACCCGCCCCAGGGCCTCCCTCTGGTGGGCGAAGGGGGTGAGGCCCAAGGCCTCGAGGACCCCCTGGAAACGGCCCTGGTAGGGGACGGGCCTTGGGGGGCGGGCGGGGAGGAGGCGGGAGAAAACCACCCGGCCCCGGAACTCGGGATCCCCTTCCAGCCAGTCCCGGTAGCTCCCGAATCCCTTGAGGGCCTCAGGGAGCACCTAGAGTATCCCGGCCAAAAACCCCCGCTCCCGGATGGCCCGGAGGAGGTCCATCACCGTAAGGGCCTGGGGGTCGTACTCTACCTCAAGCTGGCCCGGCCCCACGCTTTGGGCTCCCTTGACCCCGGCCATGGCCCTTAGGGCCGCGGCCAGGCCCTCTAGGTCCTCCTTGGTGGGCTCTCCCCGTACCCCGATGAGCACCCGGTTCATCCCCTTATTCTAGGGGGCCCGGAGGACCTTGGCCGCCACCACCTTTGGCCCTACCCCGAAGCCCAAGGCCTCGAGGGCCCGCCGGTGGAGGGGCTTTTCCGGGTCTAGGTGGAAGACCACCGTGTGGGCCCCTGTATCTAGGGCGCTTTTCACCACCGCCCGGAGGAGGCCTTCCAGGGTGGCCTGGTCCTCCCCCTCGAGGCGGCTCAGGAGGACCATGGCCCCCTCTCCCTGCCACACCGCCTGGGCCAGGGCGAAGCCCTTGACCTCCTCCCCCTCCTCGGCCAGGAAGGTGTGCCCGCTACGGGCGAAAAAGCGGAGGGCCCCAAGCCCCAGGGGCGCTTCCCCCGCCAGGCGGTTTAAGGCCTTTAGGTCCTCTTCCCTAGGGGGACGGAAGCGCATGCCCCCATCCTACCCTCTACCTTCCCTGCGCTTCTAGGTTCCCAAGACCAAGGGGACTTTCTGCCTGGGCCCCCATCCGGGCCCAAGCCTGCGTGGGGCGGTATCATACCACCCCATGCGGGCCCCAAGCCCGCATGGGGGCCCCGGTAGAAAGTCCCCGTGGGGTTTTCGGGAGCCTAGAAGCGCAGGAACCAGAAGTAAAGGGTATCATGGGGCCGCCCTAGCCTTGCGGAAGAGGGCGAACTCCAGGGCCAACACCCCCAGGGCCAAAAGGGCGAAGAAGCGGCCCGCCCCCCCGGGGGTCTTGGGCAGGAAGCTCGGCCCTGGGGTAGGGAGAAGGGTTTCCTCCGGGGCAAGGAGGCCCCGCCGCACCTCCCGGTAGGGCTTGAGGAAGTTGTAGACCAGGACGGGGAAAAAGGGGCGCGCCTTGAGGGCCTCGAGGGGGGGGAGGTAAAGCCCCCCTTCCAGGGCGTAGAGGAGGCCCACCCCTTCTGGCCCCTCCGCCAAGGGGCGCCAAGGGGCTGGGGGCCTTGGGGGCGGGGGGAGGCTTTCCCCCCGGAGGGCCACCCCCTCAAGGAGGGGGTGGGGGGCGGTGAGGAGGACGGGCTGGGGCGGGCCCCCTTGGGGGGCAAAGAAGAGGGAGGGCCTTTCCGGGGGGCCCTTTGGCACCCCGATCCGCACCTGGACCTCCTCCCCAAGGCCCGCCCCGAGGAGGAGGAAAAGCCTCTCCAAGGCGGGTTCCTGGGGATAGCTCACCCCAAGCCGCCGGATGGCAAAACCCGCCTCGTCGTCCAGGGGCAGGGCCCCTCCGGGCTCCAGGCGGGCCTGGAAGTTGGGAGGGAGGCCCGTAAGCCGGGCGAACCCCCTCGGGGGGACGAGGAGTTCCCGCACCTCTCCCCCCACCAGGACCCGGGCCCTTTGGGCCTTTGGGGCGCTATTCCCCACGGCGAGAAACCCCCGGGCGACCGCCACGATCCCCAGGTTCTCCACGGGGGAGCCCACCCCGATATACCCCTCGGCTCCCAGGGGAGGGGGCCCGTCCGTGGCCACCACCACCGGGGCCTTGAGGAGGCGGCGGCCCAGGGCCATAGCCCCCTCGAGGTCCGCCCCCCGGTCCCCCGCCTTCAGGCCCAAGAGGGCCCCCCGGAGGGCCACGCCGGGGGCCGGGCCAAAGGCCTCCGGGGTTTCCCCTGCCCGCACCACCACCGCCTGGGGGGCCCTCTCCAGGAGGGGAAGGAGCCTCTCCTTGGCCAGGTCCAGCCGGGTCCTATCCCCCTCCCGGGCGGCCAGGCTGGCCGAGGTGTCCACCACCAGGACCAAGGGGGAGGGGGAAAGGGGAGGGTCCTCCAGGGCCAAGACCAGGAAGGTCCCAGCCAACAGGAGGAGGAGAAGCCTAAGGTCTAGCCTGGGTCTCCGCCGCCTTCTTCCCCGCGTCCAAAGCCACACCCCCGCCCAACCCCGGGGCCGGGCCCCCTGGCCCCGGTAGAGGAGGTAGACGAGGAGGAGGACCAGGGGGAGGAGGTAGAGCACCCCTCGAGTTTAGCCCGGATAGGGGCCGCTCCTTGCCTCCCCTTCCGGGGTTACGTAGAAGGGGTTTTGGTCCGTGGAGACCAGGGTTTCCTGGGCCAAGGCCTCCTCCAGGTCCTTGGGCAGGACGAAGAGGGCCTCGAGGTAGGCCGCGGTGAGGTGGCGCAAGGGGAGGTTCCGCTCCCGGATCCGGGCCTCGATCACCCCCTCGGAGAAGGCCGCGGGGTCAAAGGCGTCCGAGGCCAGGAGGAAGCCGAAATTCAGGAAGAACCCCGGGATGTGGTTCTTGTAGCTCCGCACATGGCGGAAAACCTCCCGCACCGTGCGGTGGACCACGGGGTGGATCCGGTGGTGGGTGAGCAGGATCATCCCCGCCTGCATCCCCATGATCCCCCCAGGGTTCAGGTGGGCCTGGACCAGGCGGTAGAACTCCACGGTGTAGAGGAGGCGGGCGGGGTTATCCTCCCCCACGGGGTCCGTGAGGTCGATGAGGATCACGTCGTACCTCTCCCTGGTGGCCTCCAAAAAGGCCCGGGCGTCCTGGATCACCACCTGGGCCCGGGGGTCCTGGAAGGCCCCCTGGTGCCACTCGGGCATGTGGGCCTTGGCCATCTCCACGAGCTCCCCGTCGATGTCCACCATGACCGCCCGTTCCACCGTGGGGTGTTTGAGGACCTCCCGCAAGGTGGCCCCCTCCCCGCCCCCCACGACGAGCACGCTTTTGGGCTCGGGATGGGTGAGCATGGCGGGGTGGACCAGGGTCTCGTGGTAGATGTACTCGTCCCTTTCCGTGCTCTGGACGTCCTTGTCCAGGACCAAGACCTTGCCGAACCCCTTGGTTTCGAAGAGGAAGTACTGCTGGTACCGGGTGCGGCCCGAGGCGATGACCCGTTCCATCCGCCGCACCAGGGTCTCATAAGGGGTTACGTGCTCGAAAAAGTGCATGCCGTAGTCCATGCCACACCTCCTAGGTTGCCCGGATGCCCTCCTCCCTCCGGTAGCGGAAGGCGGACTCCTCCTTGGCCCCAAAGGCCCGGGCCAGGTTCCTTAGGACCTCCTCGGGGTTTACCCCTTCCCGGTAGAAGTAGAGGTCCAAAGTGGCCGAGGCGTCGTCCTCTGGCCAGGTGTGGATCATGACTGCGGCCACCGGACTCACCACCGCTGCGGAAAGCCCCTGGGGGTGGAACTTGTAGACCACGGTCTGGACCCCCTCTTTGGGGGAACCCAACCGCAAAACCGCGTCCAAAAGCGCGGCCTCCACCATCTTGGGGTCCTCTAGGACCTCCACGTTGCAGCCGTAAATCTCGGCCACCCAGCGCCCACCCGGCACCCCTTCCACAATCCCCCATCCTACCCCACCCCCCCAGGGGGGGCAAGCCCCGCCTAGGGGAAGAGCTCCTTGAGCTCTTCCTTGGTGACGAGGACTTCCCGGGGTTTGGAACCCCGGGCGGGGCCCACGATGCCCAAGGCCTCGAGGGCGTTCATGAGCTTGCCCGCCCGGGCGTGGCCGATGGCAAGCCGCCTTTGTAGCCGGCTCACCGACCCATAGCCCTCCTCCACCACGATCTCGGCCGCCCTTTTCAGGAGGGGATCGGAAAGGTCCACCTCCGCCTCATCCCGGCCTTCTCCCTCCCCTTGGAGCGCAAAGTCCTGGGCGTAGGCCTGGGCAAAGCGATCCTCGAAGCTTTGGTCCCGGAGGAAGCCCGCAAGCCGGCCCACCTCCTCCTCGGAGATGTAGGGTACCTGAAGGCGGACGGGCTTCAGCAGCCCCGGCTGGTGGAAGAGGGCATCCCCCTGGCCGATGAGGCGCTCGGCCCCTTGGGTGTCCAGGATGGTCCGGGAGTCAAAGCCGCTCGCCACGGCGAAGGCCAAGCGGGCGGGGATGTTCACCTTGATGAGGGAGGTGAGGATGTCCACGCTGGGGCGTTGGGTGGCCAGGATGAGGTGCATCCCCGTGGCCCGGCTCATCTGGGCTAGGCGCAGGATGGCCCCCTCTACCTCCTTGGGGGCGGTCATCATGAGGTCCGCAAGCTCGTCCACCACGAGGACCAGGTAGGGCAGGGCCTCCCCTGGGCCCACCTTGGCGTTATACTGCTCGAGGTTCCGCACCCCCACCCCGCTCATGAGGCGGTAGCGCCTTTCCATGTGGGCTACCGCTCCTTCCAGCACCTCGGCCGCCTCCCTAGGGTCCGTCACCACGGGGCGGACGAGGTGGGGGATCCCCTCGTAGGGGGTAAGCTCCACCATCTTGGGGTCGATGAGGAGGAGGCGGAGCTCGGTCGGCCGGTGTTTGAAGAGTAGGCTTGCGATGAGGGTGTGGATGGCCACGCTCTTGCCGCTTCCCGTGGAACCCGCGAGGAGGAGGTGGGGCATTCTGGCTAGATCCCGTACCCAGATCTCCCCCTCGATGCTCTTGCCGAGGATGAGGGGCAAGAGGGCCTTGGCGTTTTGGAAAGCCGGGGAGAGGAGGGCTTCGGAAAGGCGCACGAGCTCCCTTTTGGCGTTGGGGACCTCTAGGCCCACGGTGTTTTTCCCGGGGATGGGGGCCTCGATGCGCACCGCCCCTACGGCCAAGGCCCGGGCCAGGTCATTTTGGATGCTTTGGATGCGGCTGATCTTCTCCCCTGGGGCGGGAAGGAGCTCGTAGCGGGTCACGCTAGGCCCCCGGGCGTACCCCACCACCTGGGCCTGGATCCCGAAATGCCCCAGGGTTTCCGCAAGGATCTGGCCAAGGCGCTGGGCTTCCTCCTCGAGGCCAGGGTCCTTGGCCTTAGGGGGTGGAGGGTCGAGGAGGTCGGGGCTCGGAAGGAGGAGGCCCTGGCCTTGGGGTCTTTGGGGAGGTTCGGCCTTGGGGGGTTCGGGGGAGGAGGGATCGGGGGCCGGGTGGGGCCCCTTTGGGCTTTCCGGGCTTTGGGGGCTAGGGAAGGGGGGAGGTTTGCCGCTCAGGAGGGCCTTTAGGCCTTCCGCTTCCGCCTCGGGATGGCGGCTTAGGAAGGTGAGCCACTGCCTCAAGGCCTCCGCCCGGGCCTCGAGGTCGGAAAGGAGCCTTTCCGTCTCTTCCCAGGCGCCCCGCCTTTCCTCCCTCAGGCTCAGGGCGAGCTTGAGGCCCTTGAGGGTGGGGCGTAAGGGAGGGAGCCTTTTCAAGGCCCTAAGCCGGGCCCTTAGGGTCTGGGCCTCGAGGTGGAGGGCGGCCCGCCTCTCCTCTAGGGCGTCCCTGAGGGGACCTTGGCCAGGCACGGGGTTTTTCAGGCCCTCGAGGAGAGCATGTAGCCTGGGCTCTAAGGGTCTTTCCTCCTCCCTAAGGCGCTTTTCCAACTCCCCTACCCTTTCCTTTAGGAAGGCCCGGAGGGCCTCCTCCACCTCTAGGAGGGCCTCGGGGCTAAGCCGGTCCGCTAGGCCAGCCAGGCTGGGGTGGTTTGGATATAGACGGCCTAGGGCCGCAAGCCTCCTCCTTACCCCTAAGGCCCAGAGGCCAAGCCGCACCCGCCTCACCCCCAAGACCCCCAGCCGAATGCTGGCCCGAAGGAGCGCCCAAGGAGGCCGGTTCCGCCAGAGATCCATCACCAAAAGGGCCAGAAGGAGGTCCAGCCCCAGCCCCAAGACCCCCATCTGGTCCGTGAGGGTTTCCCGCCCCCACGTTCCCAGCCTGCCCGCCAAGGGAGGGGGAAGGAGGGGGAGGAGGCTTAGGCC
>JBEPYU010000041.1:0-11740 GCA_041641215.1 Thermaceae bacterium
AGCCTTCCCCCCGAGGCCCGAAGGCGCCTCACCCTCCACCTGGTGGGGGCCACGGAGGAGGAGGCCCCAAGCTCCAAGGGGGCCCGGTTCGTGGCCCCAAGGCTTAGGCCCCACTACGCGGTGATCGGGGAACCTTCGGGTTGGGAGGGGATCACCTTGGGCTACAAGGGGCGCCTCCTCGTCCGGGCCCGGCGGGAGAAGGAGAACTTCCACTCCGCCCACCACGAGCCCAACGCCGCGGAGGAGCTCCTCACCTACTTTATGGCCATCAAGGCCTGGGCTGAGGCCATGAACGTAGGCCAAAGGCCCTTCGATCAGGTCCAATACACCCTGAGGGACTTCCGGATCTACCCCGCGGACCTCCGGCAAAGGGCGGAGCTCTTCCTCGACCTCCGCCTGCCCCCAAGGCTCCCCCCTGAGGAGGCCATCCGCCACCTTACGGCCTACGCCCCCCCTACCATCGAGCTCGAGTTCTCCGGGCGGGAGGTGCCCTACGTGGGGCCCAAGGACACCCCCCTCACCCGGGCCTTCCGGATGGGGATCCGCAAGGCGGGGGGGCGTCCGGTCTTCAAGCTCAAGACCGGGACCAGCGACATGAACGTCCTCGCCCCCCACTGGCCCATCCCCATGGTGGCCTACGGGCCGGGGGACTCCGCCTTGGACCACACCCCCTTCGAGCACATCCGGGTGGAGGAGTTCCTTAAGGGCATCGAGGTCCTCAAGGAGGCCCTTTTGGCCCTAGCCCGGCAGGCCCCGGAGCCGGGCCCAAAGGAGAAGCCCGAGGCCCAATAGGCCCAAGACCTCCCCCGCCCCCAAGCGGGCACTTAGGGCAGGCAGGAGGTACCAGGTGAGGTGGAGCCCCTGGAAGAGGAGGATCCAAAGGGCTACGGGCCAAAGGTAGCGGGCCTCCCGCTTAGGGGGATTGGTGAGGAGGTAGAGGAAGGGCAGGAGAAACCCCCCCACCACCCAGGCCGCAGCCAGGGGAGCCCAAGCCCCCTCCAGACGCTTGAGGTAGAAGACCACCTCGTGGGGCAGGTCCGCCCCCCAGATGATGATCAGGGTGGTGGCCTCGAGGTACATCCAGATGATGGAAAGGGCCAGGAGGAGGTTGGTGTGGTTTTGGGCTTGGCCGAGGAGGGCCGGGGTGCCCCGTCTAGCGGCGAGGAAAACCCCTAGGGCCAGGGCGGAAAGGGCGCTGGAGATGAGGAGGATGGCCCCGAAAGAGGCAGAGTAAAAGTGGTCCTCGAGGCTCTTGAAGAGGTCTATGACCAGGAAGGTCCCCGCGACGAAGGCCAAGGGCAACCCCCAAGCCCCCACCTCGGCCCGGTGTTCCCCCGGGCGGAGGCGGCCCAGGATGAAGGCGAAAAGGGCGAAGATGAGGAGGTAGCGGAGGAGGAAAAAGGGAGGGTTGAGGTAGGGAGCGCGGCGGGCCAGGATGGGGTCCTCGAGGGCTCCGGGCCGGGCCCAGGGGAAGAGTTCTGGGAGAAAGAGGAAAAAGGGTAGGCCCAGGAGGCCCATAAAGGGCAGAAGGCGGGCTAGGGGATAAAGGTAAGCTTCCAAGGGCAGGCCCCAGCGGCTCCGGATGGCGTTATGGAGGAGGAGAACGAGTAGGGCTCCCAAGGTGAGGAGAAGGACCAGGCCAAAGGCGAAGTAGGCGGAGGGTACCCCCAGGAAAAAGGCCAAGGCGTATAGGCCAAGCCCCAGCCCAAGGGGCCAGGCTTTCTGGGCTTCAATGGACCTCTGCATCCAGCACCTCCTTAGGGCAGGCCGCCTCCTGGAGGCAGGCCTTGATGTAGCGGGCGATGAGCCAGCGCTCCTTTTCCGGAATACGCCCCTTGTAGGGGAGCATCCTCCCAAACCCGTTGGTGGCCGCAAAGTAGAAGTAGCCTTCCGGCTGGGCCCTCACCGCGGGGTCCAGGAAGGAACGGGGCTTGGGCATACCTAAGGGGATCACCCGACCATCCCCCTCCCCCTTGGCCCCATGGCAGACCGCGCAGAAGCTCTCGTAAAGCACCCGGCCCCTCAGGAGATCCCCCTCTCCAAAGGCATAGGGGTTCTCCACAAAGCCCCCCTCGGGGCGAAGGCCGGTCTTGGCGGCGGGGCTCAGGTTTTCCCCTAGGGCTACCCGTTCCTCGGAGGAGCGGATGGCCAGGGGGGTTTCCCGGTAAGGCTTGGCCTTAGGCTGGTCCCACATCCACCCGCATCCGGCAAGAAGGGGGAGAAGCCAAAGGAACCTAACCACGGCGCACCTCCTCCACCTCCGCCCCCAAGGCCTCGAGGACCTCCCGGGTTTTGTCTGCATGGAAAAGGGGGTCGCTCACGTAGACCAAAACCCCGTAGTGGTCCACCAACAGGTCCGGGTAACCCTGGGCTAGGCGCACGGGATGGGCGGACTGTGGCAGGCCGTTTAGGTAAAGGAGGACCAGAAAAATCCCCACGGTGATGGTGAGGATGGTGACCTCGAAGGTGATGGGGATGTAGGCCGGCCAGCCGAGGAGGGGCTTCCCGCTCACGTTGATGACGTAGTCCAGCTGGGTGACCACCTGGAGGAAAAGCCCCAGGCCTGCCCCCAAAACCCCGAGGAAGAAGGCGATCCATGGGATCCTCTCGTCCTTACCCAAAAGCCCCTCCACCTCCTCCACGGGGTTAGGCAGGAAGACCTCAAAGCGCCGGTAGCCCCCTTCCTTTAGGGCCTTTATGGCCTGAACCAAGGCTTCTTGGGAAGGGAAACGGGCCAGGTAACCGTAAAGCATCAGTGCCTCCGGAGCTTATGGAAAAGGTGGACCATCTCGGCCACGGCGATGGGGGGAAAGAGGCGGATAAAAAGGGCCAGGCCGAGGAGGAAAAAGCCGATGGTCCCCAGGTAAAGGGCCCAGTCCACCCAGGTGGGGAAGTAGAGCTCGGCGTTCCCGGGGAGGTAGTCCCGGGAGAGGCTGATCACCACGATGACAAAGCGCTCGAGCCACATCCCCACGTTGGCCAAGATGGAGAAGAGGAAAAGCCAGGTGAGGTTCCTGCGGAAACGGGGGAACCACAGGGTCTGGAGGAGCACCACGTTGATGAACATCATGGCCCAGTAGTAGGGGGCGTAGGGCCCGGTCATGCGCCAAAGCTGCTGGTTCCATTCCGCAGGCTCCCCCGCGTACCAGGCGATGAAGATTTCTAGGAGGTAAGTGTAGGCCACCCCGAGGCCGCTTGCCAGGGTGATCTTGGCCATCCAGTCCAGGTGCCTTTCCGTGATCACCCCCTCCAGGCGGTACCAGCGCCTTAGGGGGATGATGAGGGTAAGGGCCATGGCAAACCCCGAGTAGATGGCCCCCGCGGCGAAGAAGGGGGGGAAGAGGGTGAGGTGCCAGCCGGGGACCAAGCCGTAGGCGAAGTCCATGCTCACCACCGAGTGCACGCTGATGACCACCGGGGTCGCCAGGCCCGCAAGGAGGACGTACACCGCCCGGTAACGCTGCCAGTGGCGGGCGCTTCCCGTCCAGCCCAAGGAGAGCCAGCCGTAGAGCTTCCTGCGCCACCCTTGGCTCCTTTCCCGGAGAAGGGCGAGGTCGGGGATCAAGCCCAGGTAGAGGAAGAGGCTAGAGATGGTGAGGTAGGTGAGGATGGCCAGCACGTCCCAGGCCAGGGGGCTTTTGAACTGGGGCCACATGGCCAGGGTGCTGGGGTAGGGGAGGATCCAGTAGAAGTTCTGGGGCCGGCCCATGTGGATCAGGGGGTAGGTGGCTGCGGCCAGCACCGCAAAGAAGGTCATGGCCTCCGTGACCCGGTTGAGGGAGTCCCTCCAGTTTTGGCGCATGAGGACCAGGATGGCGCTGATCAGGGTCCCCGCGTGCCCGATCCCGATCCACCAGACGAAGTGGAGGATGTCGAACCCCCAGGAGACCGTGTGGTTGATCCCCCAGGCCCCTAGCCCCTGCACAAAGGTCACGAAGAGGGCGTAGAGCCAAACCAGGGTCAAAGCCCCCCCCACGGCCACCACTACCCACCAGGGGCGGGGCGGGGGCTTTTCCACGGGCTCGAGGAGCTTGTTGACCAGGCTCCTTTCCGTCCAGTCGCCCTGGATGAGGTCGTGGTCCGGATGCTGGGGTTTTTCAGCCATGGTTGCCCTCCAGCTTGGGGTTCTTGTTGGTCAAACGGGCCAGGTAGAAGGTGCGGGGCCGGGTGTTGGCCTCCTCGAGGAGGAGGTAATGCCGCCCCTCGGCCCGTTGGGCCCGGATGGGGTCGTTGGGGTCCAGGAGGTCCCCGAAGCGGATGGCCTGTCCTGGGCAGGCCTCCTGGCAGGCGGTCTTGACCTCCCCGGTGCGGATCTTCCGCCCCTCCTTGGCCGCCCGGGCCCGGGCGTTTTCGATGCGTTGGACGCAGTAGGTGCACTTCTCCATAACCCCTCGGCTCCGCACCGTGACCTCGGGGTTCATGAGGAGGCTCAAGGGGCTTTCCTTGGCCTTGCGGGGGTCCCCCTGGCCGAGGAAGCGCTCCGCATAGGGGAAGAAGTTGAACCGGCGGGCCTTGTAGGGGCAGTTGCCCGCGCAGTACTTGGTGCCCACGCAACGGTTGTAGACCTGGAGGTTTAGCCCCTCGTCCGAGTGAACGGTGGCGTTCACGGGGCAGACCGCCTCGCAAGGGGCCTTCTCGCAGTGCTGGCACATCACGGGTTGGTGGAGGACGCCCTCCTCCGTGAAGTACCGGTCCACCCGGATCCAGTGCATCTCCCGGCCCCGGCCCACCTCCTCCTTGCCCACCGCGGGGATGTTGTTTTCCACCTGGCAGGCCAGGGTGCAAAGCCCGCACCCGAGGCAACGGCTCAAGTCCACGCTCATGGCCCAGGCGTGCTCCCCTTCCGGCCATGGGGGGTAGAAGGAGATGGCCTTCTCCTTGGGGGCTTCCCCGGGAACCCCGTCCAGGGGAAGGACCCAGACGGCCTCGGCGATCTCCATCCCGCCCAGGTACTGGACGGCCACCAAGGGGTAGTCCCGGCCTACGGCCTCGAGGCGGGCGGGGAAGGCCACCCCCTCGGGGTGGAAGAAGGAGGAAAGGGGGGCCACGAGGCTCCCCTTGGGCATCCCCGGCAAGGGCCAAAGGGGCAGAAGGGCCTCCCTCTCCCCCGCCCCCAGGCGGAAAAGGGGACGCCTGGGGTTTCCCGCCCGTTCCCGGGCCTGGATCCCTTCCCAAACCCCAAGGGCTTGGGCCTCCTCGGGCCCAAGGTGCAAGGCCCCATCCCAGACCAGGCGGGAGATGGGCCGGGGAAGCTCCTGGAGATAGGGGTTTTCCCGGTAGCGCCCATCGTAGAGGCTGGCATCCGGGCGCAAGGTGAGCTCCAAAGGGGCCTCCGCCCGCAAGGGGGGAAGGCGGTCCAAGAGGCCCGGCCGTAGGGCAAGGCCCAGGCTAGGGGCCTCCTCCAGGGGGCGGCCCTGGGCCAATGCCCCCTTCTCCTCCGGGGTAAGCCCCGGAAGCTCCTCCCCCAAAAGCCCGGCCAAGACCTCTTCTAGGCTCTTCCCTCCCCAAAGGGGCTCTAGGAGGGCCTGCCCAGGCCAAAGCCGCCCCAGCGCGTCCCAAGCGGGCCCCCCGGCCTCTAGGGGGTGGGCTAGGGGAAGGGTGAAGGCCGCCTCTCCCTTGGGGTAAAGGGCCAGGAGGGCGGAGAAGGCCTTGCCCTTGAGGTCGGGCCGAGGGCCTTCTGCGGCCCAGACCACCCGGGCTGCCCCCTCCACCTCCGCCCAAGCCTTGGGGCTAGCGGGAATTTTCTCTAGGGGATCCAGGTAGCGCACCGGAGCCCCAAGGCGGGCGTTTACGGCCATGGCTAGGGCCTGGGCTCCTGGGGAGAGGTGGACCCCGGGAAGGACCAGTCCCCCTCGCCCGAGGTCCTCAGCCAAAGCCGGAAGGAAGCCCCCGTAGTCCGAGGAGGGCGAGCCGGGAACCACCTCCAAGGCCCGAGCCAGGTCCAGGAGGAAGGCCTCCACCCCGCTCGGCTTAAGGGCCAAGCGGTGGTCGGCCATGGAGCCCAGGAGGCTCACCCCGCTTTCTACCGCATAGAGGCGGTTCATGGGGGGCACCCGCCTTTGGGCCAGGGCCTGCCCGAGGAGGTATCCCGCAGGGTGCTCGTGGAGATCGAGGTCCAAAAGGAGAACGGTCTCCGCCCGGGCAGGCTCGTACACGGGCCAAGCCCTCCGGCCAAAGGCGATCTCGGCCCCTAGGTAGACGTTTTCCAGGCTCCAGGCCTCGAAGAAAAGGGGCCTGAGGTTGGGGAAACGGGCCTGGGCCCTCTCCAAGAGGGCCTCGAGGCGGGGGGAGGCCAGGCGGGGAAGGACGAGGAGGGTCTCCCCTTGGGCCAAAGCCTCCCGCCAAGCGGCGAAAAACCTCTCCCAGTTGGGATCCGGTCCCTTACGGGCCGGGTCGTAGAGGGCGTAAAGGCCCGCCAAGGGGTAGGGGCTCACGGCCCCGGCCAAGGGGGTCATGAAAAGGGGGCGGTCCTGAAGGGTGCGCACCCTTACGGGCTCGGCGAAGCCTGCATGGGGGATCTGGGTGGCAAGCTCCGACTGCCACCCCACCACCGCCTCCTCGGGCTGGCGCACGTAGGCCACCCCTTGGCGCCGCACCACAGGGGTACAAGCCGCCAAGGAGAGGAGGCCTAAGGCCAAAAACCCCCGCCGGCTTACCCTATCCCAGGGCGCTCCCTCGGCCAGAAGGGGGTTTCCCGCGTTTTCTCCCTCCATACCCTCCTCCTAACGGTGGCAAGCGTTACAGCTCGTAAGGGCCATGGCGTTTCGCACGTGATATAGTTCCTTAAGCTGAGCCCCAAGGGCAGGATCCGGGGTATAGGCCATGTTGAACACCTGATCCTTGGGCCTCAGGTGGGCCTCGGGATTGCGGTGGCAGTCCAAGCAGAACTTCATGGTGAAGGCCTGGGGTTGGTAAACCACGGCCATCTGGTCCACCCGGCCGTGGCACTCCGCGCACCCCACCCCCTTGGCCACGTGGGCCGCATGGTGGAAGTAGACGAAATCGGGCAGGTTGATCACCCGGTTCCAGCGGAAATCCTCCCCCTTCTCCCAGCTTTCCCGGATCGGGGCCAGAAGGGGGCTCTCGGTCTTGATGTGGAGGTGGCAGCTCATGCAGGTCTCCACAGAGGGGAAGCCTGCGTAGGACGCGTGCTCGGCGGCGGCATGGCAGTAACGGCACGAAAGGCCGAGACCTCCCACGTGAAGGGCGTGGCTAAAGGGCACAGGTTGGGGCACGGGCTGGGTTCGCCCCTCGAAAGCCCCTACCGCCACCCCTGAGAAAACCACCCCTAGAAGGCCAAAGAGGGAAAAGATGGCTCCCCAAAAGAGTAGCTTCACCTTGAGGTTTTGCCGTCTCATGCCCATTCACCCCTACCAGTTCAGGCCATCCAGCTGACAATCTACACCAGCCGATCCAGGTCTTGCCCAAAGTCCCAGGCTACAATGCCTGCAATGATTAGGGGCAAATGTCCCTCAGATCAAGGGGAATGTGGCGGAAAAATCATAAGTCAGGATTATGCCCGCAGGGAGAGCCTTGGCAACAAGGGTTCACCCTAGGACACCCCCCCGGTTGGGGAGGGGATTTGGGGAAAAGGGTTAGGGCTTTTGGGAAGGGGTCCCTTGGGGTTGGGACTTTTCCTCCTTGGGGGTGAGTTCGGCTAGAACCTCCCTAAGGCGGTTCTCGACGGGGGTCTTGGCCCTAAGGTCCTCCAAAAGGGCCCGGATCCTCTGCTGGCGCTTGTTGGCCAGCACCCGGGCCTTAGCCTCCTCCAGAACCGCCCCTAGGGGCCTAAGCTCCTCCGGCTTGCGATCCTTGACGATGAGGACCAGATGGGTGCCGTCCTCCTGTTTGACCACCTCGCTTACCTCCCCCAAAGGGCCTTTGGGGAAACTTTCCTTCACCTTAAAGACCAGCCGGTCTAGCACCTGGGGCAGCTGGTTGGGGCTTACGGTACCGTATTCGTTCACCGTGCCCTCGTGGGCCTTAGCCAGGGCCTCGAGGTCCTCACTCCTCAAAGCCGCCTCGCGGAAAGCCTTGGCCTTGGTCTCCTCCTTGAAGGTCACGCCCACCACCTTGGCGCTAGCGGGCACGGTGAACAGGGCAGGGTTTTGGGCGTAGAAGGCCCGGGCTTCCTCCTCGGTGACCTCGAGGTCCCGGGTGGCCCAAAGGCCGTAGGCCTGGGCTATTTCATCCTTGGACCCGATAAAAGGCTTGCCGCTCGCCTTGGCGGACTGGGAAAGGAGCTCACGCTCCACAAGCCCCTCTAGGGTCTGCGGAAGGAGTAGCTGAAGGACAAGCTCCCCAAGGCCCTGCTGCATGAGAAGGACCACCTGGTTGTTGCTAAAGACAGGCTCCAGAAGTTCGGGAAGGCGAATCCCTTCCTCTCCCACCTTGGCCACCAGGGCGTCTTTGTAAACGTAGGCTGCCCCCTCCGCAAAGCGAACCTGGGCGTTTTTCCTCAGGGTCTCGAGGTAGGCTTCCAGGGCCTGGTTCCCCTTGGCCTTCTTGGCGTCCTCTTCCACCCTAGCCTTAACCTCTTCAAAGGAAGGGGTCTTAGGGGGTTCGTAAGCCTCTACCTTGACCAGGTAATATCGGCCCCCGGCCTCTATCGGCCCCACGAGGCCTGGCCCCCTGAGGGCAAACACCGCATCGGCCACCTCCTCGGGGAAAACCACCCGGGTCACCGGCCTAGGGGTTCCGCTTCCCGGCTCGGCCCCCAAGGCCCCACCCTCCTCGGCCCCAACCTTGGAGTGGGCCTTGGCCAAGGCCCCGAAATCCTCCCCAGCCCGGGCCCTCTTGGCTAGGTCCTGGGCCAAGGCCTTGTCATCCACCACGATCTGCCGGGCCCGCACTCGAGGCTCGGTCAGGTAATTCTCCTTGTGGACCTCAAAGTAAAAGGCCACTTCCTCAGGGGTAGGCTTGGCCCCGTTGCGGATCTGCTCCAAACGCTTTTGGATCTGGAGCTGGGCCCGCACCTCCCCCCGCAGCTGGGCATCGGTGTAGCCCACCTGGTTCAAGAACCGGTCATAGGCCGCCTTATCCTTAAGGCCAAACTGTTCCCGGATCCGGTCGATCTCCTTACGCACCTCGGCGGTGGTAACCCGCACCCGCCTTGCATCCTGGCGCAGGGCCTCGGTGAGGATAACCCGCTCCAGGAAGTGGGTGTCCACCAAGGCTTTCAGGGCACCATCGAGGTTGGCGCTGTAAAGGGGATCGCTGCCCTGTAACCTCAGGAGGTCCAGCTCGTAAACCGGTTTGCCGTTAACCCAGAGGACCGGCTTGCCTTGCGCCTGTTGACCCGCCTGAGGGGTAAAGAGCAGGATGGCCCCTACGGCAAAGGCTAAGGCCAAAAGCCCAAAGATCAACGCGATGGCTCGCTTGCTCAGACCAAACACTTGACCGCCTCCTTCACCCGTGCTAGAGTACCTAATGCGGAGTGCGCCCGTAGCTCAGCTGGATAGAGCGTCGGCCTCCGGAGCCGAAGGTCAGAGGTTCGAGTCCTCTCGGGCGCGCCACTTTTCTTTTGCCATCCCGAAACATACACCGCGGATTCTAACATAGCCCAGAGGCTGGGGTAGGATCTTAGGGTGACGCCCATCCTTCTCACTTGGCTTCACGCCCTTAACGACCTCTTCTCTAGCTTTCTCACCCCCCTTCTTCCGAGGCTCATGGAGCACTTCGGGGTAGGGCTTGGTACTGCAGGCCTCCTGGTTTCCGTCTATGCCCTCACAGGAAGCCTTCTCCAACCCGTGGCCGGCCTCCTAGCGGACCGGGGGGATCGCCGTCTTCTCGCCGCCCTGGGACCGGTTATGGTGGCCACAGGTATGGCCCTCCTGGGCTTCTTACCCTTTGGGGCCCTCCTTTTGGTTTTGGGAGGCGCAGGCCTAGGCTCAGCCCTCTTCCACGCCTCAGGGGCCAGCCTGGTGGGGGAATGGGCTCCCCCAAGGGCGAGGGGTTTTTGGCTATCCCTCTTTAGCTCCTCGGGGAATCTCGGCCTCTCCTTAGGACCCCTGGTGGCCTTAGGGGTGGTAGGGGCCTGGGGATTGCAGGGCCTTCCGTACCTCCTTCCCTTGGTCCTAATCCCGGCCTTCCTTCTCCTTGGGCAAAAACCCGTGCGCCGCCAAAACCACCCCGTAGGGTTTCGGGATTTCCTCCGGGTCTTCCGGGGGAACATCGCCCGGCTATGGGGGATGGCCACCTTAAGGAGCCTCGTTTTCGTAAGTTTTGCCACCACCCTCCCCTACTGGTATACCCAAAGGGGCCTTTCCGAGACATACGTCGGCCTTTCCCTTTCCGTTTACAGCCTTTCGGGAACCCTGGGGAACTTTCTGGGGGGAGGCCTATCCGACCGGATAGGGCGCAAAAAGGTCCTGGCCGGAAGCCTGGTCCTAGGCCTGCCCCTCTACCTAGCCCTTCTCCTCCTTCCGCCGGAAAACCCCCTGTATCTCCTCCTCCTAGGCTTCACCGGGGCCCTTATGAATGCGGGCATTCCTGTGGCTGTAGCCCTGGCCCAGGAACTCGAGCCCCATCAAACCGCCACCGTCTCGGGGCTTCTCATGGGGTTTACTTGGGGCTTCGCTGGGCTTCTGTATGCGCCCATCGGCTACCTTATCGAGGCCTTCGGCGTTTTTCCCGTGCTCCTGGCCCTGGGTAGCCTCCTCCTTCCCGCTTGGCTTTTGGCCCGAAGCCTACCTTAGGCGCGTGGTTTCTCAGAACGCCTTGCCCCAAAGGGGGATGGCAGCGTGGGAGAGCCCTTCTCTACCTAGCTTGGCCCATAGAAGGACGACTCAAAACTTGCACCTATGCTTTTGGCCTCAGATTTGTGTGGGGATCCCAGTTGAAGGGGCTGCTTCCCGTCAACTACGGCGATCTCCGCCTCCCCTGGGCCTACCGCCTGCCGTGTGGGCCTTACCGGTACCCTCTGCCTGGGGGCGGGTGGGGATGGCGGTATGGGGTGGCCACGTTTCCTGCCAGGGCCCAGACGCTGCTCCTGTGGGGGAGGCTGGGGTTGTATGCGGAAGGTGCAACTTTGTGGACCCAGGGGGTGATAGGGGGGTGTTGCGGTGCGCACACGCTATCCCCCCTTCTCCCTTTTCTTGTCGGGGGTTAGCGCTCAAAGTGAGTAGAGGTCAGGACCCTTGACTGTTGACAAGCGGCCTTTCCTATGCTACCCTCTCCTATCGGACGGGGTCCCACTCCCGGTCCAGCCACCTTAGCTCAAGACGGCAGAGCGCCCGACTTGTAATCGGGGGGTTAGGGGTTCGAGTCCCCTAGGTGGCTCCAATCCAGGCGGGGGCAGGTGCCCGAGTGGCCAAAGGGGACGGTCTGTAAAACCGTTGGCGCAAGCCTTCGCTGGTTCGAATCCAGCCCTGCCCACCAGCCCCAGGTGTGCTCCAAAAGCACACCTCATGCGGGAGTAGCTCAGCTGGTAGAGCATCGGCTTCCCAAGCCGAGGGTCGCGGGTTCGAGTCCCGTCTCCCGCTCCATTGGGCTCGCGTAGCTCAGTAGGTAGAGCACACCCTTGGTAAGGGTGAGGTCGCCGGTTCGATCCCGGCCGCGAGCTCCATTTTTTTTGAGCCCCTGAGGGTTCAGGGGTCCTTGGTTATGGTCAAAGGAGGTCACCATGGCGAAGGGCGAGTTTATTCGGACGAAGCCTCATGTGAACGTGGGGACGATTGGGCACGTGGACCACGGGAAGACGACGTTGACTGCGGCTTTGACGTATGTGACGGCGGCGGAG
>JBEPYU010000042.1:0-11440 GCA_041641215.1 Thermaceae bacterium
CCTGGGGTTAGGGGCCTTGGGGTGGTGGAAGGGGAGGTGCGCCGCTTTAGGGAGGGGCGGGTTCCCCAGATGGGCTGGAACCGGGTCCGGTTCGGGGGGGCCTTTGCCCCCCTTTCGGGGGGGTATTTCTACTTCGCCCATAGCTACTATGGGCCCCTTACCCCCTTCACCCTGGGCCAGGCGGTCTACGGGAGTACCCCCTTTACCGCCCTCCTGGCCAAGAATAACCTCCTTGCCCCCCAGTTCCACCCGGAGAAGAGCGGTCCCTTGGGGCTTAGGTTTTTGGAGCTAGCCCGCGGCTACTTCCAGGTCCTCTAGGCGGAGGACCCGGCCCTGGGCCCCCAGGGCCGTGGCGGCCAAGGCCCCCGCGAGGTTGCCCATCCGGCCGGCCTCCATCGGGCTTAGCCCCGAGAGGATGGCGTGGGCGAAGGCTGCGGTGTAGGCGTCCCCGGCCCCCGTGGAGTCCACCACCTCCTCCACCGGAAAGGGCTCCAGGAGTTCCTCCCCCTTGGGGGTGACCACGATGGAGCCCATGGCCCCCACCTTGATGGCCAGGTGGGGAAAGCCCTCGGCCCGGAGCCGGGCTACCCCTTGGGAGAGGGAGGCCGCTTGGGTGAGGGCGAGGAGCTCCCCTTGGTTCATGAGAAGCCAATCTACCCCCCTGAGGTACCTCAAGAGCTCCCCTCCTGCGGCCCGCACCGCCCCAGTTCCCAGATCCGCGAAGATGGGTATCCCCCGCCTCCTTGCGGCCTCCAGGACCTCCACCGCATAGCTCCGGGAGGGACCGCCCACCAGGGTGTAGGCGGAAAGGACCACCGCGTCCACCCCCTCGAGGTGTCCCGCCTGGAAGAGGGAGGGGTCCAGGTAGCGGCTAGCCCCTTCCGCGCTCACCATGGCCCTCTCCCCCCCGGGCACCACCAGGAGGAGGACCACGCTCGTGGTGTGGGCCTCGTCCCTTTGGAGGTGGCGCAGGTCAACCCCCACCTCCTCGAGCCGGCTTAGGGCCAAGGGGGCTAGGGGGTCCTGCCCCACCCGTCCGGCCAGAAGGACCTCGTGCCCTAGGCCCGCAAGCTGGACCGCGAGGTTGCCGCCTGCCCCCCCGGGCTTCATGAGGGCCCGCCTCGAGGGGATCTCCTCCCCTGGTTCGGGTACGCGTTCCACGAAGAAAAGCAGGTCCACCGAGACATCGCCCACCACAAAGAACCGCATGCCTCCTCCTCACCCAAGGCGCGTGGATTTTCCCCTAGCCTACACCAAGGGGACCTTGGGTTTCTTTGGGAAGAGCTTACCCCCTCAAAATGAGAGAAATGTAACAAAAGCCCCTAGGCTCCCTGGGGTTTCATACCCTTTTCCGGTCCCTGCGCTTCCAGGCTCCCAAAAACTCCACGAGGACTTTCTACCGGGGCCCCCATGCGGGCCTAAGCCCGCATGGGGTAGTATTAGTCCGCCTCCAGAAGGGAGAGGACCTCCACGTGGTGGGTGAAGGGGAAGAAGTCGTATGGCCTCGCAAAGCTCAGGCGGTAGCCCCCCTGGACCAAGGCCCCCACGTCCCGGGCCCAGGTGACGGGGTCGCAGGCCACGTAGAGGATCCGGGGTGGGCGGCTTTCCAGGAGGTAGCTCCGGACCTCCGGGGCCAGGCCCGCCCGAGGGGGGTCCAGCACCACCAGGTCGAAGCGGCCGAGGCTTCCGGCCTCCCTAGCATCCCCTAGGAGGAAGCGGACGTTGGGGATCCCGAGGCGTCTCCGGTCCTCCTCCCCCCGGGCTACCGCCTCCTTATTTACCTCCACGGCCACCACCTCCTGGAACCTGGGGCTCAGGAGCAGGCTGAAGAGGCCGCTTCCGGCGTAAAGCTCCAGGGCCCGCCTTCCCTCCCCCCCAAGGGCCAAGGCCTCCTCCAGGAGGGCCCCTGCGGCCAGGGGGTTCACCTGGGCGAAGCTCCTTAGGCCCACCGTGGCCGTAAGGGGGCCGAAACGCTCCAGGAGGGTGCTCCTGCCGGCTAGGGTTCTCGTGGCCCCTTGGAGGCGGCCCCTGGCGGGCGCCCCCCAGACCACCCCCCTAAACCCCTCCCGGACCAGGGCCTGGGCCGCGCGCTTAAGGGGTTCAGGCGAGGGGCCGATGAGGCCGAGGAGCACCCCTCCTTCCAGGAGGCTTCCCCTTAGGACCACCTCCTCCACGGGAAGGGGCCAGGACCCGAGGACCTCCAGGGCCCAGGCCAGGGGTTCGGCCACCAGGGGGTCCTTCGCGATCCGCACCAGGCTTTGGCTTTCCGGAAGGCGGTAGGCGAGTCCTCCTAGGGGATGGCGGGCGTACTGGGCTGCGGTGCGGTAGGCCAAAGGCCGGGGAGAGGGTACGATGGGGCTTAGGGGGAAATCGAGTTTGGCCGTCCGCAAGAGGGCTTCCCGGACCAGGCCTTCCTTGAGGGGGAGCTGGCTTTCGTAGGCTAGGGGTAGGTCCGCGCTTGGGGGTAGGCCTGGGTAACGGTCCGGCCGGGCCTCAAGGAGCTCCACCTCCTCCGCCCAAAGGGTTCCCCGCTTCCTCGTAAGCCGGGCCCGGACCACCTCCCCAGGCAATCCACCCCGGACCAGAACCACCCCTTGGGGGCTACGGGCTAGGCCGTAGCCACCCGGTACCAGCTTCTCCACCGTCAGGATGACCATAGGATTTGGGTGTACCATAGGGTCATGATCCGCATCCTGTTGGCCGATGACCATGCCCTCTTCCGCCAGGGGCTTAGGAGCCTCCTCGAGGCGGAGGGGGACATGCGGGTGGTGGGGGAGGCCAAGGATGGCCTCGAGGCCCTCCGCCACGCCTTGGAGGTCCGGCCCGACGTCATCCTCATGGACATCCAGATGCCGGGGATGGATGGGGTCCAGGCCACCCAGGCCATCCTCGAGGCTTGGCCCGAGGCCAGGGTCATCATCCTCACCATGTACCGGCAGGACGCCTACGTCTTCGAAGCCGTGAAGGCTGGGGCCAGGGGGTACCTCCTCAAGGACGTGGACGCCAAGACCCTGGTGGAGGCCATCCGCCAGGTCCACTCGGGGGAGGTCCTTTTGGACGCGGAGCTTGCGGAGCGGATCATCCAGGACTTCCGGTCCAAAAGGGAGGTGCAGACCCCCCTAAGGGCCGAGCTTTCCGAACGGGAGATCCAGATCCTCAAGCTCGTGGCCCAGGGCTACACCAACCTGGAGATCGCCTCGGAGCTTGGCCTTTCCGAGAAGACCGTGCGGAATCGCCTGTCCGAGATCTTCCAGAAGCTCCACCTCAACAACCGTACCCAGGCGGCCCTCTACGCCATCCGGGAAGGGCTTACGGATTCGGAACCCTAGTGGCCTCCTTGGGAAGCGCCTCCCCTAGGGATCCCCTGGCCTTTCTCCTCGAGCTTGCCCCCCTAGCGGGGGAGGAGGCCCGGGCGGCTTACGTGGAGAGGTGGCTTCCCGAGGCCCGGCGGGACCCTTTGGGCAACGTGTGGGCTGGGGAGGGGCGGGTCCTCCTCCTGGCCCACCTGGACACCGTCTTTCCCCCTACGCCCCTTAGGGCCCTTGGGGGGCGCCTGTACGCCCCTGGGGTGGGGGATAACTCCAGCGGGGTGGCCGTGCTCCTCTCCTTGCCCGATCGGCCTGGGGTGGTCCGAGGGTTTACCGTGGGGGAGGAGGGGCTTGGGAACTTAAGGGGGGCCCGGGCTTTGGTGGAGGCCCTGGCCCCAGAGGTGGTGGTGGCCGTGGACGGCTACCTCCCGGGGGTGGCGGACCGGGGACTTGGGGCGGTGCGCTTCCGGGTGGACTTCCTGGGGCCTGGGGGGCACGCCTGGGGGGACCGGGGCCGGCCCAACCCGGTTTTGGCCTTGGCCCAAGGCCTTAGCGAGTTGGCCCGCCTCCTTGGAGGGGAGAAGGAGGCGAGCCTCAACGCCCTCCTCCTGGAGGGGGGGCAGGCCATCAACGCCCTGCCCGAGAAGGCCTCGGCCCTCTTGGAAATCCGGGCCTCCGATCCCCAAAACCTCGAGGGGCTTTGGCAAAAAGCCCAAGCCCTTCTCCAGGCCACGGCCCGGGCCCACCAGGTGGCCTGGCGCCTAGAGGTCTTGGGGCGGCGGCCCGCAGGGAGGACCGCCACCCCTAAGCTCCTCGAGGCCGCCACCTCCGCCCTTGCGGAAATAGGGGAAAGGCCCCTCTTCTATGCGGGCTCTACGGACGCAGGGGCGGCCATCGAGCGGGGGATTCCCGCCTTGGGCCTGGGGGTCTACCGGGGCGGGGGGGCCCACACCCTTAAGGAGTGGGTCCTCCCGGAAAGCCTAAGGGAGGGGCAGCGGGTGCTGATGGCCTTTCTCCAAGCCCTTGGCGTAGGATAGGCCTTATGCGGGTGGGCGTTTTGGAGGGCTTCCTCTCCCGCCGCTACTTGGGTTTTTGGGTGCCCTACCTCGAGGCCCTAGGGGTGGAGGTGGTGCGGGCCCTGGTCCCCCCGGATCTGGGCCAGCCCTATTGCCTTCCCGTCCAGGGGATCTGGGCCCAGGTGGAGGCCCTAAAGGCCCAAGGGGTGGATTACCTCCTCCTGCCCGACCTCCAGGAGGGGGTGGAGTCCGAACGGGGAGGAGGGGCGTGCCCCTGGCTTTTGGACCTGGAGGCGGCCCTTCGCCGCTTGGGCCCAGGGCTTCCCCCGGTGCTCAAGGTGCCGGCCTCCCTTTCCCCAAGGGTTTTGGGCCGGGCCGGGGAGATCGGCCAGATCCTGACCCAAAACCCCATGCTCGTGGGCCGGGCCTTGGACCGCACCCGGAGCCTCCTCAAGAGCCCGCCCCCCCTGCCTACCCCCCAGGGGAGCGTGGGGGTGGTGGCCCAGCCCTATCTCCTCGAGGACCCCCGGTTTCGGGAGGAAGTGGTCTCCGCCTTGGCCCAGGTGGGCCTTCAGCCATCCTTTCCCGATCTCCCGCCGGAACGGCTAAGGGAGGAAGGCCGCAGGTTCTCCCACCTAGACCTGCCTACGGATCTGGAGCTTGCGGGTGCCCTTCACTACCTCGCCCGTTTAGGGCGCATCCGGGGGCTTCTCCTTTTGGTGTCCTACGCCTGCCCACCCATCCAGGCCTTTTTCCAAAGGATGGGCCGGCAGCTTACCAAACCCCACCGGCTCCTCACCCTAGGGGAGGACTGGGGCCCCTCCTTGAGGGGCCTCAAGGAGGAAATGGAACAAGGCCCTAGGGGCCCTTAGCCCCTAGGGGGAGGGGAAGGGCTTACTTTTTAACCTTTTCCTTGAGGGCTTTCCCTGGTTTGAAGGCGGGGTAGCGGGTAGCGGGGATCTTGATCTTCTCCCGCGTGCCGGGCTTAACGCCGGTGCGGGCCTTGCGGCTACGGACCTCGAAGGTGCCGAAGCCCGTGAGCTGCACCTTGTGGCCGCTGGCCAGGGACTCCTCCATCTTGTCCAGGAGGGCTTCGACCACCGTTTTCACGTCCTTCTTCTTAAGCCCCGTAGCGGCCGCCACCTGGTCCACCAAGTCGGCCTTGGTTACCGTTTTCCTTGCTGCCATTCCTCACCTCCTCGTCCTTTTCCCTTCCGGGGCGAATATATCACCTTCACCCTTCGAAAAGCAAGTCGGCAAACCTTTGGTATTAAGATTTGCAGTTAGTGGTTTTAGCTAAAGCATTATCCCTAGGTGTACCGAGCGGCCAAGAGTTCCCGTACCCTAGCCTCTATCTCTTGGGTGAGGTTTTCCAAGTCCTGGCGGTCAAACTGGGTGTTCCTTGGAACGGGGATGGGTTCTCCGTAAACCACGCGGATGGGACGGCGCAGGCGGAAGATCTTAGCCCCTACGGGCCAGGCCTCTTGGGTCCCGAGGAGGGCTACCGGCACCACGGGGCTTCCCGTGCGCAGGGCCAGGGCCGCTACCCCGGTCTTGAAGGGCTGGAGCCTTCCATGGGGGCTTCGCGTGCCTTCGGGGAAGATCCCTAGGGCAAGGTCGGATTCCAAGGCCCGAAGGGCGGTTTTGAAAGCCCTGAGATCGGACTCCCCCCTTTCCACGGGGATGGCCTGGAGCTTAGGAAGGAGGAGGCGCAGGATGGGGAGCTCGAAAAGCTCTGAGCGGGCGAAGAACACCACGGGCCGCCTTATCCCGGCCCCGATGGCGATGGGGTCCAGGATGGAAGCGTGGTTGGCCGCGAGGATCACCCGGCCTTCCTTGGGGACCCGTTCCGCTCCTTCCACCCGGAACCCAAAGAGGAGGTGCATGAGGGAGCGGGCCAAGGGCCAAAGGAGGAGGTAGAGCCAAGGGCGCGGGCGGAAGGTCTGCCCTGCCAAAACCGCCATATCCCCTAGTTTAGGCCCTTTAGGGCCTTTCCCGCCTCCAGGTGGGCGAGGCGTAAGGGTTCAGGGAGCCGGTAGCGGGTAGGGAGGGCCCTCACGAAGGCCAAGGCCTCCTCGAGGCCTACCCGGTGGCCGGGGGAGACGTAGAGGGGTTTTGCCCCCCTTCGGCTCCGGTAGGCCCAGCCTATGGGCTGGCCCTGGGGGTTGAGGAGGCGGGCGGCGCTTCCCCTTTCCTCCCCCAAGGGGCCCTCCAGCTGGCCAAAGAGGAGGCGTTTCGCCACCCCGAGGCTTGGGAGGTCCAGGTGGACCCCGAGGTGGCTCGCAAGGCCAAGCCCCCGCGGGTGGGCCAGGCCCTGCCCGTCCACGAGGAGGGCCTCGGGATCCTCGGGGAGCCCTTTGAGGGCCTCGAGGTAGGCCGGGGCCTCCCGGAAGGAAAGGAGGCCTGGGATATAGGGAAAGAGCGCCTCCTCGGGGAGATAGGCCTTGGCCACGTAGAGGGGGCCCCCTTCCAGGTGGTAGAGGAGGGCTACGGCCACCAAGGGCTTGCCCGGCCTATGGGCGGCGTCCAAGGCCGCGATCCTCCGCACCCCAAGGAGGTTTCCCGTAAGGAGGACCCTTTCCGCCAGGGCCCTTTGCAGGGCCCGGGCCTCTTCGGGGCTTCCCACCTTGGGGAAGGGGGGGATTTCCACTAGGTGGCCTCCCGCAAGCGGTCTAGGGTTTCGGGGTCCCCGGGGTCCACCCCGTAGAGGAGGGCCAGGTAGTAGGCGGTCCAGGCCATCCGGTACCAGAGGGCCATGGCCTGGGCCAGCCGGCGGCCCTCGTGGGGCGGGATCTCCACCACCTGGTCCACCCGGCTTTCCAGGATCTCCTTGGCCAGGCCCAAGGCCTCCCCTCCCCCGAGGAGGAGGGCGGCCAGGGGGTCCCCCTGCTCGTGGCGGGCCTCGAGGCCTGTGAGGAAGAACTCTAGGGCGCTATCCGGAGGGGCGATGGAAAGGGTTTTCCCGATCCGCGCAAAGAGGCTCTGGACGGCCCCTTCCAGGGGGCGGAAGAGGGGGGCATAGAGGAGGGGGGTCCTCTCCAGGAGGGTATAGGCCAAAAACTTGGCGGGGTTTTCCCCCAAGGGGATCTCGGGGGTGAGGCGGCGCCTTTCCTCGAGGAGGAGGCGGTCCACCTCCCTTAGGGCCTCCTCCTGCCCCGTGGCCAGGAGGAGGAAACGCAGGTAACGGTAAGGGCTTAAGGGGCTTGGGGGGATGAAGACCTGGACCCCTTCCCCAAAGCCCACCCGCACCACCCGCACCTTTCCGGACTCGGCCAGGATGGCCATGCCCGAGGCCTCCCCCAGGTCGTACCCCCCTTCTAGGAGGAAAAGGGTACCCTCCTCCGCCCAGTCGGGAAGGCCCGCAAGGAGGGCGGCCAGGCGGGCCTCCCCGTAGGCTAAGGCCGCGTAGGGTTCGGGGTAGGTTTCCCCGGGCTCGGGGCCTGAGCCCACGAGGTCCCGGAGTTCCAGGGCCAGGCCCTTACGGTCAAGGAGGTAGGTCTCTTCCCGGTCGAGATCCCGCACAGGCCTTATCCTAAACCCTGTGCGTGGGTACACGCCTAAGCCCGTGGGGCGCATCTGGGGGGGAGGGGCCTTGGGCTTTGGGGAGGGTATCGGGGAAGTGTGGCTTGTGGAGGAGCCCCTCCTCATCAAGGTCCTGGATCCCAAGGAGTGGCTTTCCGTCCAAGTCCATCCCCCCCATGAGTACGCCCAAAGGGTGGAGGGCAAGCCCGGCAAGTACGAGGCCTGGTACGTCCTCCATCCGGGGGAGATCGTGTACGGCCTCCGCCGCCCCTTGACCCGGGAGGAGCTCCGCGAAAGGGCCCTTGCGGGCACCCTGGAGGAGGTCCTCCACCGGGTGCCGGTGGCCAAGGGGGAGGTGGTCTACCTTCCTGCGGGCCTCATCCATGCCTTGGGCCCGGGAACCCGGGTTTACGAGGTCCAAACCCCTTCGGACCTCACCTACCGCCTTTACGATTACGGGCGGCCCCGGGAGCTCCACCTCGAGAAGGCCTTGGAGGTGGCCATCCTGGCCCCCACCCCTATCCCCCCCATCCGGCCCGAGCCCGTGGAGGGCGGGGAGCGGCTCCTCCAAACCCCCCACTTCCACCTCTACCGGTTTCCCCTCAAAGGGACCTTGCGCCTAAGGGCAAGGACCTCCCTTTTCCTGACCCTGGTGGAGGGGGAGGCCTGGCTTGGGGGGAAGCCCCTTTCCCCCTGGACGACCTTGGCCCTCGAGGGAGGGGAGGAGGCCCATTGGGAGGGGGAGGGCCTCCTCCTTGGGGCAAGCCCCCCATAATGGGACCATGGCCTGGACGCGGGAGGAGCTTGACCGCTACCACCGCCAGATGATCCTGCCCGGGGTGGGCCCAGAAGGTCAGGCCCGGCTTAAGGCCTCTTCCGTGGTGGTGGTGGGGGCCGGGGGGCTTGGGGTGCCTGTGCTCCAGTACCTGGTGGCCGCGGGGGTGGGGAGGGTAGGCCTGGTGGAGATGGACCGGGTGGAGCTTTCCAACCTCCACCGCCAGGTGCTCTACACCACCCAGGACGTGGGCCAACCCAAGGCCCTGGTGGCCCAGGCCCGCCTGCAGGCCCTCAACCCCTTGGTCCGGGTGGAGGCCTACCCCGTGCGCCTCACTGCGGAGAACGCCCTGGGGATCCTCGGGGGGTATGACCTCATCGTGGACGCCTCGGACAACTTCCCCACCCGTTACCTGGTGAATGACGCCGCGGTCCTTCTGGGCAAGCCCTTGGTCTATGGGGCCATCCACCAGTTCGAGGGGCAGGTAGCCGTCTTCCACCACCCCTTGCCCTCGGGGGAGATGGGGCCCTGCTACCGCTGCCTTTTCCCCAAGCCCCCCCCTCCGGGAAGCGTCCCTCCTTGCGCGGAGGCCGGGGTCTTTGGGGTGCTCCCGGCGGTGGTGGGAAGCCTCATGGCCCAGGAAGCCCTTAAGGTCCTCCTGGGCCTGGGCCAGCCCTTGGCGGGGGAGCTCCTCCTTTACCATGCCCTGGAGGGGAGCTTCCGCCGCATCAAGGTAAAACGCAACCCCCACTGTCCCGTGTGCGGGGACCAGCCCACCCAGAGGGGCCTGATCGACTACGAGGCCTTCTGTGGCCTTTGAGGGGGGTTTCCCCGGTGGGGGGTATGGGCTACCCTTTTCCTCACCCTAGGCCGGAAGGCGCCCGTATGATGGGGAGGAAGCACCCCTAGGGGTGCCGAAAGGGGGCCATGATGGAGGTAGCCCATGGTCTTGAGGGGGTTCTTTTCACGGAAAGCCGGATCTGTTTCATCGATGGGGAAAAGGGACGCCTTTACTACCGGGGTATTCCCATCCAGGAGCTCGCGGAAAGGAGTACGTTTGAGGAAACCGCCTTCCTCCTCCTAGAGGGGAGACTCCCAAAGCCCAAGGAGCTAGAGGCCTTCCGGCAGGAACTTACCCGCCGCCGGGCCCTGCCCGAGCCGGTCCTCTCGGCCCTTCGCCGCTACCGGCGTGAGGCCCACCCCATGAGCCACCTCAGGACCGCGGTCTCCGAGCTTGGGGTTTGGGACCCCAAGGAGGAGGATACCCGTAGGGAGGCCCTCTACGAAAAGGGCCTTAACCTCATCGCCCAGTTTCCTACCCTGGTGGCGGCCATCAAGCGCCTAAAGGAAGGCAAGGAGCCCCTTCCCCCTCGGGAGGACCTGGGCCATGCCGCGAACTTCCTCTACATGGCCAACGGCACCCCCCCAAGCGAGGAGCAGGCCCGGCTGATGGACGCGGCCCTCATCCTCCACGCGGAGCACGGCTTTAACGCCAGCACCTTTACGGCCATCGCCACCTTCTCTACCCAGGCCGACCTCTATTCGGCCATCACTGCCGCGGTGGCCTCCCTCAAGGGGCCCCGGCACGGGGGGGCCAACGAGGCGGTGATGCGCATGATCGAGGAGATCGGGGAGCCCGAAAGGGCCCGGGCCTGGGTCCAGGAGCGGCTAGCCCGGAAGGAGAGGATCATGGGCATGGGCCACCGGGTGTACAAGACCTTTGACCCGAGGGCGGGGGTCTTGGAGCGCCTGGCCCGGGTGGTGGCGGAAAAGCACGGGCATTCCCGGGAGTACCGGATCCTCAAGGTCGTGGAGGAGGAGGCCGGCCGGGTCCTAAACCCCAAGGGGATCTACCCCAACGTGGACTTCTACTCGGGGGTGGTCTACTCGGACCTAGGCTTCCCCTTGGAGTTTTTCACCCCCGTCTTCGCCGTGGCCCGCATTGCGGGCTGGGTGGCCCATATCCTCGAGTACCAGGCCTTGGATAACCGCCTCCTCCGCCCCGATGCCCTCTACACCGGTTCCCTAGACCAGCCCTACCTGCCCCTCGAGGCCCGCTAGGGGCTGGGCCACCTTCTCCCCCTGCCCCAAGGGGTGTAAACTGGGGAGTATGACCGGTGGGTCAGCCGCCGCCCTTTGGGGCCGCCTCCTCCCCTACCTCCGCCCCTATGCCCTGCCCTATGCCTTGGGGATCGGGGCTGGGCTTCTGGCCGTGACCCTTTTGGTCCTCACCCCCTACTTCCTCCGCCTTTCGGTGGACGCAATAGGCCAGGGGGAGGAGACCTATAGGCTTTACGCCCTCCTCATCCTGGGGGCGGCCTTCCTTTCCGCCCTCTCCAACTGGGCCATGCGCCGGCTTTCCGTTTTCGTAAGCCGCCAGGTGGAGTACGGGCTCAGGCGGGATCTCCTTCACCACCTCCTCCTCTTGGACCGTTCCTTCTACCGGCGCATGCGGGTGGGGGACCTCATGAACCGCCTCAACACGGACCTCGCCGCGGTGCGGGAGATGGTGGGCCCCGGGGTCATGATGGGTAGCCGCCTTTCCCTCATGGTCCTCCTGGCCTTCCTCGCCATGTACACGGTGAACCTCCGCCTCGCCCTCTACCTCTCCCTGGTCCTGCCCCTGGTATTCCTCGTGGGGTTCTACCTTCTCCGCCTGGTGGACCGCCGTTATCGGGAGTCCCAGGAGGCCTTTGACGCCATCAGCACCCTGGCCCAGGAGGCCCTAACCGGCATCCGGGTGGTCAAGGGGTATGCCCTGGAGGGGCGGATGCTTCAGCGCTTCCAGGACCTGAACCGGGCCTACATGCAAAAGAGCC
>JBEPYU010000043.1:0-11223 GCA_041641215.1 Thermaceae bacterium
AGGCCTACGTGCCGGGGAAGGACCTCTACATCGAGAAGGACGCCTCCATCAACCCGGAGATCGAGCGCCTCCGCCACGCCACCACCCGAAGCCTCCTCACCCGGCGGGATGTGGTCGTGGTGGCCTCCGTCTCGGCCATCTATGGCCTGGGGGACCCCAGGGAGTACCGGGCCCGGAACCTGGTGGTGGAAAAGGGGATGCACTACCCGCGGGAGGCCCTCCTGGAGAGGCTTTTGGAGCTTGGGTACGGGCGGAACGAAGTGGACCTGGCCCCAGGGCGCTTCCGGGCCAAGGGGGAGGTCTTGGAAATCTTCCCCGCCTACGACACCGAGCCCCTAAGGGTAGAGCTTTTTGGGGACCAGGTGGAGAGGATCCTCCAGGTCCACCCCCTCACGGGGGAGAGGCTTCGGGAGCTTCCGGGGTTTGTCCTTTTCCCCGCCACCCACTACCTCTCCCCGGAGGGCCTCGAGGGGATCCTCCGGGAGATCGAGGAGGAGCTTTGGGAGAGGGTCCGCTACTTTGAGGCCCGGGGGGAGCACCTCTACGCCCAGCGCCTCAAGGAGAGAACCCTCTACGACCTGGAGATGCTCCGGGTGATGGGCACCTGCCCCGGGGTGGAAAACTACGCCCGCTACTTCACGGGGAAGGCCCCCGGGGAGCCCCCGTACACCCTCCTCGACTACTTCCCCGAGGACTTCCTGGTCTTCTTGGATGAGTCCCACGTGGCCGTGCCCCAGCTCATGGGCATGTACCGGGGGGACTACGCCCGGAAGAAAACCCTGGTGGACTACGGCTTCCGCCTCCCTTCCGCCCTGGATAACCGCCCTTTGCGTTTTGAGGAGTTCCTGGCCAAGGTGCCCCAGGCGGTCTTCGTCTCCGCTACCCCGGGGCCCTTTGAGCTTGCCCATTCGGGCCGGGTGGTGGAGCAGATCATCCGGCCCACGGGGCTTTTGGACCCCCTGGTCCGGGTGAAGCCCACGGAGAATCAGGTCTTGGACCTCATGGAGGGGATCAGGGAGCGGGCGGCAAGGGGGGAAAGGACCTTGGTCACCGTCCTCACCGTGCGCATGGCCGAGGAGCTCGTGGACTTCCTCCTGGAAAGGGGCATAAGGGCCCGCTATCTCCACCACGAGCTGGACGCCTTTGAGCGGCAGGCCCTGATCCGGGACCTGAGGCTTGGCCACTATGACGTCCTGGTGGGGATCAACCTCCTGAGGGAGGGGCTGGATATCCCCGAGGTCTCCTTGGTGGCCATCCTGGACGCGGACAAGGAGGGCTTCCTCCGGAGCGAAAGGGCCCTTATCCAGACCATCGGCCGTGCGGCCAGGAACGCCAGGGGGGAGGTGTGGCTCTATGCGGACCGGGTTTCCGAGGCCATGCGGCGGGCCATCGAGGAGACCAACCGCCGCCGGGCCCTCCAGGAGGCCTACAACCGGGAACACGGCATCCTTCCGGAGACGGTGCGGAAGGAGGTGCGGGCCATCATCCGCCCCGAGGCCTACCCTGCCTCCCCGGAAGGGGAGATCCCCCTCGAGGCCGAGGACCTAAAGGCGCGGATCGCCGAGCTGGAGCTCGCCATGTGGCAGGCCGCGGAGGCCTTGGACTTCGAGAGGGCGGCCCAGCTTCGGGACGAGCTTAGGGCCCTCGAGGCCCGCCTCCAAGGCATAGCCGAGGCCCCCGCCCCACCCCATAGGAAGCGCAAGGCCCCTAGCCCAAGGAGGAGATGAGGCCAAGGATCACGGCGATGGCCGTGAGGTAGAGGATCAGGCGGTTGAAGGCCCGGTCGGTCCGGGCCTCTACCTCCTGCTTTAGGCCCTGGATCTCCTCCCTTAGGCTGTGGGTTAGGGTTTTCAGTTCCTGTCCCAGGCTTTGGACCTCGGCCCCTAGCTCTTCCCTTACCTCCTGGATCTTGGCCTCGAGGTCTCGGCGGAGGCCTAGGGTTTTAGTTTCCAGTTCCTAGGGCCTGGATCTCCCCGGAGCTCCTGAGGTCCACCCGCCTTTCCAAGGAGGAGACCCGGTCGGGGAGGACCAGGATCGCCCCCTCCAGCAGACCCTCCAAGCGGTCAATCCGGGCCTCGAGGGACATGCCTCATTCCTCTACTCTACAACCCTTTACTTCTGGTTCCTGCGCTTCTAGGTTCCAAAAAACTCCACGGGGGCTTTCTACCGGGGCCCCCATGCAGGCTTGCGCCTGCATGGGGTAGCATAAGGGCTCCTCAGCCCTTCATCCCCTCCTCAAAGGCCACCCTTACCCGGCCCTCAAAGGCCAGGTAGAGGAGGGCCAAGGGCAGGATGGAAAGGAGGGCCGCGGCGGCCAAAAGCCCCCAGTCCGTGGGGTATTTCCGCTGCAGGTCCGTAAGCCAGGTCTGGACGGTCCAAAGCCTAGGGTCCGAGACCATCACCCGGGGGTAGAGGACCAGGTTCCAGTGCGCAGCAAAGGCCAAGACCCCCCCAGCCACCAAGGCAGGCCGCACCAGGGGCAGGAGGATGTGGAGGAGAAGGGCCCGATGCCCAGCCCCGTCCAGCCGGGCAGCCTCCAAAAGCTCCTCGGGCACCCCCCGCATGGCCTGGTAGAGCAGGTAGATGACGAAGGGGCTTGCCGCAAAAGGGAGGATGAGGGCAAGGAGGGTTTCCAGAAGCCCAAGGCCTTTCAGGAGCCCGTAAAGGGGGACCAGGAGGAGCTCCGCGGGCACCGCCATGAGGAAGAGGTACAGGGGGAGAAGCCCTAGGCCCAGCCTCAGGGCGTAAGCCGCAAGGAAAGCGGTGAGGAGCTCCAGGAGGGTGACCCCTAAGGAAAGCCCCAGGGAAAAGAACAGCCTACTCCAAAAGCCCTCCTTGCCTAAGGCCTGTAGGTTTTCTAGGCTTAGGCCAAAGCCGAAGAGGGCCCCGCTATAGACCGCTTCCTTCGGCAAGAAGGCTGCGTAGGCTAGCCAAAGGAAAGGGAGGGCCACCAGGAGTAGGCCCACCAGGGCCACCATGTGCCGGAGGAGCCGCACGGGTTTACTCTATACCAAAAGGCCCCCGGCTTCCCAGCGGCGCCCGACCCAAGGCGCTTAGGGCTGCTTCCTTCCGGACCTGACCCGGTTCGCGCCCAGGCCGCCGCGCTGGACCGGGGGCCCCGTTAGTATACACCCATGGAGGCCATTCGGCTGGAGGGGATCGGCAAACGCTACGGGATCAAACCGGTGCTCGAGAGGGTAAGCTTAAGGGTCAACCTGGGGGAGATCTATGCCCTGGCGGGACCCAATGGATCCGGCAAGACCACCCTCATCCGCATCCTCACCGGACTGGCCTACCCCAGCCAGGGGCGGGCCTTCCTCCTTGGGGAGGATGTACACCGAAACCCAAGGGCCAGGCGCCTCCTGGGGGCGGTGGTGGAGGCCCCCCCTGCCTTTTACCCTCACCTCACGGGACGGGAGAACCTTCGGCTTCAGGCCTTTCTCGCCGGCTTACGGGGGGAGGAGAGGATCTCGGAGGTGCTGGCCCAGCTTGGCCTGCTGGCCGTGGCCGACAAGAAGGTGGCCGCCTATTCCCTAGGCCAGAGGCAGCGCCTAGGCCTGGCCTCGGCCCTCCTTGCCCGGCCCAAGGTCCTCGTTCTGGACGAGCCCACCGCAGGGCTGGACCCAGAGGGGGTGGGCTCGGTGCATGCCCTTCTTCGCGAACTCGCCCGGGAGGGGGTGGCCGTGTTCCTCTCCACCCATCACTTGGCCGCAGTGGCGGACTACGCCCACCGGGTGGGGATCCTGGGGGGCGGGCGGCTCCTCGAGGAGGTGGCCTTGGGGGCTAGGGAGGGGTATCGCCTCGAGGTCGAGCCCCTAGAGGAGGCCATGGTCTTCCTCAAAGCCCTGCCCGAGGTGCGGGCACTGCGCCTAGAGGGGCGGGCCTTGATCCTGGAAGGGGATGGTCCTCTGGCGGTGGCCGCCTTGGTGCGGGGGGGGTACCGGGTCCTTGCCTTCCAGCCCTACCGCTTTGATCTCGTAGCCTACTATCGGGAGAGGGTTCAGTATGCTTAGGCTTTGGGTTTTGGAGATGCGGAAGGTATACCACCTCCGCTCGGCCCGGGTTGGCCTCCTCCTGGCCTTCCTCTTGCCCTTCCTTTGGGCTTGGGCCCCGGGGGTGGAGGAGGTGTATGGCCTGGTGGTGGTCTCGGGGTTCCAGGTGCCCGCCTTGGGGCTCCTTGCGGGGATGGAGTTCCTTTTTCCCTTTTTGGCCGTGATGGTGGCGAGCGAGGCCTTGGGGGCTGAGGTAGCCCTAGGGACCTTGCGCACCCTTTTCCTCAGGCCCCTGCCTCGAGGCCTCCTCCTCCTCAGCAAGTTCCTGGCCCTCCTCCCTTACCCCTTGGCCCTCATGGCCGCCAACCTCCTTGGGGGCCTCCTTGCGGGGGCCCCCCAGGGGTTTTCGGGGTTTTACGGAGGGCTAGGCCTGGGCCCTTCAGGGCTAGCGGGGGAGGGGTACCTCTCCCCCGGGGCTGCCTGGTCCGGCCTCCTGAGGGCCCACCTCCTCGCCGCCTTGGTCCTGATCCCCCCCATGGCCTTGGCCCTTTTTTATGGGGCTTGGTTCCTCTCCACTGCGGCTGCAGCTTTGGCTACGATGGCCACCCTCCTGGCCATGCGCCTTCTCGTGGTCTTCCCGGCCCTCGCCCCCTGGCTTCTTACCCAGTACCTTGACCTTTACCTCAGGGGGGATCCCCTCCCAGGCCTCCCCTTTCTGGGCCTTTACACCTTGGGATTTTTCCTTCTGGCCCTCTTCCTCTTTGCAAGGAAAGATCTCTAATGCCACCCCATGCGGGCGCAAGCCTGCATGGGGACCTAGGGAAGTCTCTATGGAGCTTGGACCTGGGGCCCTAGGAGCAACAAAGGGGTATAAGGGGAATTCCCTGCTATCATGATTGGGTATGGAGGAGCCCAAAATCACGCCCCTGGCCCGGCGCCTGGCCGAGGAAAACGGCATCGATTGGCGGGGCCTTAAGGGCACGGGGCCTGAAGGGACCATCGTTGAGCGGGATATCCTTGCCTACCTCGCCAAGCTCATGGCGGGGGAGGTGGATCTTCCCCCGGCCCCTCCACCGTCTCCCCCTCCCCCCAAGGAAGAGGACCTCAAGCGGGCAGAGGCCCTTTTGAAACGGGAGGGGGTGGAGCTTTCCGAACTCATCCCCCAGGAGATCCGCCCGGAGAAAACGAAGGAGGAGCCTCCTTGGGAGGTCTGGGATCTCAGGGCCCTCGAGTTCGATTGGGAGGCCCCGCCCCCGGAATCCTCCCCCAAAGGGCCCAAGCCCCCAGAGGGAGACCGGCTTTTGGGCGAGGACCTCCTGTGGGAAGAGGAGCTGGAGACCTTGGCCAAGGAGGAAGCCTTGCCCCTCGAGGGGGCGAAGGCCTCAGCGGGGGTGGCCCTGGGGGGGGAGCCTACTACCCCCACGGCCCTTAGGGTTTTCCGGCGCCTTGTGGGGCTTTCGGCCCTGGAGGAGGGCCTTTCGGCCTTGGCCGAAACCTGGGGTGTCCCCAAGACCCCTCTGCCTTTCCTCCTAAAGGCCGCAAAGAGGGCCCTCGAGGACCTGGGCCTTCCCTTGAGGCCCCTCTTGGGCCGCCTCGAGGGGGAAAGGGTTTGGGGCTTGAGCCCTAGCGGAAGCTTCTTGGAGTGGTTCCGTGAAAACGGGGTTCCCACGGACGAACCGGGTCTCCTTTGCTTTTGGGGCTCTGAGGAGGTGCACACGGGTCGGCCAAGCCTTTTCCTCTCCCCGGAGGGGATCCTTGCCCTCTCCGGCCTGGAGGAGGAGAAGGCCAGGGCCCTTCTCCATCGCGTGGCCCTTTACCTGGAAAAACCCCTCCTCCTCTTGGCCTAAGCCCTGAAGGGCTTGACCCTTGGGGGGGTGGGTTTCTCGCCCTTCCCCTAAGGGCCTTTGCCGCAAAAGGGGCGTTTGGGATCGCCGGCTTGGGCTACCCCTTTGGGGTCTCCTTATACCTAATGGGGTATATAGCTCCCTTCTGGAAGGGATTTTTCTTCCTCTCGCCCTGGAAACTTCCCCTAGGGTTAAAGGCAAGGGGAAAAGGGGAGAATCCCTTCTCCCCAACAGGGTATTGACAGGGGGGGGGAGGGGGGGGATAATGGGGGGCGCACCGCGGGGCATACCCCCCGGGGCACGGAAAGGAGGTGGTGCAGGTGGAGCTCTTTGGGTTCGGTCCTCATCTCATGGTGGATGGCTACGAGGCCAACCCCGAAAAACTCAAGGACGCGGAGCTTGTGCGCCGGGTGCTCTCGGAACTGCCGGACGAGATGGGGATGACCAAGGTCCTGCCCCCTTTCGTCTACAGCTATGGGGAGGAAGGGGTCACGGGGGTGGTCATCATTGCGGAAAGCCACATCGCCATCCACACCTTCCCCAAGAAGCGCTTCCTTTCCGTGGACATCTTCTCCTGCAAGGCCTTTGACCATGCCCAGGTGCTGAGGAGGCTGGCCCAGACCTTCGAGATCGGCCGCTTCGAGACCCACCTCATCCACCGGGGGAAGGAGTTTCCCAAAGACCCTGAGCTTGCCCGGCTCATCGTCCAGGGAGAGAGGGCCTACCTCGAGGCCCGGGTGGGCTGAGGATCAAGCCGCTAGGGGCCCCCAAGACCCGTAGGGGAGGGGCCTCCTTTTCATTTGCCCCTCATTTTGCCGCCTTAGCTTGGAGGCGGATCTTTGGGAGGCGATATGGGGCGCGCTATCTTAGGTCTACTCCTTCTCGGCGTGGGTTTGGCCCAAGGCTTTCGGGGCCTCATCCTGGGCACTCCCTACCCTGAGATCGGGGTCCAGCCGGGGGAAGGCGTGAACCTGACCCTCACCCTTAAGAATCAGGGCCTTCCCCCGGGGGTGGTCCGTTTGGGCCTGGATCAGGTACCCGCGGGGTGGCAGGCCAGCCTGGTCGGGGGCGGGAGGTTGGTGCGGGCGGTCTACCTGGCCCCGGACCAAGAGGTCACCCTTACCCTCCGCCTCCAGCCGCCCAAGGGGGTGGCCGAGGGCGCCTACCGCTTTTTGGTCACCGCAGAGGGGCTTGGGACCCGGGCTAGCCTACCCATCGCCCTTTACGTGGGCCAGGGGCTCCCCCAAAGGCTGAGCCTCGAGGCCGAGCTCCCCGTCCTCAAGGGGCCCCCTACCAGTTCCTTCCGGTACCGGGTGACCCTGAAGAACGAATCGGACCAGGACCTCCTGGCCTCCCTCGAGTACCAAGCCCCCAAGGGGTTCCAGGTGACCTTCACCCCGGCCTTTGGCAGCCAGCAGGTCACGAGCCTCCCCATCAAGGCTGGGGAAAGCCGGGACCTGGACGTGGAGGTTACCCTTCCCAAGGAGACCCCCGCAGGGCCCTATAGCCTCACCGTGCGGGCGGTGGCGGGGAATGCCCGGGCCGAGCTGGGGCTGACCCTAGAGGTTACGGGCCGGCCGGAGATCCGCTTCTCCACCAAGGAGGGGCGCCTTTCGGGCCGGGTCACCGCAGGCCGGGAGAACCCCGTCAAGCTTACGGTCAAGAACGAGGGAAGCGCCCCGGCCAAGAACCTCTCCTTCAGCGCCTTTGAGCCTTCGGGCTGGGAGGTTAAGTTCGAGCCCGAGAAGATCGAAGCCCTGGAACCGGGCCAAGAGCAGGAGGTTACCGCCCGGATTCGTCCCTCCCCCAAGGCGGTGGCCGGGGACTACATGGTGACCCTCTCCTATAGCGGGGACGAGGGCCTAAGCGGAAACCTGGACTACCGGGCCACCGTGGTGACCTCCACCCTTTGGGGCCTTCTGGGGGTGGCCTTCATCGCCGTGGCCCTTTTGGTCTTGGGGTTTGCCGTAAGCCGGTTTGGGCGGAGGTAGGGCCGTGGTGGTCATCGAGACCCGTGGCCTCACCAAGCGGTATGGCCGCGTGGTGGCCGTGGAGGACCTGAACCTCGAGGTCCGAGAGGGCGAGGTCTTTGGCCTCCTTGGGCCCAACGGTTCGGGCAAGACTACCACCATCCTCATGCTCCTCGGCCTCACCGAGCCCACCTCGGGGGAGGCCCGGGTTTTGGGGCACGACCCCGTGCGGGAACCCCTCAAGGTCAAGGCCAAGGTGGGCTACCTGCCGGACCAGGTGGGCTTCTATGGGGAGCTCACCGCCTGGGAGAACCTCCGCTACACCACCAAGCTCCTGGGCCTAGGGGAGGCCGAGGCCCAAGCCCGGATCGAGGAGGCCCTTAGGCGCATGGGCCTATGGGAGGTGCGGGACCGGCGGGTTTCCGCCTTTAGCCGGGGGATGCGCCAGCGCCTAGGCCTGGCCGAGATCCTCCTCAAGCGCCCCAAGGTGGCCATCCTGGACGAGCCCACCTTGGGCCTAGACCCCGAGGCCGCCCGGGAGTTTTTGGACCTCATCCGGGACCTTAGGCAGGAGGGGATCACCTTCCTCCTCTCAAGCCACCTCCTCCACCAGGTCCAGGAGATCTGCGACCGGGTGGGGCTTTTCCACAAGGGCCGCCTGGCCCTTTTGGGCACGGTGGCTGAGCTTGCGGAAAGGGTCCTGGGTGGGGGATACGAGATCCTCCTCGAGGCCGAACCCGGCCTTGAGGAGGCCCTAAGGGCTTTGGAGGGGGTGGGGCAGGTGGAAGCGGAGGGGCCTAGGTATAGGATCCTCGCAAGCCGCGACCTTCGGCCCGAGGTGGCCCGTTTGGCCGCGGAGCGGGGCCGGCTTTTCCGCTTGGACCTGCGCCGGCCTAGCCTGGACGAGATCTACGCCCATTACTTCAAGGAGGCCCTCCATGCGTGAAGGTTCCCCTTGGACTGGCCTTTGGGCCGTCTTCTTCAAGGAGATGGCCGATCACCTTTCCGGCCTCAGGATGCGGATTCTGGAGGCCCTTATCCTCCTTTCCGCCCTGGCCGCGGTGTACACGGGCAGCCAGGCCCTCCGCCAGACCGTGGGGGAGGATCCTTTCCTCTACCTGAAGCTCCTCAGCACCGCCCAAGACCCCTTGCCCTCCTTCGTGGGCTTTCTGGCCTTCTTCGTCCCCTTAGCGGCCATCGCCCTTTCCTTCGATGCGGTGAACGGGGAGTACGCCCGGGGGACCCTTTCCCGGGTCCTGGCCCAACCCATTTACCGGGACGCCCTCCTTTTCGGGAAGTTCCTCGCGGGGCTTGGCACCATGGCCATCCTCCTCTTGGCCCTTTTCCTCCTGGTGGTGGGCTTTGGCCTCATCGCCCTAGGGGTGCCCCCAGGGGGGGAGGAGATGGCCCGGGCCATGTTCTTCCTCCTCGCCACCTTAGCCTATGCGGGGGTTTGGCTAGCCTTAGGCCTCCTCTTTTCCGTGCTCTTCCGCCAACCGGCCACCGCGGCCTTGGGTGCCTTGGGGGTTTGGCTCTTCTTTGCCGTGTTTTACCCCATCCTCACCGACCTGGCCGCGAATGCCCTCCTCCTAAGGGCGGATCTCTCCGATCCGGAAAGCCAGCTTCGGCAGGCCAACCTGGCCCTTTGGATCTCCCGCCTTTCCCCCAACACCCTTTACGCGGAGGCCCTCACCGGCCTCCTCAACCCTGCGGTGCGTTCCTTGGGGCCTGTCCTCATCACCCAGTTGGAAGGGGCGGTGCTCGGCACCCCCTTGCCCCTTTTCCAGAGCCTCCTCCTCGTCTGGCCGCAATTGACCGGGCTTTTGGCCCTGGCCATCTTCCTTTTCACCTTGGCCTACGTGGCCTTCCAGCGGCAAGAGGTTAGGGCTTAGGCTTGGGCTAGCCCCTATTCCAGCCACTCCGTGGTGTAGGGGGTTTTGGGGATCATGCAGAGGAACTCCACGGGTTCGGGGCCCTCGTTCGCATAGGCGTGGGGCACCCCAGGCGGAATGTAGACCGCCTGGCCGGCCTCCACCTCGAAGACCTCCTCCCCAAGGAGAAGGCGCATCCTCCCCGAGAGCACGTATTGCTCGTGTTCCAGATCGGGATGGCGGTGCTTGGGGATCCGGCCCCCGGGGAGGAGGGTGAACTTGCGGGTGAGGAAATGGGGAGCCCCGTCCTCGGGCCCGATGAGGACTTGGATGAAGGCTTTTTCCCCCCGTTCCACGGGCTTGGCCTCCACGGAGGCCGCTTGGCGCACCACGGGCTTCATGAGGCCCATTCTAGCAGGATGGCCTCCACATCCTCATCCGTCACCTCGCTGAAGTCCAGGTAGTAGGCGCCCACGGCCCCAAAGGGTGAGGGGGTGTACAGGGCCACCACCTCGGCCCGATCCTTAAGGGCTCCGACGGCCTCTTGGCTCCCCACGGGTACCGCCACCACCACCCGCCTTGGGGCTTCGGCCAAGGTGGCCAGGAGGGCGGCCTCCATGGTGGCCCCGGTGGCCATGCCGTCGTCCACCAAAACCACGTCCCGATCCTTTAGGGGTTGTTTCGGCCTTACCTTGCGGTAACGAAGGGCCCGCTTCTTTAGGAGATCCCGTTGCCTTGCGGCCTCTCGCTCCAAGTAGCCCTTGTCTGCGTACTGGTGGGCGTAGGGCTTGAGGACCAGGAGGCCGCCTTCGCCAACCGCGCCTAGGGCCAGTTCGGGATTGCCGGGGGCCCCTACCTTGCGGGCTAAGGCCAGGTCCAACACCCCGCCCAAGGCCCGGGCCACCTCGTGGGCCACCACCGCCCCGCCCCGGGGGATCCCCAAGACCACGGGCGCCTCGAGGCCCAAGGGTTTGAGGGCTTCGGCGAGAAGGGGGCCCGCCTGCTTGCGATCCCGAAAGCGCATTTTCCCCATCATAGCAAAGGGGTCCCCCGGGGGGTAACCCTGGCCCTGAACGGGGTACAACATTTTTGGTATCTTGTCCCCGGAGGCTAGAAATGGCGGAAACCCATGCCCGTCCTTGGCTTGCCCACTACGACCCCGGGGTCCCAGCGGAGGTGGAGGTACCCCCTATACCCCTTTGGCGCGTTTTAAGGGATAGCGCGGAGAGGTATCCAGACCGCACTGCGCTGGAGTTCCTGGGGCGCACCCTTACCTACCGGGCCCTTTGGGAGGAGGTCTTACGGTTTGCGGGGGCCCTCAGGGCCCTGGGGGTTAAGCCCGGGGACCGGGTGGCCATCATGCTCCCCAATACCCCCCAGTTCGTGATCGCCCTTTACGGGACCCTGGCCGCGGGGGGGGTGGGGGTAAACGTCAATCCCCTTTACACCCCGAGGGAGCTTCACCACCAGCTCGTGGACGCCCAGGCGGAGACCTTGGTCATCCTGGACCACCTCCTTCCCCGGTTCCTCGAGGTGGAGAAGGAGG
>JBEPYU010000044.1:0-11112 GCA_041641215.1 Thermaceae bacterium
CCCGGGGGTTCGCCTCCTGGCCCGCCCGGGGGCCATCCTGGATGGGGGCGGGCGGGGAAGCGCCTTGGTCCTTTCGGGGGAGGGGATCGTGGTGGAGGGCCTCCGGGTGGAGAACGTGGGCCTAGAGGACGATTTCTACGAGCCCGATGCCGCCATTTGGCTTTGGAAGTGCCACCGTTGCCGGGTGCTCGGCCTCGAGGCCCAGGGGGTGACCGCAGGGGTGCGGGTGGAAGGGTCCCGGGGGGTGGAGGTGCGGGGTAGCCGCCTTTCGGGGACGGGCCGGGCCCCGGGGATCACCGCCTTCCGTAGCGACGACCTGGTCCTTAAGGACAACCTCGTGGAGGGCTTTTTGGACAACATCTACGTGGAGTACGGGGAGCGGGTTCTCCTCGAGGGGAACCGGACCTGGGGCGCGGGCCGCTATGGCCTCCACCTCATGTTCACCTACCGGGCCCGGGTGGTGGGGAACGAAAGCTACGGGAATGGGGTAGGCTCGGCCCTCATGCACGGGGCGGAAAACCGGGTGGAGGGGAACCTCTTCGCCCGGGAGGTGGGCCCCTTGCGCTACGGCCTCATGTTCCAGGAGGAGTGGAGGAGCGAGGCCCGGGCCAACCGGTTCCTGGGGAACACCATCGGCCTCCTCTCCCTGGATAGCCGGGACACCCGGCTTCTGGAAAACCGCTTTGAGGATAACGGGATCGGCCTCCTCTTCGCCCGGGAGACGGACCGCAACACCCTTTGGGCCAAAGGCAACGCCTTTCGGGGTAACCTCTACGACCTAGCCGTGGACGACCCCGAGGCCAAGGTGCGCTTGCAGGGCAACCTCTACGACCGGGCAAGCCCCCTCCCTGTCCCCCACCTCCCCTCCTCGAGCTTCGCCCTCCTCCTGGCCCGCCAGCCTGACCTCAGCCTCTTCGCCCTTTCCCCCGGGGTTATGCTCTACGAGGCCGCGGAGGCCCGGGTGCCGGGCCTAAGGCTCCTTGGCCTCCTGGACGAGGAGGCCAGGCCCCTAGGGGAGGGAAGTCCCCCTTTCCTCCTTTGGGGCTTGGCCCTCTTGGGGGTAGCCCTATGGTGGAGGCGTTAGAGCTTAGGAAAAGGGGTCGGCTTCACGGGGTGAGCTTCCGCCTCGAGGAGGGGAGCCTGGCCCTCATCGGGCCGAATGGGGCAGGGAAGAGCACCCTTCTTGGCATCCTGGCCGGGCGCCTTAGGGCCGATGGGGGGGAGGTGCGGATTTTCGGCCACCCCCCGAGGAGCCGGGAGGCCGCCCGCCTTAGGGCCTACATCCCCCAGCAGGTGGCCTTTCCCTTGGCCTTAAGGCCCCTGGAGATCCTCGAGGCCGCCCAAAGGCTCAAAGGGGCAAGCCCAAAGGAGCGGGAGGAGGCCATCGAGCGCATGGGCTTGGAGGGGTTCCTCAACCAGCCGGTGGCCCGGCTAAGCGGGGGGCAGCGCCAGCGCCTGGCCCTGGCCGCGGGGCTCATGGGGGGGGCCCGCCTTTGGCTTTTGGACGAGCCCGCCTCCTCCCTGGACGGGGACGGCTTGGCGAGGCTTGGGGCTTGGCTGGCCCACCACCTCAAGGCTGGGGGCCTTGCCCTCCTCTCCGCCCACCGGGAGGAGGAGATCCGCTCCCTGGCCCGCCGTTACCTGGCCCTAGAGGGGGGGAGGGTGGTGGGGGAGGGTTCGGTGTGATACCACCCCATGCGGGCCCAGGCCCGCATGGGGGCCCCGGTAGAAAGTCCCCGTGGAGTTTTTTGGAACCTGGAAGCGCAGGAACCAAAAGTAAAGGGTGTGAGCAGGAGCACCTGGCCCCCTTGGATTGAGGTACATTTGACCCTACCATCGGTAGGGCCAAATGTCCCTGGCCCCGGGCTTCCGGGGCTAGCACAATGGACTCCCGAGGAGGCGAGCTATGCGGATAGACCGCAGGCAGCTGGTGAAGCTCTTGTCCTTGGGGATTCCTGGACTGGCCCTGGCCCACGAGGGCCATGGGCACGGCAGGCACGGGGGCCATGGGCATGGGGGTAGTATGGCCACTGCGGCCGTGGGGCCAGACCTCCTTCCCGCCCGTCCCATCCCCTGGGATAACGGGAAGTGCGACTTCTGCGAGATGCCCCTCAAGACCCCGCCGACCTTTATGGGGCGCACCTTCCAGCCGGGCTTCTTCGAGCAGACCTATAGCCAGATCGCCAAGAAGGAGGGGGCCCACCACTTCGAGTCCATCGCCTGCATGGTGAACTACGCCTACGTCTACGGGATCCGGGATGGGTACGGCACCACCTTCTACGTGACGGACCGGGGCCAGTACGACCCCGCAAAGGGCCCAGATTCTGTCCGCCTCATTCCCGCCCGGCAGGCGGTCTACCTCTGGGCGGAGAAGAGGGGCTGGGTGGTCATGGACGCTAAGATCGCAGCCTTCAGCTCCCGAGAAGCGGCCATGGCCTTCGCCAAGGCCAACCCCGACCTGGGCCGCACCCGGATCCTGGACTGGCAGACCCTTTTGGACCTTGCCCCCTTGCCGGAGATGAACCTCGTCAACCTCCTGGCCAAGCATGCGGGGCTCTTGAAGTAGGTGAGGGGTAGGGTGCGCAGGCTTTTGGTCCTCGTCGCTCTCGCAGGCCTGGCCTTGGCCCACGAGACCAGGACCTTTGGGGATTACCGGGTGGTTATCGGCTTCCTCTACAACCCCGCGGTCGTGGGCCAGCTTAACTCCCTGGACCTCCGCGTGCAGATGGGCGACCAGCCCGTAACCGGGCTTGAGAAGACCCTTAAGGTCTTCCTCATCGCCCCAAACGGGGAGGAGATGCTCCTTGAACTCCGCCGCGCCCACGGGCAGCCTGGGGTGTACCGGGGCTGGTTCATCCCCACCGTGGCCGGCAACTACGCCTTCCGCCTCGAGGGCTGCCTTGGCCCCGGGGTTTGCGTCCAGGAAGTCTTCAGCAAGTTCTACCACTCGCCCCAGGCGGTGATGGACCCCCAGGTCTACATGCACCCTAAGCCTTCTGGCCGTTAGCGAGTGGTTGTGGACCGCCGCGCCCTTCTAAAAGCCTTCACCTTCTGGAGCCTTACCCGGGCTTGGGCCACCCCCCGCCCCTTGCGGGTGGGGGTGGACGTTTGCCCCTACTGCCACATGACCATCCTGGACGCCCGCTACGCGGCCCAGATGGTCACCACCACGGGGAAGGTTTATTTCTACGACGACATCGGCTGCCTCCTGGACCACCTCTTGGGCTACGGGGGGCCCCCGGCTAAGCCCAAGGAGCTTTACGTGGCGGACTTCGCCCAATCCACCCGCAAAGGCCCCCGCTGGCTCCCCGCCGCCCAGGCGGTCTACCTCTACGGGGAAAGGATCCGCACCCCCATGGGCACAGGCCTTTTGGCTTTTGCCGGGCGTTCGGATCTAGAGGCCTACCTTAAGGAAAAACCCCAGCACCTGGACTCGGAAGTCCTCACCTGGCAGGCCCTTTTGGCCCGGGGGCGGCGACAGCCTTGGGTGCCCGGTTACGGCCGCTGATACCACCCCATGCAGGCTTGTGCCTGCATGGGGGCCCCGGTAGAAGGGTCCCTAGGGGGTTTTCTGGGAAGCTGGAAGCGCAGGAACGAATAAGGGCATAGTGGGCGCCCTGCTTCGCTTTTATGCCCAGGCCCTTTGGCGCAATCCTTGGGCCTGGACCCCTTCCTTGGCCCTTCCCCTCTTGGCCTTGGCCCTTGGGGGGCGGGGGGAGGGGGTGGCGGTGGTCTCCCTTTATGCCCTCCTTTCCCTCTTCCTACCCCCCATGGTCCTGGCCTTGGCTACGCCTCTTCTCGGGGCCCGGGAGGAGTGGGCCTTTTGGGGAGGAATGCCCAGACCTCCTGGGCTTCTTTACGTGGCGGGGATCCTGGGAGTGGGTTTGGGGTTGAGCCTTCCCGTGGGAATAGGGCTTGCCTTGGCCGCAGGCTTCTTGGGGTTTAGCCCCAAGGCCACCCTCCTCCTCTCGTTAAGCGGCCTTCTCCTCCTTTGGATCTGGGTGGCCTTAGGGGGGTGGGTGGCCGCAGGCCTCGAGGCGGGCCGGGCCCTAGGCCAGGGCCTCTTCCTCTGGGGGCTTTTGGTCCTGGCCTACGATCCCCTAGTGGTGGCCTTGGCCGTGGCCTTAAGGGAGTTTCCCCTGGAGGGGCTCCTTTTGGCCCTGGTCCTCCTAAACCCCATGGACCTCCTTCGGGTAGGGCTTCTTTACGCCTTGGAGGTGCCCGTCCTCGTGGGGCCCACGGGGTACCTCCTCAAGGAGACCCTGGGTTACACCGGGGGGGTTTTGCCCCTGGGGGTGGGGCTTGGGTTTGTGGCCTTGGGGATCGGCGGGGCTTACTGGCGCTTTGTCTTGCGCGACCGGTAACATAGAGGTATGCGTTGGCTCCTACTCCTTCTCCTCCTAGGCCCCGCCTTGGCCGCTAACCCCCCCTTGCGGCTCGAGGAGGGGTGGGTCCGCTGGGTGCCGGGGAACATCTCCGCCGCCTACCTGGTCCTCTATAACCCCACCCCCAAGCCCATAAGGCTCGTGGGGGCCTCAAGCCCGGTGGCCACCCGGGTGGAGTTCCACCAGACCGCAATGGGGAGGGACGATTTTTCCGCCATGCGGCCCGTTCCCTACCTCGAGGTGCCCCCCAAGGGGCGCCTGGAGATCCTCCCCGGAAAGTACCACCTCATGCTCTACGGGATCCGGGAGAAGACGGGGGGGCCCTTGGTCAGGGGGAGCAAGGTGGCCCTCACCCTAAGGCTTGCGGACGGCACCACCCTTACCTTTACCCTGCCCGTGGAGATGCGTTAGGAGGGGGGCATGGTTTCCAGAAAAGCCTTTTGGCTCGCACCCCTGGCCCTGGTCTTGGTCCTCCTTGGCCTGGCCCTTTTCCTCAAGCCCAAGGGCCGTGCCTTCTATGGCACCCGGCTCATAAACCCCAAGCCCGTGGACTTCAACCTGGAAAGCCCCCAGGGCCCCGTGCGCCTGGCCGAGCTCAGCCGGGGTAGGGTGGTCCTCGTTTTCTTCGGTTTTACCCGTTGCCCCGACGTCTGCCCCACCACCCTCCTCCACCTCAAGCGGGTTTACGAAAGCCTGACCCCCAAGGAGCAGGAGAGGGTCCGGGTGGTCTTCGTGAGCGTGGACCCCAAGCGGGATACCCCGGAGGAGGCGGATCGCTACGCCAAGGCCTTTCATCCGAGCTTCCTTGGGGTGACGGGCACCCCTGAGGCCATCAAGGAGGTGGCCCAGAGGTTTGGGGTCTACTACGACTACCGGTACGTGGGCTCCTCCCAGGATTACCTGGTAGACCATACGGCCACCACCTTCGTGGTCCGGAACGGGGAGCTCCTTCTTCTCTACAGCCCAGACCGGATCGGGGCTACGGAAAAGGTGGTGGGGGACCTTAGGGCCCTCTAGTCGGCCTCGCCCACCCCTTCTTGGGCGGGAGCCCTGAGGCGCCCTGCGCGCCACTCCAGCCCGGCCCAGATGAGGTCCAGGATGTCCCCATCCAGGACGTTTTCCGGGTCGAAGCGCATGAGGCCCGTGCGGTGGTCCTTCACATACTTCTTGTCCAGGACGTAGCTCCGGATCTGGCTTCCCCACTCGATGGGCCGCACCTCCCCCCTTAGCCTGTTGAGCTCCTCCTGCTTTTTCCGCCGCTCCAGCTCGTAGAGCCGGGCCCGAAGGACCTTCATGGCCAGCTCCTTGTTCTTGATCTGGCTCCTTGTGGTCTGGCAGGTGACGGTGATCCCCGTGGGGAGGTGGACGATCCTCACTGCGCTGTCCGTGGTGTTCACCCCTTGCCCCCCGTGGCCTTGGGAGCGGAAGACGTCGATGCGGAGGTCCTCGGGCCGGATCACCACCTCCACCGTATCGTCCACCTCGGGCATGACCTCTACCCCGGCGAAGGAGGTGTGCCGGCGGCCCGAGGCGTCAAAGGGAGAGGGGCGGACCAGGCGGTGTACCCCAGCCTCGGGGAGGAGGAGGCCGTAGGCGTTCTCCCCCCGGATGAGGAGCTGGGCGTAATCGATCCCGGCCTCGGGGCCAGGCCTTAGGTCCACCACCTCCACGCTGAACCCTTGGCGTTCGGCGAAGCGGGTGTACATCCGGAGGAGCATCTCCGCCCAGTCGCAGGCCTCGGTGCCCCCAGCCCCGGGTTGGATGGTGAGGATGGCGTTTTTCTCCGCGTGGGGAAAGGCGAGGAGGGTTTCCCGGTAAAGGGCCTCCACCTTCCTTTCCGCCTCCTCCAGTTCGGGGAGGAGGGCTTCCCGTTCGGGCCCGGGGATCTCCGCAAAGAGCTCCTTTAGGCCCAAGAGGTGGCTTTCCAACTCCCTGAAGGTCTCTACGGTCCGCCTTAGCCGGGCCGCCTCCTGGGTTACCCTTTTGGCCTCCTCGGGGTCCTGCCAGAGGTTGGGGTCCTCTAGGCGGGTTTCAAGCGCCTTTAGGCGGGCTTCCTTGCCCGGAATGTCAAAGATACCCCCTTAGGCTCTCTAGGCGGGCGCTGAGGAGATCTAGGTCCATACCCCACTACTCTACCAGGGGAGGGTGGGTTCGGGTAAGTCCCCCACCTTGCGCACCTGCACCTTGGCCCCTAAGGCGGAAAGCCGCTCCTCTAAGTTTTCGTAGCCCCGTTCCAGGAAGTAAACCCCCTCCACCTCCGAGGTTCCCTGGGCCGAGAGGGCCGCCACCACCAAGGCGCCCCCAGCCCGGATGTCCAGGGCCTTGACCTGGGCCCCTTTGAGGGTCTTGCCGTGGATCCAAAGGGTGCGGTCCCGAAGGTAGATCTCCGCCCCCATCCGGGCAAGTTCCCCCACGTGGGTGAAGCGGTCGGGGTAGACCCGGTCGGTGACCGTGGACTGTCCGGTTACCGAGGCCAGGTAGGCGGTGAGGATGGGCTGGAGGTCCGTAGGCAGGCCCGGGTATTCCCGGGCCTCCACGGAGAAGGGCAGGGGTTCCTTCGTGGCCTTAAGGCGGATCCAGTCCTCTCCCACCTCCAGGCGGTGGCCGGAGGCTTGGAGTTTGTCCAGGAGGGCGTCCAGGTGGTCGGGCCGGACCTCCCTTAGGGTGATGGATCCCCGGGTGGCGGCTGCGGCCAGGAGGTAGGTGCCGGCCTCGATCCGGTCAGGGATGATGCGGTAGCGGGCGCCCCTAAGCCTGGGGGCCCCCCGGATCCTCAGGATAGGGGAACCCAAGCCTTGGACTTCCGCCCCCAAGGCCATGAGGAAGTGGCCGAGGTCCACCACCTCGGGCTCCATCGCAGCCTGCACCAAGGTGGCCTCCCCACCCAAGGCCACGGCCAGCATGGCCTGTTCCGTACCCCCTACCGTGGGGAGGTCAAAGACCACCCGGCCCCTTAGGGGGCCCTTACGGAAGGCCCTAAAGCGCCCTTCTTCCTCGAGGACCTCAGCCCCTAGGGCCCTTAGGGCCTTAATGTGCTGGTCCACGGGGCGCACCCCAAAGGCACACCCCCCGGGCAAGGCGATGGTCCCTTCCCCTGCCCGGGCTAGGAGAGCCCCAAGGACGAGGAAACTCGCCCGCATCTGGCCCACGAGGGCAAAGGGCGCCTCTGTGGACCGGATCTTTTGGGTCTGGAGGTGGAGGGTTCGCCCTTCCCAAACGTACTCCGTGCCCAGGTGGGCGAGGAGCTCCAGCATGACCTCCACGTCCCTTAACCGGGGCACCTCCAGGAGGGTGATGGGCTCTTCCGTAAGGAGGGAGGCGGCCAGGATGGGCAAGGCGGCGTTCTTGGCAGGGAGGATCCGTATTTCGCCTTGAAGGGGAACTCCCCCCTCAATCCGGAGCACCTTGCTCATCCCCACCTCCTAAGCATCCTCCACATTTTACTCAAGATAGGCATTGTCAAGGTCCTGCCCATCTTGCTACACTAATGTGGGATATGCCAGCGCGGGGCAAAAAGCGCCTGCAGGTGGTCATCTCCGAGGAGCAGGACGCGCTCCTTACCCGGGCGGCCTACGCCCTTTCGGGCCCCGAGCGCCTGGTCTCCAAGTCCGAGGTGGTCCGCCTGGCCATCGAGCGCGTGGTCCGGGAGCTCGAGGCGGATCCCCAAGCCCGGGTCCACCTTCGGCAACTCCTCGAGGCCCTAAAGCCTTGAGCCCTAGAATACCCTTGTGGTCTTGGCTGGGCGGTACCGCCTCGAGGAAAGGCTGAACCTCGGGGCCACGGCCGAGGTCTGGCGGGCGGTGGATGAGCGCCTAGGCCGGCAGGTGGCCGTAAAGATCTTGCATCCCCACGTGCTTCCCCCTGAGAGGGAGCGGTTTTTCCTGGAGGTGCGGGCCCTTTCCCGGCTCCAGCATCCGGGCATCGTCCAGGTCCTGGACCTGGGGGAGGAGGAAGGTCGCCCTTATTTCGTCATGGAGTTCCTGGAGGGAGGCCCCTTCGACGGGCTTGGCCCCTTTGAGGAGGGACCGGAGGGGGAGGCCATCCTCCAGGGGGCGGTCCGGGTCATGGAGGCCCTGGCCCACCTCCACGCCCAAGGGGTTTTGCACCGGGACCTCACCCCTAAGAACATCCTCCTTACCCGGGAGGGTTATCCCAAGGTGATGGACTTTGGCCTGGCCTACCTCGTCCGGGAAAGCCGCCAACTCACCCGCACTGGGTACACCCTAGGCACCCCCCTCTACATGGCTCCCGAGCAGGCGAGAGGCCTTCCCCTTTCCCCCAAGGCCGACCTTTACAGCCTGGGCTCGGTCCTCTACCGGACCCTTACCGGCCACCCCCCCTTTGAGGGGGAAAACGACCAGGCCATCCTCTTTCAGCACGTCTACGAGGACCCTAAACCCCCTGAGGTCCTAAACCCCGCCATTCCCAAGGCCGTCGCAGAACCGGTCCTCGCCCTTCTCGCCAAGCACCCCGAGGCCCGCCCTGGCCATCCCAGCCTTTTTGAAGGGGCCCTCGAGGCCCTTCGGAACCTGCGCCTGGCCACCCCTAGGGCGGGGGCTTCCCGGAGCGGCCACTACCCTTGGGCCCCCGATCCCCGGCGCCTTGCCCTTAAGGGGGTCTTGGAGCTAGGGGGCGAAGCGGCTTGGCCGGGGGAGATGGTCTATGCCCGGGGGCGGGTGTACCTGGGCGCGGGCCGGGGGGTAGCCGAGGTGGACCTCCTCTTGGGAGAGGTGCGGCGCATCCCCCTAAGGGACGAGGTGAGCGCCCCGCCTTTGGTGCGAGGAGGCCTTTACGTGGGGTCCTTGGATGGGCAGTTTTACCGCTTCCAAGGCTCAAGCCCCCTTTGGTCCGTGAAGACCGGGGCTGAGGTCATCGCTGGGCCCCTTCTTGTGAGGGATCGGGTGTTTGTGGCTAGCCGGGACGGTAGCCTAAGGGCCTTGGAGGCCGAAACCGGGCGCCTCCTTTTCCGCTTCCGGGCGGACGGCCACCTTTCCGCCACCCCAACCCTTTACCGGGGTCTCCTTTTCGTGGGGGGGGAGGACGGTTGGCTTTACGCCCTGGACCCCCTCTCTGGAACTCTCCGCTACAAGGTGCGCACGGGGCCCATCCACACCCCCGTGGCGGGGTATAGGGGGCTTCTTTTCGTGCCCACCTGGGCGGGGGAGGTCTACGCCTTCCACCCCTTGGCCCGGGAAACCCTGTGGAGCGTGGAGCTCGAGGGGGAGATCTGGGGAGGGGTGGCCTTGGACCGGGAGCGGGTTTACGTGGCGGCCTGGGATGGGGTTTTGCGGGCCTTGGACCAGGCTACGGGGGCTGAGGTCTGGAGCCTCGAGGTGGGGAAGGTGACCGGGGGCCTTACCTATGCCGGGTCCCACCTCTTCCTGGGGACGGAGGAGGGGCGGTTTTTGGCCGTGGATCCTAGGGGCCAGGTGGTTTTCGAGGCCTCGGGCCTAGGTCCCATCCAGGTGCCCCCCTTGCCCCTACCCGAGGAGGTGCTGGTGGTGAACCTTGCGGGCCGCCTTTACCGCTTCGGGCTACCCTAAGGGCATGGAAGGGATAGAGACCCCCAGGGCGCCAAAGGCCATCGGACCCTATAGCCAGGCGGTGCGGGCTGGGGGGCTGGTCTTTGTCTCCGGCCAGATCCCCCTTACCCCGGAAGGGGAGGTGGTGGAGGGGGACATCCGCCTCCAGACGGAGCGGGTGATGGAAAACCTCAGGGCCATCCTCGAGGCCGCAGGGTCGGGGCTTTCCAAGGTGGTGCAGACCACCTGCTTTCTTGCCCGGATGGAGGACTTTCCCGCCTTCAACGAGGTCTACGCCCGCTATTTCACCCCTCCCTACCCGGCCCGGGCCACGGTGGCCGTCCGGGACCTACCCCGGGGGGTCCTGGTGGAGGTGGCCTGCATTGCCCTTACGGAATCCACCCGGTCCGTGGGGTGACCCCGGTGGGGTCGGGGCACCTGGGAGCCCAGGCCGGAGGCCGTGCGGGGCCAGGGCGGCGGGGGTCACGGCAACCTTTTCGTGGCCCAGCGGAGGAGGGCTTTTCTCAGGATCTCCCGCTCGTTGGGGTAGGAGAGGCGCTCCAAGGCTTCGCGGGCGGGTAGGAAGAAGGCGGCTTCCACCTCCGAAAGCTGGGGTCGGGGTGTGGCGTTTTCGTCTTGGGCCCGCATGAGGAAATAGTGGACCTCCTTGCGCACCGTGGCGGGCATCCCCTCTTGCCAGACCGTGAAATAGTACTGCACCTTGCCCAAAGGGTTAAGGATTACCCCCCGGATCCCCGTCTCCTCGAGGACCTCCCGCAGGGCGGTTTCCGGGTAGCGCTCTCCGGCTTCCACCTGGCCTTTGGGCAAGGTGACGACCCGGCCTCCCTTGAGGCTTATCACCAGGACTTCCGGAGCCGCTCCCCGAAAGACCACGCCCCCGGCGGAAACCACCCTTTGGCCTAGGGTCTTGGGCCGAGGGGTTTTGCGCTTGGCCCTGACCGCTTGCCCGCCTTGCCTACCCCGCATTCCTCCTCCACGAAGGCCCTGGGAAGGCCAAAAAAAAGGGGCGCCTCGAGGCGCCCCCGGGGATCCCACAGGGAAGAGGCAGGCCTCTTTGGCTCCTTAGAAAGGAGGTGATCCAGCCGCACCTTCCGGTACAGCTACCTTGTTACGACTTCGCCCCAGTCACGGGCCCTACCCTAGGCACCCTCCTTTGGGGATGAGGTGACTTCGGGTAGAGCCCG
>JBEPYU010000045.1:0-10633 GCA_041641215.1 Thermaceae bacterium
GGGGAGCCCTACGTTCCCCTCCAGCACCTCGCCGAGGGGCAGGCGGAGGTGGAGATCTGGAACTCCCCCCTCTCCGAGGCCGGCGTCTTGGGCTTTGAGTACGGGTATAGCCTGGACTATCCGGAGGGCCTCATCCTTTGGGAGGCCCAGTTCGGGGACTTCGTCAACGTGGCCCAGGTCTACATCGACCAGTTCCTCGCAAGCGCGGAGGCCAAGTGGCGCCGGCTTTCCGGGCTCGTGCTTCTCCTCCCCCATGGCCTGGAGGGCCAAGGGCCCGAGCACTCCTCCGCCCGCATGGAGCGCTTCCTCCAGCTCGCCGCAGGGGACAACCTCCAGATCGCCTACCCCACCACCCCCGCCCAGCTTTTCCACCTCCTCCGCCGCCAGGTCAAGCGCCCCTTGCGCAAGCCCCTGGTGGTCTTCACCCCCAAAAGCCTCCTCCGCCACCCCGAGGTGGTCTCTCCCCTTGAGGCCCTCGCCCAGGGGCGTTTCCAAAAGGTGATCCCCGAAGGGGTGGAGGGGGCGCGCAAGGTCCTCCTCACCTCGGGGAAGGTCTACTACGAGCTCCTGGCCAAGAGGCGGGAGCTTGGGGCCAAGGATGTGGCCATCCTGAGGCTGGAACTCCTTTACCCCTTCCCCAAGGCGGAGCTCCAGGAGGCCCTGGGCTTCTACCCCAAGGAGGTCCCCGTGGTCTACGTGCAGGAGGAACCGGTGAACCAGGGGGCCTGGGGGTACCTCTCGGCTCGCTTCCTTGGGGAGATCTTCGGCCATCCCCTCTCCGTGGTGGCCCGGCCCGAGTCCCCAAGTCCGGCCGTGGGCTCCTCTAAGCTCCACCGGGAGGAGCAAGAGGAGCTTTTGGAAGCTGCGTTTGCCTAAGGGAGGCCCCATGGCGGAACTGGTCGTGCCCTCGGTGGGCGAGTCCATTGTGGAGGTGGAGATCGGCGCTTGGCTTAAGGGGGAAGGGGAGCCCTTCCGGGCGGATGAGCCCTTGGTGGAGCTCATCACGGACAAGGCCACCTTAGAGCTTCCCGCCCCCTTTGCGGGTACCTTGAAGAAGATCCTGAAAAGAAGTGGGGAAAAGGCGGCCGTAGGGGAGGCCATCGCCCTGATCGAGGCGGAAGAGGTCCAGGCCCCCAAGGAGGCCCCGCCCCAAGCCCAGGAAGGCCCTCTGGCCATGCCCGCGGCCGAGCGCCTCCTGGCCGAAAAGGGGGTGGCCAAGGAGGCGGTCAAGGGCACGGGCCTGGGGGGAAGGATCCTCAAGGAGGATGTCCAGGCCTACCTCGAGGCCCAAGCCTCCTCCCAGGCCCCTGAGCCCCCGAAGACCGCCCCACCCCAAGGCCCTCTCTCCTCCCCGCCCCAAGACCGGCCCTGGCGGGTGGACGAGGCCGTGCCCATGACCCCCTTGCGCCGCCGCATTGCGGAAAGGCTTCTCCAGGCCCGCCAGACCACGGCCATGCTCACCACCTTCAACGAGGCGGACATGTCCGCCATCTTAGCCCTAAGGCGGGAGTTTGGGGAGGTCTTCCAGAAGAGGTACGGGGTCAAGCTCGGCCTCATGAGCTTCTTCGTCAAGGCCGTGGTCCAGGCCCTTAAGGAGATCCCCGAGCTCAACGCAGAGATCCGGGGGGAGTACATCGTCTACCACCGCTACTACGACATCGGGGTGGCCGTGGGGGGTGGGGAGGGGCTGGTGGTGCCCGTGATCCGGGACGCAGACCGCCTTTCCTTCGCGGAGATCGAGCAAAAGATCGCGGACTTCGCCCAAAGGGCCCGCACCAAGAAGCTCAAGCCCGAGGAGCTCATGGGCGGGACCTTCACCATCACCAACGGGGGGGTCTACGGCTCCTTGAACTCCACGCCCCTCCTGAACCCCCCCCAGGTGGGCATCCTGGGCATGCACGCCATCCAGGAGCGCCCCGTGGCCCGGGAGGGGCAGGTGGTGGTCCGGCCCATGATGTACCTAGCCCTTTCCTACGACCACCGCATCGTGGACGGGCGGGAGGCGGTGACCTTCCTCCGCCGGGTGAAGGAGCTTGTGGAAAACCCCACCCGGCTCCTCCTGGAGGTCTAGATGTACGACCTCCTGGTCATCGGGGCGGGCCCCGGGGGGTACGTGGCCGCCATCCGGGCGGCCCAGCTTGGGATGGAGGTGGCCGTGGCGGAGAAGGAAGAGGCCCTAGGGGGAACCTGCCTTAGGGTAGGCTGCATCCCTTCCAAGGCCCTCCTGGAGACCACGGAGCGCATCTACGAGGCCAAGAAGGGCCTGGTGGGCGCCAAGGTCCAGGGGGTGGAGCTGGACCTTAAGGCCCTCATGGCCCACAAGGAACGGGTGGTCCAAGCCAACACCCAAGGGGTGGAGTTCCTCTTTCGGAAAAACGGGATTACCCGCTACCAGGGGCGGGCCCGTTTCCTTTCCCCCCACGAGGTGGCGGTAGGGGAGGAGGTCCTAAGGGCCCGCTACATCCTCGTCGCCACGGGTAGCGTCCCCCTGATCCCCCCTTGGGCGGAGGTGGATTACGAGCGGGTGGTAACCTCCACGGAGGCCTTGAGTTTCCCCGAGGTCCCAAGGCGCCTCCTCGTGGTGGGGGGTGGGGCGATCGGCCTGGAGCTTGGGGTGGTCTGGCACCGCCTGGGGGCGGAGGTGACCATCCTGGAGTATGCGGACCGCCTCCTTCCCGGCATGGACGGGGAGGTTTCCCGGGCTGCGGAGCGGGTTTTCCGGAAGGAGGGCCTGGGGATCCGCACCGGAGTCCGGGTGAAGGCCGTGCGCCCAGAGGGCGGGGAGGCCGTGGTGGAGCTGGAGGGGGGGGAGGTCCTAAGGGCGGACCGGGCCCTTTTGGCCGTGGGCCGGAGGCCCTACACGGAGGGCCTGGACCTGGAGCGGGCGGGGCTTGGCCTGGACGAAAGGGGCCAGATCCCCGTGGACGACCACCTGAGGACCAGGGTCCCCCACATCTACGCCATCGGGGACGTGGTCAGGGGCCCCATGCTGGCCCACAAGGCAAGCGAGGAAGGAATTGCCGCGGTGGAGCACATGGTGGGGGGCTTCGGCCACGTGGACTATGGGGCCCTCCCCAGCGTGGTCTATACCCATCCCGAGATCGCAAGGGTGGGCCTCACGGAGGAGGAGCTCAAGGCCCGGGGGATTCCCTACAAGGTGGGCCGCTTCCCCTACTCCGCCTCGGGCCGGGCCCGGGCCATGGGGGAAACGGAGGGCTTTGTGAAGGTCCTAGCCCACAAGGCCACGGACCGGATCCTGGGGGTGCACGCCATTGGGGCCCGGGCGGGGGATATCCTAGCGGAAGCCGCCTTGGCCATCTTCTTCAAGGCCAGCGCGGAGGACCTGGGCCGGGCCCCCCACCACCATCCCTCCCTCTCCGAGATCCTGAAGGAGGCCGCCCTGGCGGCCTGGGAGGGGCCCCTCCACCTCTAGGCGAGCTCCACCTGGGAGAGGTCCCCAAGGACCAGGCGGTGGGCCTTGGGGAGGCCGTTTCGGTTTTTCACCTGGGCCCCCACCCCTAGGATGCTCGCCTGGAGGCGTAGGCCCACGTTTTCCAAGGAGGCTTGGTCCTCGAGGATGGAGTACTCCACCTCCGAGCCCACCACCCGGGCCAAGGGCCCAATGGAGGTGAAGGGGCCGATGTAGGCCCCTTCCACCAAGGCCCCTTCCCCAATGTAGGCCGGGCCCACCACCACGCTCTTCACCACCCGGGCCCCCTTTTCCACCACCACCCGGCCTGTGAGCGTGCTCTCCCTTACCTCACCCTCCACCCGGGCCTCGAGCTCCTCTAGGAGGAGGCGGTTGGCGTCCAAGAGGTCCTCGGGGCGGCCCGTGTCCTTCCACCAGCCCCTTACCTCTACCCCGATCACCCTCCTTCCCGCCTCGATGAGGGTTTGGATGGCGTCCGTGATCTCGTATTCGCCCCGGGCGGAGGGCTTAAGCTCCGGGATCACCTCCAGGATCTCGGGCCCGAAGACGTAGGCCCCGGCCACGGCCAGGTTGGAGGGGGGGTCCTTGGGCTTTTCCAGGAGGCGCACGATCCGGTCCCCCTCCACGACGGCCACCCCGAACTGGCCGGGGTTGGCCACCCGCACCAAGGCCACCACCGCGGCCACCCCCGGGGCGAAGTGGTCCAAGAGGTAGCGGATACCCTTTTGGAATAGGTTGTCCCCCAGGTAAAGGACAAAGGGTTCCTTCCCCAAAAACCCCGCGGCCACCCCCACCGCATGGGCCAGGCCCTGGGGTTCCTCCTGGAGGAGGAAACGCACCCCGTAGCCCTCGAGGGTGACCCGGAGGTCCTTCTCCGTTTCCGGGGAGACCACCACCCCGATCTCCCGGATCCCCGCAGCCAGGAGGTTTTCCACCCCGTAATGGATGATGGGACGGCCCGCCACCCGGATGGCGGGCTTGGGCCGGGTGTGGGTGAGGGGGCGAAGCCGAGTGCCCCTTCCGGCAGCTAGGATAAGGCCTTTCATGGGTTAAAGCATAACCTGCTACAATGAAAGGGAGGCGGATGCTGGAAATCCCAACCCGCCTGGCCTACGCCTACGATCGTCTTCGGGCCCTGCCCCCAGAGGTGGCCGGGCGGATCGCTACCGCCATAGGCCAGAGCCTCCGGGGGGTAGGGCGGGGCGAGGTCCAAGAGGAACTCCTCCTCTTGGAACTCGGGGTGGGCACGGGCCGGATCGCCCTTCCCCTCATCGCCCGGGGGTACCGGTACGTGGCCTTAGACCTGAGCCCAGGCATGCTCGAGGTCTTCCAAAAGAAGGTGGCCGGGATCACCCGCAAGGTCCAGATCCTCCAGGCGGATGCCCGGGCCATTCCCCTGCCCGACGAGAGCGTGGACGCGGTGATCGTGGTCCACCTCTGGCACCTCCTCCCCGAGTGGACCCGGGCCCTGGCCGAAGCCCTAAGGGTCCTAAGGCCTGGGGGGGTGCTTCTGGAAGGCTTCGAGGAGGTGGAGGCCCCGGAGGTTTGGGCCCTGCAGGAGAGGTGGCGGGCTTTGGTCCAGGAGGAGGGCTGGGCGGTGGAGCGGGGCCTCCATGTCCGCCGCCTAGGGGAGGTGGAGGAGACCCTCAAGCGGCTTGGCCTCAAGCCCAAGACCCGGGTGGTGGCCGCCTGGTCGGAGCGGACCACGGTTCGGGAGGCCCTCGAGGCCTTGGGGGAAAGGGTCTACTCCTTTACCCAAAGGGTGCCCCTCGAGGTTCACGAGCGGGCTATGGCCCGGCTTTGGGCCTGGGCCCAAAGCGCCTACCCCCACCTGGACCAGGCCCTGGGGGTGGAAAAGCGCTTTTCCCTCCGGGTGAGCTACCTCCTTTAGTCCCAGCTTACCCTCCCCAAGGTATCCTCCCGCTTGGGCCCGGTGGAAAGGAGGACCACGGGAACCCCCGTGTATTCCTCGATGAGCTCGAGGTAGGCCTGGAGGCTTTTCGGGAGGTCTTCCCGGCGCTTGGCCCCGGAGAGATCCCCCCATCCCGGGAGTTCCAGGTAGCGCACCCTTTCCGGGGAAGCCTCCCCGGGGGGACTTTCCTCCAGGTACTCCACCCCCACCCGGACCTTCTCCAGGCCCGCAAGCACGTCCACCTTGGTGAGGATGAGGCCGTCAAACCCATTGACCTCGCAGGCGTAACGCAAGGCCACCAAATCCAGCCACCCCACCCGCCTGGGCCTTCCCGTGGTGGTCCCATACTCCCCTCCCCTTTCCCTTAGGTGGTGGGCCAGGGGGCCATGGAGCTCCGTGGGAAAAGGGCCTTCCCCCACCCGGGTGGTGTAGGCCTTGGCCACCCCGTAGACCCGGGTGAGGGCCTTGTGGTTGACCCCTGCCCCCACGAGGATCCCCCCCACGGTGGGGTGGGAGCTCGTCACATAGGGGTAGGTCCCGTAGTTGAGGTCCAAAAGGGTGGCCTGGGCCCCCTCGAAGAGGATCCTTTGCCCCCTCCTTACCGCTTCCCGTAGGAGATGGCCCGTGTCCGCGGCGTAGGGCTCGAGGACCGCCCTCATGGCCCTAAGGTCGGCCAGGGCCTTTTCCTCCGTGTCCCAGCCCGCTTCCCGGGTGGAGTTGGGCTTCTCGTAGAGGAGGCGGCGTACCCTTTCCCTCAGGACCTCCTCCTCCAGGAGGTCCCCCACCCGGATCCCCACCCGCCGGGCCCGGTCCGAGTAGGCCGGGCCGATGCCCCTTCCCGTGGTGCCCACGAAGTCGTGGCGGCTTTCCACCTTCTTGTGGTGGGGGAGGACCAGGTGGGCCCGCTTGGAGACGAGGATCCTGGGCCTAAACCCCTCCCTTTCCAGGGCCTGCACCTCCTCCTGGAAACGGAAGGGGTCGATGACCATCCCATCCCCCAGGACGTTCACCGTGTGGGGGTGGACGACCCCGGAAGGCAGGAGGTTAAGCTTGAAGACCCGCCCCTCGGCCACCACGGTGTGGCCGGCGTTGGCCCCCCCCTGGTAGCGCACCACGTAGTCCGCCTCGGGGGCCAAGGCGTCCACCACCTTTCCCTTTCCCTCATCCCCCCACTGGGCCCCGATGATGGCGATCCCCGGCATCCCCTTAAGCTTACGATGCCCCAACCCAAAGGGGTTGCGGGAAGGGAATCATACCACCCCATGCGGGCTTGCGCCCGCATGGGGGCCCCTGTAGAAAGTCCCCGTGGAGTTTTTTTGGAACCTGGAAGCGCAAGAAGCAAAAGTAAAGGGTATCAGGGCCTAAAGGGGTTTAGGGAAAGGCTTTCTTCCAGGGGATCTAGCCCTTCGCGGCGCTTGAGGAAGGTCACGACCCCGTAGGTGAGGGGGAGGAGGAGGACCTCTACCCCCACCTTGAAGGCGTAGTTGGAGAGGAAGATCCCAAGGAGGAGCCCTGGGGACAACACCCCAAGGAAGGCCACGCTGAGGAAGAGGCCCGTGTCCAGGGCCTGGCCCACCAGGGTGGAGGCCAGGGCCCTAAGCCAGAAGTGCCGCCTTTGGGTGAGGGCCTTGAGGCGGGCGAGGAGGTAGGCGTTGGCGAGCTCCCCCACGAAGTAGGCCAGGAGGCTACCCAGGACGATCCTTGGGGTAAGACCAAAGAGGAGCCGGAAGGCCTCCGCGTAGGGTTGGCCCTCCGGTTCCTCTGGGCCTGGAAAGAAGGCCACGGCCTGGAAGGTAAGGGCGGCGAGGAGCAGGGCGAGAAATCCCGTCCAGATCACCTTGCGGCTTTGCCGATAGCCGTAGACCTCCGTGAGGACGTCCCCCAAGATGTAGGCCAGGGGGAAGAGGAGGGTGCCCCCATCGAACACCAAGGGGGGGAGGACCACCACCTTGGTGGAGGCCACGTTGGAGATGAGGAGAACGGCTACGAAAAGCCCCGTGATGTAGGGAAGGTACATCATACCCCTTACCTTTGGTTTCTCGCTTCCAGGTTCCCAAAAAACTCCACGGGGACTTTCTACCGGGGTCCCCATGCGGGCTTGGGGCCCGCCATGGGGTGGTATCAGCCCTCCTCGAGGACCAAGGAGGTGATGAAGGGCAGGTTCCGGTCGAACTGGGCCCGGTCCAGGCCGTAGCCGTAGACGTAGGCGTCCTCGATCTCGAAGCCCAGGTAGTGGATGGGAACCTCTACCTGCCTGCGGCTCGGCTTGGAGAGGAGGGCGGCCACCCGGATGGAGGCGGGCCTTCGGGCCTCGAGGTAGGCGAGGAGGTAGGAAAGGGTGAGGCCTGTGTCCACGATGTCCTCTACCACAATTACGTCTCGGCCATGGATGGGAAGGCGGAGGTCTTTGAGGAGCTCCACCTCCCCGCTTGTCCTATAGGCTTGGCCATAGGAGCTGATGGCGATGAAGTCCACCGTGAGGGGGAGGGGAATGGCCCGCACGAGGTCAGCCATGAAGATAAAGGCCCCGTTCAGCACGCAGATCAGGTGGGGGGTTTTCCCCTCGTAGTCCCGGGCGATGGCTGCCCCAAGCTCCGCTACCCGTTTTCGGATGGCCTCCTCGGGGATCTGGATGGGTCCGTTCCCGGCCGCCCACATGGGCCCTATTCTACTTGGGGCCCTCTCCGAGAAGGGCCTTTACCTCCTCCTGGGAAAGGACCCGCCACCTTCCAGGGGGGAGGTTCCCTAGGCGGATGGGCCCCACCTGTACCCGCAGAAGTCGGGTGACGGGGTAGCCCACCGCCTTGAGCATCCGCCTGACCTCCCGTTTCCGCCCCTCGCCCAAGGCCAGGAGGGCCCCCCCTGGAAGGGGCCGGCAAAGGAGGGCCTTGGCGGGGCCATCCTCCAGCATGATCCCCTCCTCCAGGAGGCGGCAGGCCTCCTTGGGGAGGGTGCCCCTTTCCGTCCACACCCGGTAAACCTTGACCACCCCGTAGCGGGGGTGGGTGAGGCGTTCCGTAAGGTGGCCGTCGTTGGTGAGGAGGAGCAACCCCTCCGAATCCCGATCCAGCCGCCCCACGGGGTGAAGGCCGGGGATCTTGGGAAGGAGCTCAAAGATGGTCCTCCGTGCGTGGGGGTCTTTGCGGGTTACGGTGTAGCCCCGGGGTTTGTGGAAGGCCAGCACCACCCGTTCAGGCAGGGTCACCCTTTGCCCATCCACCTCCACCTGATCCCCTGGCCCTACCCGCATCCCCAAGCGGGCTACCGCCCCATTCACCCTTACCCGGCCCTCCTGGATGAGCCGTTCCGCCTTCCTGCGGCTTGCCACCCCGGCCCGGGCCAGGTAGGCCTGAAGCCTCATCATGGAAACTCGGGGGCCTTCCTTGCCTTGAGGGCCTCGAGGCCCCTCCGCATCTCCTCTCCCCCAAAGGGCTAAGTCCAGACCCGCTCCCACCGCCACCCTCTCCACCGCGGCCACCACGGGGCGGAGGTCCCGGGCCTCCTCATAGACCCGCATCAGGGCCTTGCGAGAGGCCCGCGTCTCCTCTCAGGGCAAAGGGGCCCCCTGCGGAAAAGACCCCGCCTTCCCCCCTCAGGAGGACGGCCCGGAGGCCCTCTACCCCCTGGAGATCCCGCCACGGATAGGCGGCCTCGAGGTCCATAAGGGTCATCCTAGCAGCCCGGCCCCTAGAGGAGCTCTTGCAGCCACTTCGGGGTGATTCGGAGGAAGAAACCATTGACCAACCCGAAAGTTCCCGTAAGAAGGAGGACGCCCAAGAGGACGAGGAGGAGGCCAGCCCCTATCTCCACGGCGTGGCTTAGGCGGTGCATCCGCCTTAGCCACGGAAGGATCCTTTCCGCAAAGGCCGATACGAGAAGAAAGGGGAGGGCGAGCCCCAGGAGGTAGGCAAGGAGAAGGCTCAGCCCTCCCTGTCCCGTGGCCGTGAGGGTGAGGATTCCGCCCAGGATAGGCCCGATGCAGGGGGTCCAGCTTATCCCCAAGGCCATTCCCAGGAGAAAGGCCCCTAAGGGGCGGGTGGTATCCCCTTGAAAACGTAAACCTAAGCCTCCCCACCTGGGCCTAAGGCCCAGCATGTAGGCCCCGAGCAGGACGAGGACAACGCCTCCAAGCCGGCTTAAGGTTTCCCGATGCCCGTAAAGGAGACCTCCAAGAAGGCTAAAGGGCAGGGCTAGGAGGGTGAAGACCATGGAAAAGCCAAGGACAAAGGGGATAGCGTTCCTAAGGGCCTTTCCCCTTTCTCCCCCTAGGTAGAGGAGGTAGGTGCCCACCAGGGGGAGCACACACGGGGAAAGGAAGGATAGAAGGCCCGAAAGGAAGGCGATGGGGAGGCTTAGGTTCATGCTTCACCTAGGGCAGTTCCAGCCACGGGAAGCGCCTCTTGCTTTCGGGGTCAACCTTAAGGAGGGCCCGGGCTGGCATCTGCACCTTGGGAAGGGTCTTGGCGTTCATGGGCTCGCTGCCGTCGATGATCCCGTTTTGGTAAAGGAGCCAGGCCACCACCGCGTAGATCTCGTCGGGGGTCAAGGTGCCTGGGGCCCCGTAGGGCATGGCCCGGCGGATGTAGTCGAAAAGGGTAGTGGGGTAGGTCCAGTAGTTGCCGATGGCGAAGTTCACCGAATCTGTCTCCTTGGTGATGGGGAAGGGCTCGGCGACCAAGCGGTTGAAGGGGTAGCCCTCCCCGCTAGCCCCATGGCAGCTTGCGCACTTTTCCGCATAGACCCGCCCCCCTTCCTCTACGGTTCCCTGGCCTGGGGGGAGCCCCCGCCCATCGGGTAGGACCACGGGGTAGATGTCGTAAGCCGCTACCTCTTCCTCGGTAAGAGGGGTTCCTAGGCCGTATCGGGCGGCTAGGGCCGCGCCCAGAAGCAAGAGAGCTACGAGTATCTTCTTAAACATCGAACACCTCCCCGCCGCAGCCTCCGCCGGGCCTCGAGGCCAAGCCCTCGAGGGGCCGGTCCCCGTTCACCACCTGGCCGTCGGGCCGGATGCGCCAGGCCTGGATGGCGTTGTAGTGGTACCGGTTGTTGGGGGCCCACCTTTTGAAGAACTCCTCCCGGGTGGGCTGGGTCCTTCCCGTCTCGTCCCAGGCCCGGCTCCAAAGGATGACCTCTTGGCCATCCCAGTACCAGGGGAGCTTGAAGCGCACGAAGGCGTAGCGTTCCACCGGGGGCTCGAGGACGGCCTGGCGCCAGGTTTTCCCCTCGTCAAAGGAGATTTCCACCTTGGTGATGCGGCCAAACCCACTCCAGGCCAGGCCCCGGATCTCGTG
>JBEPYU010000046.1:0-10371 GCA_041641215.1 Thermaceae bacterium
CGGGTTTTGTTGCCGGAGGTTTTGGTTCAGGTGTTGGTTCGGGAGTTGCAGGCCCCGAGCTTGGGGCCGTTGGGGGGGACAAGAGGTGAAGGTTTATGCGGGGTATGCGGGAGGTGCAAGTTTTGAGGAAAGAGAAGCCTCGAGGGCAAGGGGCACGTAGAATAAACCCTAGACCCTCCCCTCTCCACCCCCACCCGGAGGACCCCATGGGCAAGAAGAAGCGAAAGGGCAAGAAGAGGAAGCGCAAAAGGGGATTCTGGTTCTGGTTCTGGACCCCCTTCCGCCTCCTGGGATGGCTCCTCATGGCCCTCCTCATCCTGTTGCTGCCAGAACCGGAGGAAGAACCCCCCAAGAAGAAGGAGGAGGACGACGACCTCCTGTGGTACTACTACTACTGGAACTCTTCCAGCGGGGACGACAATACAAGGACTTGGGTGGACGACTTGAAGTGAACATTCTGTGGTGGACGTGGGGGAGCCCATGTATCCCCGGTTTGGTCAGCCTGTAGGGCTATCTTGGAAACCGGGGGATTATAGCTCCCCCACGCCATCGCTAAACAGCTCGCCCTGCCCCGCCCTCTCCCGGGACCGGTTCCCTTCCTCCGGGTCTTCCCCCCCGGGCGTCTCGCGCTCGTGCGGCTGTGGCTGGGGTAGCGCGTCGACGGTGAAGGTCGGCCCGGCCAGGACGCGCTCCAGCAGTTCCTTCTGCTGGCGGTAGCTCTTCACGGTCCCCTCCAGCACCCAGATGAGCTCCAGGAGCTCGCGGGAGAGGTCGGCGGTCCACTCCTTGGGCTGGATCTCGTCCAGCGGGCTACTCTTGCGCCCGCCAGGCTGCTGCTTGCGCCGGTCCAACCAGTTGCGCAGGGGGTGGAAGCGGTCGATGCGGAAGTCCCAGACCTCTGGCGCGACCTCGGCCACCTCCCCATCCCCCACGTGGAGGATGCGCTCCGTTCGGTTGTAGCTGTAGTGTTCTGGGTATCTGGTGGGGGATTTTCCCCAGTAGGCCCGGCCCTCGAGGTCCTGGAAGGCCTTCCGGTCCCCGGAGCGCTCCCCGTAGGTGTGGAGCCAAAGGAGATGCTTCCCCACCTCTACGGCCTCCCGGAAGAGCTCGGGGTCTCGGGTCAGAGGCACCCGGGGTCCACCCAGGCGGAGCTCCTCCCGGAAGCGTTCGGTGTAGCCCGGGTGGGCCAGTAGGGCGTAGACGTAGGCGGCGAAGTCCTCGGGGGTGGGGGTGAAGCCGTAGGCCTGGGCCAGGGTCTCCAGGAGCCCCTCGGTCAGGTTGGGCTCCTGACCCTTGGCGTCCCGGTAGAGGGGGAGGATGTCCTTAGCGCCTCGGTTGCAGAAGTAGTCCAGGTCGGGTGGGTAGGCGCTCACGCTCAGCGCCGGTCCCTCCCCAAGGGGCTTGGTGAGCAAGGAGGCCAGGTACACCTGCTTCTCCGAGAAGCTTGCCCAGAGGGGCCAGCCTGGCCGGTCGCAAAGCCGCCTGTCCGCGATGGCCCAGGGCATTTTGAAGATGAGAAATTGGGGTTTTCTACCGATAATCACGTGCTAAACCTCTATGCGCATTTGTGAAAAAAGGTGCCCCTCGAGCTCGCAAGGGGGTTCTTGACCAAGTCTAACTTTGGCCTTAGCCTACGGGCGGGGGCCGACCATGCGGCGCTTGGTTGGGTGGCTCCTCCTTTTGGCCCTGGCCTTGGCCCAGGGCGTAGGGGCTTCCTGGAGGGCCGTAGAGGTTCCCTCAGGGGTTTGCTCCGACGGGTCGCCCTATCGCTTCTACGTAAGTCCTGGGGACCCCACGAAGGTCGTCTTGGATTTCCAAGGCGGGGGAGCCTGCTGGGACGCTGTAACCTGCAGGCCAGAGCTCCGGCTTTACCGCCGGTCCGTTGACCCCCGGGAGCTTGCCACAGCCCAGGGGATCTATGACCGCCAAAACCCCCAAAACCCCTTCCGGGACTGGACCCACGTGTTCATCCCCTACTGCACGGGGGACCTCCACGTGGGCCAGGCCACGGTGGACTACGGGGGGTATAGGGTCCACCACCAGGGGGCCCGGAATGTGCAGGCGGTTTTGGAGTACGTGTTCAAGAACCATACCCTTCCCGAGCGGGTTTTCGTTACGGGTTGCAGCGCGGGGGCTTATGGGGCGGTGTTTTGGGCGGATGCGGTCCTCGCCACCTACCTCGAGGCCCAGGTGGCCGTTTGCGGGGATGCGGGGGTGGGGGTAACCATCCCCGATTTCCCGGGCTACCGGGTTTGGCGCCCAAGGTGGCCTAACCTTCCCGGTCTTTCCCCCACGGCCACCGTGGCCGAGATCTACCGGGCCTTGGCCCAGGCCTACCCTCGAGCGGTCTTCGCCCAATACACCGCCACCCTGGATGCCACCCAGATCTTTTTCTATGGCCTCCTAAGGGGGGAGAGGGTCCCCTCAAAGGCCACAGCCCGGGAGTGGGCCACCCTGGCCCAGGAAGCCGTCCTCGCCCCGGCTCAGGCCCCGAACTACACCTACTACCTGGCCCCTTTGGGCCAGCACTGCATCCTCCCCCGGCCCGAGCTCTACACCCTCAAGGTGGGGGAGACCTCCTTCCTGGACTGGCTTAAGGCCCTAGGGGAGGGAAGGATTCCCCCTCGGGTAGGGCCCTAGGGGGCCCTACATCCCTTGACCTAGGCTTGACCGGACCCCCTTAACCTCCTTCATGGAGGGATACCCATGAGGCGAAGGGATCTCCTCAAGGCAGGGGTGATGACCGGGTTGGCCGGGGCCCTCTCGGCCCAGGCCCAAAGCGCCCAGGCGAACCGGCCTTTCCTTCCCGTAAGGGCCCGCAACCTCATCTTCCTCGTCTACGACGGGATGGGCTGGGAGGACTACGCCATCGCCCAGTTCTACGCCCGGCGGGTTCTGGGCCGGACCTTGGCCCTGGAGCGCCTCCTGAGCGGGCAAGCCGCCTGGGGGCTACAGAACACGAATAGCCTCACGAGCTTCGTCACCGAGTCCAGCGCCGCAGGCAACGCCTGGAGCACGGGGGTCAAGACCGTAAACGGGGGGCTAGCCGTCCACGCGGATGGGCGGGAGCTCACCCCCATCTTCGCCTTGGCCAAGGCCCAGGGGAAGGCCGTGGGCCTCGTCACCACCGCCACCGTCACCCACGCTACCCCGGCGAGCTTCGTCATCTCCAACCCCAACCGGAACGCGGAGGAGAAGATCGCGGAGCAGTACCTGGCCTTTGGGGCGGACGTCTACTTAGGGGGTGGGCAGCGTTTCTTTGACCCCGCCCAGCGGAGCGACAAGAAGGACATGTACGCGGCCTTCGCCGAACGGGGGTACGCGGTGGTCCGCACCCGGGAGGAGCTCCTTAAGAGCAACGCCTCCAAGCTCCTTGGGGTGTTCAGCCGGAGCCACATTCCCTACGAGGTGGACCGCCGCTTCCAGGGGGTGGATGTCCCAAGCCTTGCGGAGATGACCCGCAAGGCCCTCCAGATCCTTTCCGCCCGGCGGGAGGGGTTTGTCCTCCAGGTGGAGGCGGGCCGGGTGGACCACGCCAACCACCTCAATGACCCCGCGGCTACCCTTTGGGACATCCTGGCAGCGGACGAGGCCCTGGAGATCCTCCTGAACTTTGTGGACCAAAACCCGGATACCCTCCTCATCGTGGGTGCGGACCACGCCACGGGGGTTCCCACCCTTTACGGGACGGGCCCCTCCTACCTCCTAAGTAGCGCAGGGATTGAACTCCTCAAGGAGCAGAAAGCTTCCTTGGAGTTCATCCTGGCCCGCCTAGGGAACCAGCCCACCCCTGAGGCGGTGACCGAGCTCTTCCGCACCACCAAGGGGGTGGCCCTCACCCCGGAGGAGGCCCAGGCGGTGGTGGCGGCCATCGTCCAGAAGGCCTACCTCCCCGACAGGGTGGTCCGGGGAACCCAGCCCGCCAACACCCTCTCCTGGGTCATGCGGCAGACCCGCAACGACAGGGTGGACCGCCCCAACATCGGCTGGAGCTCGGGGCAGCACACGGCTTCCCCTACCCTCCTTGCGGTGTACGCCCGGGGGGTGCGGGGTGGGCGGATGGGCCTTGTGGACAACACCTACGCCTTCACCCTCATGACCCAGGCCCTGGGCATCCGCTTCCAGAACCCCGTGATGAGCGAGGAGGAGGCCCTGGAGATCCTGGCCAAGCGGGGTGCTCCCCAGGGGAACCACCCCGAGGATGCCCTAGCCCTGGTCTAGGGAGCGAACCCTTGGAACCAGCCCTTGAGGTCCGGGTAAAGGCTTAGGAGAAGGCGGTGGCCCCTCCTACGGTCCAGAGGGGCCGCCGCTAAAAACTCCCTCAGGAGGCGGTCCCTATCCTTTTCCCAAAGCTCTTGAGCCTTGAGGGTGAACCGGGCCTGGAACCAAAGGGCTTCCCCAAGCCCTTCATAAGTGGAAAGGCTACGGGCCTTGGGCTCTAGGCGGGCCAGGTAGCGGGCCCACCCGAGGAGGAGGGGCACCAGGTGGGGGTGGGCCTCGAGGCCCAGGCGGAAGAGGTAGTTGGCGAAGAACTCGTCCAGCCAGCGGGCCCCGGTCCTAAGCCGCCAGGCCACCTGGACCGCATGGGCGTACTCGTGCCCCAGGTTGAGGTCCAAAAACCCCTCGAGGTCCCCCGGGGGCGGGCCCAGGGGCAGGAGGATCTCCCGGAGGCGGAAAAGGAGCCGCTCGGGGTAGGAGAGGGGCAGGAAAAGGGCTAATACCACCCCATGCGGGCTTGCGCCCGCATGGGGGCCCCGGTAGAAAAGTTCCCGTGAAGTTTTTTGGGAATCTGAGGGCGCAGGAGCCAAAAGTGAAGGGTATAACCCCCCTTGGGAGCGCTGGAAGGGAAGGCCGTAAGGGTAGGAAAGCCGGGCCCGCCAGTCCCTTTCCCCTAGGACATATAGGGTCACGGGGGGCACGGGGGCGTACCCTTCGTAGACCCCCCGGAGGCCCAGGAGGTAGGCCCGGATCCTAAAGGCCCGTTCCTCCCCTTGGGGGCTAGCGAAGGCCGGGAGGTGGGGATGGGGCAGGGCCTGGATCTAGATCACCTCCCTGAGGCCGATCCGCTCCGCCTGGGCCTTTAGCTCGGCCCTTAGGGCCTGGTGCTCGGGGCGCTCCAGGTGGGGGTCGGCCTCGAGGATGGCCTTGGCCAGGGCCCGGGCCTTTTCGATGATGGGGGTGTCCTCCGCGAGGTCCCCAAGCCTAAGCTCGGGGTAGCCCCACTGCCGGGTGCCCCAAAGCTCCCCAGGGCCCCTAAGCTTCAGGTCCATCTCCGCGATGTAGAAGCCGTCCGCGGAGGCTTCCAGGATCTTAAGCCGCTTGAGGGTCTTTTTCCCCGTTTCCCCCGCGATGAGGATGGCGTACCCCTCGAGCTCTCCCCGTCCCACCCGGCCCCTCAGCTGGTGGAGCTGGGCTAGGCCGAAGCGCTCCGCGTTCTCCACGATGATCAGCGTGGCCCGGGGCACGTCCACCCCTACCTCGATCACCGTCGTGGAGACGAGGAGGTCCAGGGCCCCAGCCCGGAAGGCCTCCATCACCTCCTCCTTCTCCTTGGCGGGCATGCGCCCATGGAGGAGGCCCATGCGTACCCCTGGGAGAAGACCCTTCAGCTCCTCAAAAAGCTCCGTGGCCGCCTTGACCTCCAGGGTTTCGGACTCCTGGATGGCTGGGGCCACCACGAAGACCTGGTGCCCCTTCCTCACCTCCTCCCGGGCGAAGGCGTAGGCCTGGGAGCGGAGGGTGTGGGGCAGGACCTTGGTCTTGACGGGCTTCCTTCCTGGGGGCATCTCGTCCAGAAGGCTGATCTCCAGGTCCCCATAGAGGGTAAGGGCCAGGGAGCGGGGGATGGGGGTGGCGGACATGACGAGGACGTCCGGGGGGGTTTGGGCCAGCTTGAGGAGGGCCCGCCGCTGGAGGACCCCGAAGCGGTGTTCCTCGTCGATCACCACTAGGCCCAGGTCCCGGAAGGCCACCCCCTCCTGGATGAGGGCGTGGGTGCCCACGGCCACCTGGGCCTCCCCCGACTCTAGGCGCCTTAGGGCCTCCCGCCTTTCCCTTTCCCCTAAGGAGCCCACGAGAAGCTCCACCCGCACCCCTAAGGGGAAGAGGTAACGGGTGAGGTTTTGGAGGTGCTGGCGGGCTAGGATCTCCGTGGGGGCCATGAGGGCCCCCTGGGCCCCGTTTTGGGCCGCGAGGTAAAGGGCAAAGGCCGCCACCACCGTTTTCCCCGAGCCCACATCCCCCTGGAGGAGGCGGGCCATTTGGCGGGGCCTGGCCATGTCCCTTTGGATCTCCTCCATTACCCGCCTTTGGGCTCCCGTGAGGGGGAAGGGGAGGCTCTTTTGGAAGGTGTCCACCCATTCCCTCTCCACCCGGAAGGCCCGGCCAAGCCCCGGGTTTTCGGCCTCGAGAAGGGTCTTGAGCTCTAGGAGGAGGTACTCGTCGAACTTAAGCCTTTGGAGGGCCCGGGCTAGGGCCTTTTCGTCCCGGGGGAAGTGGATCTGGGCTAGGGCCTCGCTATAGTCCATAAGCCCTAGCCCCTCCCGATAGGGGGCCAGGGGATCCGGCACGGGGAGGGCCTTAAGGGCCTCGTGCACCGCCCGGCGCAAAAAGGCCTGGCCTACCCCCTCCTTGGTGGGGTAAACGGGGACGATCCGCCCCGTGGAAAGGGAGTTTTCCCCTTCCTCCTCGAAGTGCTCCACGTGGAGCTGTACCCCCCCATGGCGCCGGACCCGGCCCGTCACCACCAGGGTGGCCCCCTCCTGGATCTGGGCCAGGACCCAGGGCTGGTTGAACCAGATGAGGGTAAGGGGCCGGCCGAAGGCGTCCTTGGCCTGGACCTGGACGAGCTCTAAGCCCCTTTTGGGGGTCTTGGTGAGGCCCTTGTGGAGAACCTTGACCACCAGGGTGGCCTTGGTCCCCTCCTCAAGGTGGGCCACCCCAGGAAGGGCCCGCCGGTCCTCGTGGCGGCGGGGGAAGTAGAAGAGGAGATCCCGCACCGTCCTTAGGCCCAGGGCCTGGAGTTTCCTGCGCCCCTGGGGAGGGAGGAGGGGGGCGATGGGGTCCTCCAGGCGGAGGCCCGGCCCCTGGCCCTTGGGGCTAGGGGGGGCTTCGAGGAGGCGGATGGCCTCCTCCAGGATGGCCCGCCTTTCCTCGGGGGTTTTCGTCCGGTAGCCCTGGAAGAGGGCCTTGAGCTCGGGGAAGGGGTGGGCGAGGCGGGCCACCAGGGCCTCCACCCCTCCCACCACCACCCGGTCCTGGGCCCCGTCCTCCCACTCCCGCTTGAGGGGTTTGAGCAAGCGGGCCCTAAGTTCCCCTTCCGTCACGGGTCCCATGATACCCTAGGCCCTGTGAGCCAGGTTAGGCGCCTATCCAACGGTCTTTTGGTGGCCCTAGAGGAGCGGGATTTCCCCGGGGTGGCCTTCCACCTCCTCCTTCCCGTGGGGGCGGTGAACGACCCCGAGGGGATGGAGGGGGCGGCCCAGCTCCTCGAGGGCTGGCTCTGGAAGGGGGCGGGGGACCTGGACGCCGAGGGCCTGGCCCAGGCCCTGGATGCCCTGGGGGTGAGGCGGCAAAGCGGGGCGGGCCTGGAGTACACGGCCTTTGCTGCGGCCTTTCTCCCTGAGGTCCTGGAGGAGGTCTTTCGCCTTTATGCCCTCCTCCTTACCCGCCCCACCCTTCCCGAAGGGGCCTTGGAGAGCGTGAAGAGCCTGGCCCTCCAGGCCCTCCTTTCCGAGGAGGACCAGCCCGCAAAGGGGCTTTTCCGGGAGCTTAGGCGGAGGGTCTTCCTTTCCCCCCACGGCCGTAACCCCTTGGGGGAGGAAGGGGCCATCCGCCGGGCGGAAGCCCGGGCCCTAAGGGAGGATTTCCGGAGGCGCTACACCCCTAGGGGGGCGGTTTTGGCCGTAGCTGGGGGGGTTTCCTGGGACCGGCTCCTTGGGGCCTTGGAACCCTTGCTCCCTTGGGAGGGGGAGGAGGCCTTCTACCCCGAGCCCCGCCTCTCCGAGCCCCAAACCTTTAGGCTGAAAAAGGCCACGGCCCAGGTCCAGATCGGCCTGGCCTACCGGGATGTGGCCTTGGGGGAGCCGGGGTTTTACGCGGCCCGCCTGGCCCTCGAGGTCCTCTCGGGGGGGATGTCAGGCCGCCTTTTCACGGAGGTGCGGGAGAGGCGGGGCCTGGTCTATGCGGTCCACGCCTTTCCCGGCGGGGTCAAGGGGCAGGGGCTCCTTTTGGCCTATGCGGGCACCACCAAGGGCAAGGCCAGGGCCACCCTGGAGGTCCTGCGGGCCCAGGTGGAGGGCCTGAGCGCAGGGATCACCCCAGAGGAGCTCGCCCGGGCCAAGGTGGGGGTTAGGACCGCCCTCCTCCTCGCGGACGAGTCCATAAGGTCCAGGGCTTCCTCCATGGCCCGGGACCTTTACCACTTGGGCCGGGTGCGAACCCTTGGGGAGATCGAGGCGGCCATCGAGGGCACGACCCTAGAGGAGGTGAACGCCTTCCTCAGGGCCCATCCCTACCAGGACCCGTGGGTGGGCCTTTTGGGCGAGGTGGAGGATGTTTAGGGAAACCGAGCTGCCAAACGGGCTTAAGGTGCTGGCAGAGGAGGTGCCCGGGGCGCGGAGCACCGCCTTGGGCTTTTTCGTACGCACGGGGGCCCGGGACGAGGCCCCAGAGGAAAACGGGGTGAGCCATTTCCTGGAGCACATGGTCTTCAAGGGCCCCCCGGGGATGGACGCCCACCAGGTGAACCTGGCCTTTGACCGGATGGGGGCCCAGTACAACGCCTTTACCTCCGAGGAGGCCACGGTCTACTACGGGGCGGTCCTGCCGGAGTTTGGCCTGGAGCTTTTGGCCCTCTTCGCCCGGCTCCTTACCCCGGCCCTCCGCCCGGAGGACTTCGAGGTGGAAAGGCAGGTGATCCTGGAGGAGATCGCCCGGGCCCAGGACCAGCCGGACCACGTGGCCTACGAGGGGGCCAAGGGGGCCTTCTTCGGGGACCACCCCTTGGGCCAAAGCATCTTGGGAAGCCCAAAGACCATCCAGGCCCTCACCCCCATGGCCATGGCCGCCTACCATGCCCGCCGCTACCGCACGGGGAACCTCTTCCTCCTGGCCACGGGGCGGGTGGACTGGGCGGCCCTGGTGGAGAAGGCCCAGGAGGTGACCACAGCCCTTCTCCCAGGGGAGGCCCCGCGGGCCTACCCCCCCTTGGTTCCCCGGACTGGCCTTCTGGAAAGGCCTTGGGAGGGTACCCAGGCCCTTTACCTCGTGGCCCTTTTCCCCGGGGTAGCCTACCAGGAGGAGGCCCGCTTTGCGGCCCAGGTCCTGGCCCGGGTCCTTGGGGGGGGGTCTGGGCGGCTCCACTTCGCCTTGGTGGACCGGGGCTTGGCGGAGGTGGCGGCCTTTGGCCACGAGGAGGCGGACGGGACGGGGTTTTTCCACGCCTACCTCCAGGCGGACCCCGCCCACAAGGCGGTGGTCCTCGAGGTCTTGCAGGGGGAGCTTGCCCGCCTCGAGGCCCAAGGGGTGGGGGAGGAGGAGGTGGAAAGGGCCAAGACCCCCTTGGCCACGGGGTTGGTCTTTGCGGGGGAAACCCCCATGGCCCGCCTTTTCCACCTGGGGATGACCTACCTCTACACGGGAAGGCCCCTCACCCTGGAGGAGGTGAGGGCCAAGGTGGCCCGGGTGACGGCCCGGGAGGTGAACGCCCTTTTGGAGCGGGGCTTCCTGCGCCAGGGCCTTTACTACCTCCTCCATCCCCATGGCCCCTAGGGCCTTGGTCCGCCTCACCTCCAGGGCCTAGCCCGCCTTTGGGGAGGTGCCAAGCCCCCTGGAAGGTTTGGGGGCCCTCTTGGCCTTGGGGGGTGATCCTGGTGAGCCGCCGGGGGTAAAATCCTAGGGCCATGGAGGTTCGGCAGGTAGGCGTGGTGGGGGCAGGCCAGATGGGTAGCGGCATCGCCCAGGTGGCGGCCCAGGCGGGGTATGAGGTGGTCCTGATGGACGTGGCTGAGGCCGCCCTGGAGAGGGCCCTGGCCTCCATCCGGCGCTCCCTCGAGAAGCTCGTGGAAAAGGGGAAGATAAGCCCCGAGACCAAGGAAGGCGCTTTGGGGCGGATCCGGACCACCTTGGCCCTCGAGGACCTAGGGGAGGCCGACCTCCTCGTGGAGGCCATCGTGGAGGACGAGGGGGCCAAGCGGGCCCTTTGGGGGCGCCTCGGGGCCTTGGCCAAGGAGGGGGCGGTTCTCGCCAGCAACACGAGCTCCATCCCCATCACCGCCTTGGCCCAAGCCTCAGGGAGGCCCGGGCGCTTTATCGGGATGCACTTCTTCAACCCCGTGCCCCTCATGCCGCTTGTGGAGGTGATCCGGGGCC
>JBEPYU010000047.1:0-10260 GCA_041641215.1 Thermaceae bacterium
GCCTTCCGCGCTCCCCGCAAAACCTCCTTGCCAACCGTGGTAAGCCGCATCCGTGGGGACCCCCTCTCTCCTGGAGTGGTCCCCACATTTTTACTCGTCCAGTCTCACATGTGTCTGGCCGGGTTCACCTCACGCCTGGTCCTCTCCCCCTTGGTGGCCCTCCCAGGCCCCTAGGGGCACGGCCTGGGCGGCCCCTTTCCAGTCCCGGACGATCCAGCGCACCACCTCCACCTCCTCCTCCGGCTGGAGGCGGGAGGCGGGGTCTTGGACCAGGTGGAGGACCGGCGTCTTTGCGGCATACTCCACCACGTAAAGCCAGTAGTCCGGGCCCAGGCGCTGGGCGGTGAGCCACTCGTTGGGGGTGAGGGCTATGCTTCCCGTCTCGGCGCGGGCCTTCACCTCGATGTAGCGGACGGCCCCCTGGGGCCCCGTGGAGCGGATATCGTACCCCAGGTTCTGGGAGGAGACGTCCTCGGGAACCCATCCCCGGCTCCGCTCGTAGGCCATGGCTACCCGCATCCCTATGGCCTCCACCTCCGCGTCGGGGACCATGGGAGCCTCCTCCCCTAGGGGAAGCACCCGCACCACGGTGATCAGGCTAGGGGGGGAGGGGAGGAGGTGGGTCTCCCGCTCGATCTCCTCCAAAAGAGCCTTCTTGCGCTGCTTGATCTCCTCCATGCGCCGCTCCTCATTGCGCACCTCCACCTCGGGCAGGGAGCCCTCAAGGCGACGGGTCTCGTACTCCACCAGCCTGGCCTGGGACTCCAGGAGGAGGTAGTCCAGGGAGCGGAGCCCATAGGTGCGCTTGACCTCCGCCTCCCGCTGGCGGCGGGCCTGGATCTCCTGCCGGTACCCCTCCAACAGGGCCTCGGCCACGAAGGCCCGCACCTCCTCCTCGTCGGGAGGGGCCTCGAGGCTTCCCGTGGGGGGGAGGGGCTTCAGGTCCCAGAGGATGGCGCTGGAGACCTCCCGCATCTCCCCCCCTACGGACTGGTAGACGGCGAAGAGCCTCTGGCCCGCCACCTGGTCGTGGCCGTCCCGCACCTCCCCCTTCAGGAACCATATCCAGCCGTCCAGCCTCCCCGAGGGGTCGCCAAAGGCAGCCCCGCGCCTCAAATCCTCGGCCGTCTCCTCCTCGAGGCGTTCCAGCACCCTCTCCAGCAAGGGGTGGCCGGGGGCCAGGAGGCGGGCGCCGTGCTTGCGGGCAAGCTCCTTGTGGAAGGTGACCCTGTCGTAGGCTGGCTCCACCTCCCCGCGGCGGAGCCCAATGGGAACCCGGGGGATGCGCCAAAGCCCGTCCTTCCGCCTCTCCAGGGGCAGGCCAAGGAAGGCCGCGGCCTTCTGGAAAAAGGCCTCCAGGTACTCCGGCACCAGGCGGTTCTCCCGGGCCCGCTGCCTTTCCCCGAGGATCCCCTGCATGTCGATGTGGCGGGTGGCCAGGGCCTCGAGGGCCGCCTCCTTGGCCAGACGGATGGCCTCCTCGTCGGGGACGGCCTCGATCTCCCCCAGGATCTCCTCTAGGCTACGGCGCCGGGCGATGGCGTCCACGATCAGGTCCCGCAGGCTCTTGCGGGTCACCTCCCCGATCACGTCAAAGACCCGGTCGCTCCCCATGGCCTGGGCCATCCGCTCCAGTTTGCGGAAGAGGGCCTCCAAGACCTTACCCTCCCGGGTATCCGCGGCCACCAGGTTGTAGATGTGGACCTCCTTCTGCTGGCCGTAGCGGTGGATCCGGCCCATGCGCTGCTCCAGGCGGTTGGGGTTCCAGGGGATGTCGTAGTTGACCATGATGGCGCAGAACTGGAGGTTGATCCCCTCCCCGCCCGCCTCCGTGGAGACCATGATCTGGGCCTCCTCCCGGAACTCGCGTTCGGCCAGGATCCGCTCCTCCAGGCTCTGCCCCCCGTGCAGGGCCACCACCCGGTAGCCCCAGCCCCGCAGCCTCTCCACCAGGTAGTCCAGGGTGTCCCGGGACTCCGTGAAGATGAGGAGCTTCTCCCCCGTCCTGCGGATGGCCTCCTCCTCCAGGACCTGGCGCAACTCCTGCAGCTTGGTCTCCACCCCTTCCCTTTCGGCCTGGAGGGCTAGGCGGATGAGCCTCTCCAGGGTGCGGATCTCCTCCTCCAGTTCCCCGCGGGTTTCGGCTGCGGTGAGGGAAGCGAGTAGCCTCTCCTCCTGGCCAAGCCGCTCCGCTTCAGGGGCGTCCTCAAGGGCCTCCTCGTCCAGGGGGGCGCCCTCCACCCGGAAGCGGCCCTCCCGGAGCAGGGCCTCTAGGCGCGCCTTGCGCCGCTCCAGGGAGCAGCGGACCGCCCGGACGCTCGAGGCCAGGCGCCGCTGGAGGATGAGGAGGGCGAAGGCCACGTTCCGCTTATCCACCGTGAGGGCCCGGTTGTAGTGGCGCTCCACGTACTCCGTCACCTCGTTGTAAAGGCGCTTCTCCTCGTCCCTCAGGCGGTAGGTCCGGGTGTAGACCCGCCGGGGCGGGAAGAGGGGCCGGCCCTCGAAGTCCCGCAGGTCCTCCTTCAGCCGGCGCAGGAAGAAGGGGCTATCCCCCCGGGCGATGGCCTCCTGGAGGATCTCCGGGTTGGCGAAAAGGCCGGGCTGCAGGAGGTCCAGGAGCAGGTGGAAGTTGTTGGGATCCCCGCGGTGGGGGGTAGCGGTGAGGAAGAGGAGGAAATGGCCGATGCGGGAAAGGAGCTCGCCGAGCCGGTAGCGCTCCGTCTTGGTGGTCTTGTCCCCATAGCGGTAGGCGGCCATCTTGTGGGCCTCGTCCACGATCACCAGGTCCCAGCGGCTCCCGGCCAGGCTGGCCATCACCTCCTCCTGCTTGGCGAAGTCCATGGAAACCATCACCTGGGCCTCCAGGTTCCAGACGTCCCGCCCCCGGCTGGCGTTCAGCACCCCCCGGTCCACCACGAAAAAGGCCTCCCCAAACCACTCCCTCATCTCCTGCAGCCACTGGTCCCGGAGGTGGCCGGGGACCACCAGGAGGGTGCGCCGGACCAGGCCCCGGTACTTGAGCTCCTTGAAGACCAGCCCGGCCATGATGGTCTTCCCCGCCCCGGGGTCGTCGGCCAGGAGGAAACGGGGGCGGGGCTGCTTGAGGATGCGGTGGTAGACGGCCTCGATCTGGTGGGGAAGGGGGTCCACCTGGGAGGTGTGGAGGGCGAGGAAGGGGTCGAAGAGGTGGGCCAGGCGGAGGCGCTGGGCCTCGAGGCCCAAAAAGCACCGCAGCCCGTCCCCCTGAAAGTCCCGGCCCCCCCGGGGTAAGACCCGCACCTTCCCCAGGTCCTCTGGGGAGAGGAGCCGCTCGAAGAAGCGCCCGCTCCTCAGCCCCACCACCTCCAGCTGCAGCCGCTCCCCCACCCGTCTGGCGGCGAGGACCCGGACCCCCTCCGGCAGGAAGGGGGCCTCCAGGATATCCCCGGGATGGATGCTCCTTTCCACGGGTCCTAACCTCCCCCAGGGCCAGGCCGCCCGCCTAGCCCCCCGTGGGCCCCCAGGGCCAGGCCCCGGCCAAGCCCTAGCCTAGGGCGAGGGGCGGCGAAGCCCTGCACCCCTATCTGGCCAAGCGGAAGGCTTCCCACCATGAACGAATGGTACAGGAAGAAGGGGGTACTAGAGACCCCTTAAGGCCCTAAGGAAGCGGAGGAGCTCCTCCCCCGTGCCTGCAGGGAAGAGGACGTCCAGGTAGGGCAGGGCGGCCCGCATCCCCCGGGCCAAGGGGGCATAGCCGGGGAGGCCAGCTAGGGGGTTAAGCCAGTAAAGCCGGCGCACCCGCCCCCTTAGGGCCCTCAGGGCCTGGGCGATGGCCTCGGGATCCCCCTGGTCCAGGCCGTCGCTCAGGATGAAAAGGAGGGCCCGCCGCCCAAGCCGCCGGCCGAAGCCCTGGAGGAAGGCCTTAAGGCTTTCCCCGATCCGGGTTCCCCCCGCGTAGTCCTCGGCCACCCGCCCGAGGGCGGAAAGGGCCTCCGAGGGGGGAAGGGCCAGGAGGGCACCGATGGGGGTAAGGCGGGTGCCGAAGGCCAAGGCCTCCACGGGAAAACCCCGCCCGTGAAGGGCCTTAAGGAGGAGGAAAAGGGCCCGGGCATAGGGGGCCATGGAGCCCGAGACGTCCAGGAGGAAGTAGAAGCGGTAGGGCTGGGGCTTGGGCCGGAAAAACCGGGGGTCCAGGATCTCCCCCCCCGTCCTCAAGGCCCGGCGCAGGGTGGGAGGAAGGGCCAGCCTCTCCCCCTTCCGGCCGGCCCGGCGCCGCCTCGAGGGGTAACGGGGAGGGGGGAAGGCCAGGGCTAGGAGGAGGTGGGCAAGGAGCTCCGCCTCCGAAGGGGTAAGGCCCTCCAGGGGACGCCGGAGGAGCCTCTCCAAGGGGCTATAGGCCCCCCGGAAGACCCCCTCCCCCTCCTCCCCTTCGCCCACCATGGGGAAGGCCCCTTCCTTTCCCCAAGGGGAGGGGGCCTCCCTAAGGAAGCCAAAGTAACGGCGGAAGGCCCGCTCAAAGGCCGGGTAGTCCTCCTTGCGGTGGACGAGGAGGGCCCGGGAGGCCAGGAAAAAGGTCTCCAGCTCCCAAGGGAGGAGGGACAGGGCCCTAAGCCAGGCCTGGACCCCCTCCTGGCCCGGGCTTAGGCCCTCGGCCCTTAGGGCCTCGAGGAAGCCAAGAAGCCCCCTAAGGAGGACCTCCCCGGTCATAGGAGGGGGAAAAGCCCCGCCAGGGCCTCCCGGACCCGGGCCATGTCCTCCCGGGCCTTGAGGAGGGTCCCTAGGGCGGGCTCCAGGACCTCCGGGGAGAGGTCCCGGGCCCCAAGGGCCAAGAGGGCCGCGGCCAGGTCCAGGGTTTCCGCCACCCCGGGGGGCTTGAGGAGGCCTAGGCCCCGCACCTTCTGCACCAGGGCCACCACCTTCTCGGCCAGGGCCTCAGGGATCCCAGGAAGCCTGGCCCGCACGATCCTGAGCTCCTTCTCCAAGGAGGGGTAGTCGATCCAGTGGTAGACGCAGCGCCGCCTTAAGGCGTCGTGGAGCTCCCGGGTGCGGTTGGAGGTGAGGAGGACCACCGGGGGGGTCTCGGCCCGGATGGTCCCGAGCTCGGGGATGGTCACCTGGTACTCGGAGAGGACCTCGAGGAGGAAGGCCTCAAAGGCCTCGTCCGTGCGGTCGATCTCGTCGATGAGGAGAAGGGCCCGCCCTAAGGACAAGGCCTGGAGGATGGGCCTTTTGAGGAGGAACTCCTCCCGGTAGACCTCGGCCTTAAGCCGGGCTAGGTCCCTTTCCCCTAAGGACTCGAGGAGGCGGATGTGGAGGAGCTGGCGGGCATGGTCCCACTCGTAGAGGGCCTGCTCCAACTCCAGGCCCTCGTAGCCCTGGAGGCGGATGAGGGGGAGGCCTAGGACCCGGGCCAGGACCCGGGCCACCTCCGTCTTCCCCACCCCGGGCTCCCCCTCGAGGAGGAGGGGCCGGCCGAGGCGAAGGGCGAGGAAAAGGGCGATGGATAGGCCCCGGTCGGCGATGTAGCCTTCCCCCTCCAGGAGGGCCTGGAGGGCCTCGGGGCTTTCGGGGACGGGCCTAGGCGCCATGACCCCAGGCTAACCCCTAGGCCCAAGCCCCTTTAGGCCAGAAGCCGCCCCAGGGCCCTCTTGGCCAAGACCTTGAGGAGGTGGAGGCGGTACTCCGCGCTGGCGAAGCGGTCCTCGGCTAGGGGGACAGGGGGAGCATATTCCCTTAGGGCCTCCTCGGGGGAAAGGCCCTGGCGGAGGGCCTCCTCCACCCCTTCCATGCGGAAGGGCCCATAGGCCGCCCCCGTCACCCCTAGGCGCACGTCCTTCACCTCCCCCCCTTCCCGGAGGAGGGCCACCGCCACCCCCACCACCGCATAGCCCGAGGCGGGGTGGGGGAACTTCTCGTAGGCGAAACGGTAACCGGAAAGCTTGGGGACCCTAAGGCCTAGGAGGATCTCCTTGGGGCCTAGGGCGGTCTGGAACATCCCCCCGAAGAAGTCCCGGGCGGGGATCCAGCGCTCCCCCCCTGGCCCCCGGGCCAGGATCTCGGCCTCCAGGGCCAAGACCGCCGCGGGGTAGTCCGCCGCGGGGTCGGCGTGGGCCAGGCTTCCCCCAATCGTGCCCATGTTCCGCACCATGGGGTCCCCGACCACCCGGGCCACCAGGGGGAGGAGGGGGAGGGCGGAGGTCTCCACCTCCTTGTGGGTGGTGAGGGCCCCCACGAAGAAGGCCTCCCCCTCCTCCCGGATCCCCTTGAGCTCGGAGAGGCGGCCGATGTCGATGAGGAGGGGTGGGGTGGCCAGGCGGAGCTTCATGGCCGGGAGGAGGGAATGCCCTCCCGCGAGGAGCTTGGCCTCGGGGTTTTCCTCCAGAAGCCTCAGGGCCTCGTCCAGGTTCTGGGGACGGGCGTAGCGGAAGCTTGCTGGGTACATCCTTCCCCTCCTAGTCCGCGGCTACGGAAGCCTTGTCCCGGAGGGCCCGGAAGACCTTCTCCGGGGTAAAGGGCATGTCCAGGTGGCGGATCCCAAAGGGCCGGAGGGCGTCCATCACCGCGTTGGCCACCGCAGTGGCGCTGGCGATGGTCCCCGCCTCCCCGATCCCCTTCACCCCCAAGGGGTTCACGGGGGAGGGGGTCACGGTGTAGCCGTGCTCGATGGGAGGGACCTGGGCGGCCTTGGGCATGGCGTATTCCATGTAGCTTGCGGTGAGGAGCTGGCCGCTTTCGTCGTAGGCCGCCTCCTCGAAGAGGGCCTGGCCGATCCCCTGGACCACGCCCCCCTCCACCTGGCCCTTGACGAGGAGGGGGTTGATCTGGGGGCCGCAGTCGTCTACGGCCACGTAGCGGAGGAGCTTGACCTCCCCCGTCTCGGGGAGGACCTCCACCACCGCGACGTGGGTCCCGAAGGGGAAGACGAAGTTCTCGGGGTCAAAGAAGGCCGTGGCCTCGAGGCCGGGCTCCATCCCCTCGGGGAGGTTGTGGGCCAGGTAGGCCTGGAGGGCCACCTGGGCGAAGCCCACCTCCTTGCCCGGCACCCCCTTGACCTGGAAGCGCCCCTCCCCAAACTCCAGGTCCTCCGGGGCCACCTCGAGGAGGTGGGCCGCGATGCGCCTTGCCTTCTCCAGGACCTTGTCCGTGGCCTTCACGATGGCGGAAAGCCCCACGGGGGCGCTCCGGGAGCCGTAGGTGCCCATGCCGAAGGGGATCCGGGCCGTGTCCCCGTGGATGATCTCCACGTCCTCCAAGGGGACCCCCAGGCGGTCCGCCACCACCTGGGCGAAGGCCGTCTCGTGGCCTTGGCCGTGGCTATGGGCCCCCGTGTAGACCTCCACCTTGCCCGTGGGGGCCACCCGCACCAGGGCGCTTTCCCAAAGCCCGGCCTGGGCCCCAAGCTGGCCCACCACCTTGGAGGGGGCGAGGCCGCAAGCTTCGATGTAGCAGGAAATCCCGATGCCGATGTAGCGCCCCCCCTTCCTCAGCTCCTCCTGCTCCCTCCTCAGGGCCTCGTAGCCCACCATCTCCAGGGCCTTGTCAAAAGCGGCCTCGTAGTTCCCCGAGTCGTAGACCAAGGCCACGGGGGTGGCGTAGGGGAAGGCGTCCTTGGGGATGAAGTTCTTGCGGCGGATCTCCGCGGGGTCCATCCCGAGCTCGCTTGCCGCCAGGTCCATGAGGCGCTCCAGGACGTAGTTGGCCTCGGGGCGGCCCGCCCCCCGGTAGGCGTCCACGGGGACGGTGTTGGTGAAGACCCCGGTGACGTGGGCGTAGATGGCGGGGATCCGGTACTGCCCGGAAAGGAGGGTCCCGTAGAGGTAGGTGGGGATGGCGGGGGCAAAGAGGGAGAGGTAGGCCCCCATGTTGGAAAGGGTCCGCACCCTAAGCCCAAGGATCCGCCCCTCCCCATCCAAGGCCATCTCCGCCTCCGTCTCATGGTCCCGGCCCTGGGCGTCGGAGACGAAGCTTTCCGAGCGCCGAGCCGTCCACTTCACGGGGCGGCCTAAGCGCCTTGCGGCCACAAGGAGGGCGGCCTCCTCGGGGTAGGGGAAGATCTTGCTCCCAAAGGCCCCGCCCACGTCGGGGGCCACCACCCGGAGCTTGTGCTCGGGGATGCCCAGGATGAAGGCCGCGTGCATGAGCCGGTGGACGTGGGGGTTTTGGCTCGTGGTGTAGAGGGTGTACTCCCCCGTGCCTGGGTTATAGTCCGCGAGGGAGGCCCTGGGCTCGATGGCGTTGGGGATAAGGCGGTGGTTTCTAAGCTCCAGGCGCACCACGTGGGCTGCCTTCCTAAAGGCCTCCTCCACCGCCTCCTTATCCCCGATCTCCCAGGTAAAGGCCACATTGCCCGGGGCGGTGGGGTGGACCTCGGGGGCCCCCGGGGCCAAGGCCTTCCTCATGTCCACCACCACGGGCAAGGGCTCGTACTCCACCTCCACGAGGAGGGCCGCGTCCTCCGCCTGGGCCCGGGTCTCGGCCACCACCACGGCCACCACCTCCCCCACGTGGTTCACCTCCTCCTTGGCCACCACGGGCCTTGGGGGGATCTTAAGGGTGGGGAGGAGCCAGCCCACGGGCATGGGCCTCACCCCTTCGGCCTCAAAGTCCGCCCCGGTGAGGACGGCAAGGACCCCAGGGGCCTTGAGGGCCTCCTCCACCCGGATGGCCTTGATGCGGGCGTGGGCGTAAGGGGAACGCACGAAGGCCACATGGACCATCCCGGGAAGGACGATGTCGTCCGTGTAGGTCCCCCGCCCCGTGAGGAAGCGGTAGTCCTCCTTGCGCTTAACCGCCTGGCCGGTGTACGCCATCCCCTTCACCTCCTCTAGTCCGCCGCCTGGGCGCGCATCCTTTCCGCCGCCCACTGCACGGCCTCCACGATGCCCTGGTATCCGGTGCAGCGGCAGAGGTTGCCCTCGAGGTGGTGCCGGATCTCCTCCTCCGTGGGGTTCGGGTTTTCCAGGAGGAGGGCGTAAGCGGCCATCACCATCCCCGGGGTGCAGAAGCCGCACTGGAGGCCGTGCTTTTCCCGAAAGCCCTCCTGAACGGGGTGGAGGCCGTTTTGGGAAAGGCCCTCGATGGTGAGGACCTCGGACCCGTCCGCCTGCACCGCAAGGAGGGTGCAGCTTTTCACCGCCTTGCCATCAAGGAGCACCGTGCAGGCCCCGCACTGGGAGGTGTCGCAGCCCACGTGGGTCCCCGTGAGGCCTAAGGTCTCCCTGAGGTAGTGGACAAGGAGGGTCCTGGGCTCCACCTCATGGCTATACTCCACCCCGTTCACCCTGATCCGCACCGGTACCCTTTCCATACCGCCTCCCGAGTTCCGCCTCCAGGTTCTGGAAAAACTGCTCGGCCAAGGCCTGGGCCGCCCCTTGGAGGAGCCTACCCCCAAGCCCGGCCAGGGCCCCCATGAGCTGGGCCTCCCCCTGGTAGCGGAGGCGGGTCCCCCCTCCCTCGGGGAGGAGTTCCACCCGCCCCTCCCCCACCGCCCGCCCCATAGGGCTTTGCACCTCGAGGGCCAGGGTGAGCCCCTCGGGGGGCCTACGGTCCTTGACCCGGATCCGCCCCTGGAACCGCCCCTTGAGGGGGCCAAGAGCGAGCTCCAGGGCCGCGCGGTACACCCCTTCCCCTTCGGGGACCAGCTCCTTGGCCCCAGGCACTGCTCTTGCGAGGACCTCGGGGTCCTCGAGGGCCTCAAAAAGGGCCGGGGCCTCTATGGGGAATACCTTTTCGCCCTGAAGACGCATACAGGCTGAACCCCTTAAGGGTAAGGGTAAGGCCTCCCCTTCCCCTCGTCAAGGGGGGCCATCCCCTTTGGTGGGCTAGGCTACATCCTTAGGATGGGAGCATGGCCATCCGGGTGGGCACCGCAAGCTGGACGGACGAGACCCTCTTGGCCTCCGGCTGGTACCCCCCCGAGGCCCGGCACGACCCCGGGGCCCGCCTGCGCCACTACGCCCGCCACTTCGACACCGTGGAGGTGGACAGCACCTTCTACGCCTTGCCCCAAGAGAAGGTGGTGGCCGGATGGGCCGAGCGCACCCCCCAAGGGTTCACCTTTCACGTCAAGGCCTTTTCCGCCTTCACCGGGCACGGCCTGGAGGCCCGGGGCTTGCCCAAGGACCTGAGGGCCCTCCTCCCCAAGGAGGGACGCCTGGGCCAAAAGGAGGTGCCGAAGGAGGTGGTGGAGGAGGCCTTTAGGCGCTTCTTTGCGGCCTTAAGGCCCCTCAAGGCCGCGGGCAAGCTCGGTTACCTCCACTTCGGCCTCCCCCCTTGGGTGGG
>JBEPYU010000048.1:0-10232 GCA_041641215.1 Thermaceae bacterium
CAAGCCCCACAAGGGATACCGCCGGTTGCGGGCCCTGGGGTCGGGGACTTGGGACAAGGCCTCGCGTAGGGTCATGCCCCCTCTTTACCCCAAGGCCACATATCGGTCAAGTCTGTGACCGACTACAGGAGGTTGACCTTTTCCTGGGGGTTCTGCTATAGTGGGGGCTGCGGCCGGTCCGCGGTAGCTCAGCTGGTAGAGCGGCCGGCTGTTAACCGGTTGGTCGCAGGTTCGAGTCCTGCCCGCGGAGCCAATCGCCGCAAGGCCCCCCGCCCAAGGGGGGCCTTCCCTTTGGGGGGGCCCTGGCCCGGAGGGGGTGCGAGCTGCTACAATGTTCCTCTGCGCGGCCTACTGGCCGGGAAGGGAGGTGAAGGGTTTTGCGTGCCTACGAGGTCAACGTACTCTTAAACCCCAACCTGGAGCCCCACCAGCTCCATTTGGAGAAGGAGATCCTCGCCAAGACCCTCGAGGCCCATGGGGCCCAGGTGGAGAAGGTAGAAGAGCTGGGCCGGCGCCGCTTGGCCTACCCCATCGCCAAGGACAACGAGGCCTACTTCCTCCACTACCGGGTGGCCTTGCCGGAGGACCGGGTCAACGACCTGGCCCGGGAACTGCGCCTAAGGGATAACGTTCGCCGGGTTATGGTGGTCAAGGTGGCCGAGCCCTTCCCCGTGGGCAGGTAAGATAGGCCCATGGCCAGAGGGCTAAACCGGGTTTTTCTTGTGGGTGCGCTCACGGCTCGGCCCGATATCCGCTATACCCCTGCCGGGCTTGCCATCTTGGACCTCCAGCTCGCCGGCCAGGATTTCCTCCAAACGGAGGAAGGGGAGCGGGAGGTGCCTTGGTACCATCGGGTCCGCCTCCTCGGCCGCCAGGCCGAGATGTGGGGGGATGTTCTGGAAAAGGGCACCTTGCTCTTCGTGGAGGGCCGGCTCGAGTACCGGCAATGGGAGCGGGAAGGGGAAAGGCGGAGTGAGGTTTCCGTCCGCGCGGACTTCGTGGACCCCCTGAGCCAGGAGGATCGGGAAACCTTGGAGGACGCCAAGGGCCAGCCCCGGCTAAGGCGGGCCTTGAACCAGGTTTTCCTCATGGGCAACCTTACCCGGGACGCCGAGCTTCGTTACACCCCGAAGGGGACGCCCGTGGCCCGTTTGGCCCTTGCGGTGAACGAGCGCAGGCGGGGGGAGCCTGAGGAACGCACCCATTTCATCGAGGTCCAGGCCTGGCGGGAGCTTGCGGAGTGGGCAGGCAACCTGCAAAAGGGGGAGGGCCTTCTCGTCCTCGGCCGCTTGGTAAACGATGCTTGGACGGGGGCGAACGGGGAACGCCGTTTTCAAACGCGGGTGGAGGCCCTAAGGCTTGAAAAACCCCTTCGGGGACTTGCCAGGGCCGGCGGAGGCAAGTCCTTAGCCCCTATGGGCGGGGTGGATATCGATGAAGGTCTAAAGGACTTTCCGCCGGAGGAGGATCTGCCGTTTTGAGCAAGGAAACCGCCAAACCCAAGAAGGAGACGGCCATGCGTCGTTCTCGCAAGGCGCCCATTAAGAGCACCTTGGGGGAGTTCGACCTTAGGGATTACCGGAACGTCGAGGTGCTGAAGCGTTTCCTTTCGGAGACGGGGAAGATTCTGCCCCGTCGGCGTACGGGCCTTTCGGCTAAGGAACAGCGCATCCTGGCCCGAACCATCAAGCGGGCTAGGGTGCTTGGCCTTCTCCCCTTCACGGAGAAACTGGTACGCAAGTAAGGGAGGGGTATGGAGGTCATCCTCTTGGAGCCCGTGGAGAACCTAGGGGATGTGGGCCAGGTGGTGCGGGTAAAGCCAGGTTATGCCCGCAATTACCTCATCCCGCGGGGGCTTGCGGTGCTGGCTACGGAGAGCAACCGGAAGGCCCTGGAGGCTAAGATCCGGGCCCAAGCCCGGCGGCTAGCCGAGCGGAAGGCCGAGGCCGAGCGCCTTAAGGAGATCCTCGAGGCCCTAACCCTCACCATCCCCGTGCGGGCGGGGGAGGCCAAGATCTACGGTTCCGTTACGGCCAAGGACATCGCCGAGGCCCTCGCGCGCCAGCACGGGGTAGAGATCGACCCCAAGCGCTTGGACCTCAAGCGCCCCATCAAGGAGTTAGGGGAGTACACCCTTACCTACAAGCCCCATCCCGAGGTGCCCATCGCCCTGAAGGTCGCGGTGGTGGCCCAAGGTTAAGCGCCAAGGGAGCCCGAGCGTTCCCATGGGGGGCGGTTCTAGGCTCCTTGGGGAGGGTTAAGCCGAAGGGTGGCTCGGCGCCCTTCTTGGGCTTGGGCCCAGGGGTATGCTAGGGGCATGGCGGTCCTTTGGGTGGAGGACCTGGGCCTAAAGCCCTATGCGGAGGCCTGGGCTTACCAAAAGCAGGTCCACCGGGAGGTGGCCCAAGGCCTCCGACCCCCTACCCTCCTGCTCCTGGAGCATCCCCGGGTCATCACCTTAGGCCGCAAGGCCACGGGGGAAAACCTCCTTTTCCCGGAGGGCTGGTACCGGGAAAACGGGTTTGACCTCTACTGGGTGGAGCGGGGTGGGGACGTAACCTATCACGGACCGGGGCAGCTTGTGGGCTATCCCATCCTGCCCGTGGGGAGGAGGGTGCGGGATTACCTGCGCCGCCTGGAAGAGGTCATCCTAAGGGTGGCGGCGGCTTACGGCCTGCAGGCCTACCCCACCCCAGGCTATGCGGGGGTTTGGGTAGGGGAGGAGAAGCTTTGCGCGATTGGGGTGGCCGTGAAGGAGGGGGTGAGTTTCCACGGCTTCGCCCTCAACGTGAACGCCGACCTGAACGACTTCCAGGTGATCGTCCCCTGCGGCCTCAAGGACAAGGGGGTTACCTCTTTGGAAAAGCTCCTCGGGCGCAAGGTCCCCATGTCCGAGGTTAAGGCCAAGGTGGTGGAGGCCTTCCGGGAGGTTTTCGGTTTCGCGGAGGTGAAAGGTGCCGCCCAAGTTTAAGATGGTGGAACTCCTCACCCCCACTGGGGAGGTCTTGGAGCTTAAGGTGGTGAAAAACGGCCTGGCCCGGGGTCGGCCGGAGCCCATAGGGCGGAAACCCCCCTGGATCAAGGCCCCCTTGCCCGCGGGTCCCCGCTACCAGGCCCTTAAGAGCCTGGTCCAGGAACTCCGCCTGCACACGGTCTGCCAGGAGGCCCTTTGCCCCAACATCGGGGAGTGTTGGAACCATGGCACCCTCACGGTGATGATCCTGGGGGGGATCTGCACCCGCGCTTGCCGTTTCTGCGCGGTGGATACCGGGAACCCCAAGGGGTACCTAGACCCTGAGGAGCCCGAGCGGGTGGCCGAGGCCATCGCCCGGCTTGGGGTGCGGTACGTGGTCTTGACCAGCGTGGACCGGGATGACTTAGAGGACGGAGGGGCAGCCCACTTCGCCCGGACCATCCGGGCCATCAAGGGGAGGGCCCCAGGGGTCTTGGTGGAGGCCTTAACCCCCGACTTCCAGGGGAATCTGAAAGCGGTGGAGACGGTCCTTGCCGCAAACCCCGAGGTCTACGCCCAGAACCTGGAGACGGTGCGTCGCCTTACCCCCAAGGTCCGGGACCCCCGGGCGGGGTACGACCAGACCCTTAAGGTCTTGGCCCACGCCAAGAGGGTCCGGCCGGATATCCTCACCAAAAGCAGCCTCATCCTGGGGCTAGGGGAGACGGATGGGGAGATCCTCGAGGCCATGCGGGACCTGAGGGCGGCTGGGGTGGATATCCTCACCCTGGGCCAATACCTGAGGCCTACCCCTAGCCACCTGCCCGTGGCCCGCTACGTGACCCCGGAGGAGTTCCGGCGTTATGAGGCCTGGGGGTATGAGCTGGGCTTTAGGGAGGTCTTTGCCGGGCCCCTGGTGCGGAGCTCCTACCGGGCGGACCGGGTTTTCCTGGAGGCCATCGCCCGATGAGGCTTTTTTTCCTAGACCTTTTGGCCCTCCTCCTTTTTGCCTGGGCCGGCCTACGCTCCCATGGCCTTCCCGTAAGCCTCGAGGGCCTAGCCCGCAACGTCCTCCCCATCCTCTTCGTGTGGCTCCTCTTAAGCCCTTTCCTTGGGACCTACCGCCGGCCCACCTGGGGGAACCTCTTCCTCACCTGGCTCCTTGCGGTGCCGGCCGGGCTTTGGCTAAGGGGGATGATCCTGGGGGAGGGGTTTGGCCTTGGGTTTTTCATCTTCTTGGGCGTGGCCATGGTCTTTAGCCTAGGCTTTCTCCTTCTCCTTAGGGGCCTGGCCCGTCTTGCCCGGCTTTGGTGAGGAGGGGTTATGGATAAGGTGGCCTTTATCGGTCTTGGGGCCATGGGGTATCCCATGGCGGGACACCTGGCGCGGCGGTTTCCCACCCTGGTCTGGAACCGGACCTTTGAGAAGGCCCTTAGGCACCAAGCGGAATTTGGCTCCCAGGCCGTGCCCCTGGAGGGGGTAGCGGAGGCCCGGGTCCTCTTCACCTGCCTCCCCACCACCAAGGAGGTGGAGGAGGTGGCCGAGCGCCTCCTTCCCCACCTTTCCCCCGGGACCTACTGGGTGGACGCCACAAGCGGGGATCCGGAGGCAAGCCGAAGGCTTGCCGGGCGCCTGAAGGAGAAGGGGGTCACCTACCTGGACGCCCCCGTCTCGGGGGGCACCCTGGGGGCGGAGCGGGGCACCCTCACGGTGATGATCGGGGGGGAGGAGGAAAAGGTGGAGGCCGTGCGGCCTTACCTGGCCTACGCGGCCAAGGTGGTCCACGTGGGGCCGGTGGGGACGGGCCATGCGGTGAAGGCGGTCAACAATGCCCTCCTCGCCGTGAACCTCTGGGCGGCGGGGGAGGGCCTTTTGGCCCTGGTGAAGCAGGGGGTTTCGGCGGAGCGGGCCCTCGAGGCCATCAACGCCTCCTCGGGCCGCTCTAGCGCCACGGAAAACCTCATCCCCCAAAGGGTCCTCACCCGGGCCTTCCCCAAGACCTTCGCCCTGGGGCTCCTCGTGAAGGATCTGGGCATCGCCATGGGAGTTCTGGACGGGGAGAAGGCCCCAAGCCCCCTCCTGCGCCTCACCCGGGAGGTCTACGAGATGGCCAAGCGGGAGCTCGGCCCTGAGGCGGACCACGTGGAGGCCCTGAGGCTTTTGGAGCGCTGGGGCGGGGTGGAGATCCGCTGAGGTTGCCCCGACCAAAGGTTCGGGATTTCCCGGGCCAGGCGCAGGAAGGAGCTCCTCGGCCTTGGCCTGCTGGAAAGGCTAGGCGGCTTCTGAAGGCCATCCCCTGAGGCGAAGCGCCGGGGGAGGGTTGACCTTCGGGCAGCCTCCCCCTAGTCTGTTCTATATGAAAAACGAATTATCCTACGAAGTAGGACAAAACCTCCGCCGCCTGCGCCAGGCGCGGGGGCTTACCCTTTCTGGTTTGGCGGCTAAGGCTGGGATAGCCAAATCCCTTCTTCACGCCTTGGAAGCGGGACGCGCTAACCCTACCTTGGCCACCCTTTGGGCCTTGGCCCGAGCCCTGGAAGTGCCCTTCGGCGAACTGGTCCAGGCCCGTCCTGTGGGGGATGAGGGCGTGATGGTTCATCTTATTGAACAAACCTGGGGGCGGGTGGGGGAGCGGCTGGAGGTGTACCGCATGGACCTCCTGCCCCGTTCCGTGCGTTGGGCGGAGGCCCACGAGCCTGGCCTCCGCGAGCGGGTCATCGGTTTGAAGGGCAAGGCCCGGGTGGGACCGCCTCCGGGTAGGGAGGTGGGATCCGGAGAGGAGGTGGAGTTTTCCGGGGACGAACCCCACGTGTACGCCAGCGAAGAGGGGGCTAGCCTCCTGGTCTTTCTGCATTACCCCCCGCTTCCCCGGCCCAAAGGGGAGGCCGGGAGCCCAGAGAAAGCCACCTTGGTCCTGCGGGAGGTGAGCTTGGGGGTGGGAGGGTTGGCCTTGGAAGGCCGCTGGCTTACGCCAGGGTTTCGGGAGGGGGTTTTCGTGCGTTGGAGTGGGAACCGTACCTACCTTTTCAGCCTTCCTTTGGCGCCTCTACCCCGCTTGGAGGCCCGGGGGCTTTTGGGCGAGGCCCTGGCCCTTCTCCACGCGCCTGTAGAAGACTTGAGGCGTTATCGGCAAAACCCAAGCCTCCTTCTGCGGACCCTGGCTTGGGAGGGGTTGCTCCTTAAGGGGGAGGTGGCCGATCCGGCCCCTCTTCTCCTCAAGACTACGCGCTTTTCTGCCGGGGAGGAGGGGGAATGGGCAAGCCGCATCTCCGTAGATCTCTACGCCCAGGTGGAACTCCTCCACCCTGGCTACGCCCGACAGCCCCTTTTCCTAGCCCATGGGTTGCAGGCCGCAGGCCTGGAGGAGGGAAGGTTCTTGGATGTGGGCACGGGGCCTGGGCATCATCTCCTCTTGCTCTTGGAGCTTCTGCCCCATTTGGAGCCGGTGGCGGTGGAACCCAGCCCGGCCTCGAGGCAGGCCTTGGCCCAGCTCCTCCCAGGTGTGGAAGTATGGCCCGAAGACTTCACCCTTTCCACAGGGGAAGCCTTTCCCTTGATCGTCTGCGTGGGGGCCAGCCACCACATGTCCACGTGGCGCCTTTTGGAAAAGGCCTACCGGCTTCTGCGCCCCGGGGGCCTTCTGGCGGTGGCGGATGAGTTTTTGAGCCCCTTTTCCACCAGGGAGGAGCGGGCTCGGAACCTGGTGCTTCACCATACGGCCTACCTGGTCCCCTTCCCCTTGGAAGAACCCGAGGCGCTTTGGGCTTTGCGTCTTCTCGCCCTCCAGGGAGAGTCTCGAGGCCTTAGGAGGTTGGCGGAAGAAGCCTTGCAAGGCCTTGAGGCGCGGTCTGACCCTCTGGCGGCCTTTGCTCGGATAGAGCTCCAGGCTCTTTTGGCTGGACTGGACTACGAGGTGGAGACCAAGACCTACCCTCGCCGTTTTTTGGAGCTGGCCTTTGCCGTGGGCTTTGAGCTGGAGGATCACCGGCGCTTGTTCGCCACCCATGGAAGCCACCCCTGGGGCGGGGGCACCCACCTCTTCCTGCTCAGGAGGCCTAGATGAAGGAGGGACTTCGTGCGGCTTGGCCCATCGCCTTGGGATATTTCCCCGTGGCCATGGCCTTCGGCGCTTTGGGGGCCCAGGCGGGGCTTAGCCCCCTTTGGGTCCAGCTCACTTCCCTCTTGGTCTTTGCCGGGGCCAGCCAGTTCGCCCTAGTGGGCCTTCTGGCCCAGGGGGTGCCGCCTTTGTTCGCGGCCCTTTTAGGCCTTCTCCTCAACCTGCGCCACGCCTTTTACGGCCCAGCCCTGAGGCCCTACCTTCAGGGGGATCCCCTGGAGGCTTTCTTCCTCACCGACGAGGTCTTCGCCTTGGCCTTGAGGGCCCTTCCGGGCCTTCCCCCGGGGGAAAGGCGGGGCTACTTCCTGGGCTTGGGCCTTGGGGCCTACCTTTCCTGGAACCTGGGCACCGCCTTGGGGGTTTTGGGGGCCCGCGAGCTCCTGGCCTGGCCGGGCCTAGGGGAGGCCTTGGCTTTCTCCCTTCCGGCCCTCTTCTTCCTCCTGGCCCTTCCCCATCTAGGGAACCCCGTGGCCCTCCTGGCGGGCGGGGTGGCCCTGGCCTTCCACCTCCTAGGCCAAACGGCCTTTGGCCTCTTCCTGGCGGGGGCCCTGGGGCTTTTTGGGGAAAGGAGGCGTCCTTGATCCTGGCCCTCTTCCTCCTGGCCCTGGGCACCTTCCTCCTCCGCTTCCTTCCCTGGCGGGCGGAGAAGGGTTTGAGGGCAGGCCAGGCGGGGCCAGCCCTGGTGGTGGCCCTCTTTCTGGTCTCCGCCTTCGGCCCGCCTCCCTCTTCCGAGTGGCTCCGCGCCCTCCTGGCCCTTCTCGGCACCTACCTGGGTGCTCGCCTTACGGGAAACCTCGGCCTCGCCGTTTTCCTGGGAGCGGGGCTTTACGGGCTTCTGGGCCTTCTTTAGCGGTTCAGGATGTGGATGGCCTGCTTGTGCAAGGCTTCCCCGGCTTCCATGAGGCTTTCCGAAAGGGTAGGATGGGGGTGGACGGTGAGGGCGAGGTCCGTGGCCGTAGCTCCCATCTCCAGGGCCAAGGCCGCCTCGGCGATGAGCTCGCTTGCCCCGGGGCCCACGAGGTGCACCCCAAGGAGGAGGTCCGTCTCCTCGTCGGCCACCACCTTGAAAAGGCCCTCGGCCCCTCCCAGGGTGAGGGCCCGGCCACTAGCGGAAAGGGGGAAGCGGCCGACCTTCACCCGGTAGCCCGCCTTCCTGGCCTCCTCTTCCGTGAGGCCCACCGAGGCCCACTCGGGGCTGGTGTAGACCACGCTCGGGATCCGGTAGTCGAAGAAGGCTCGCTTGCCCGCGGCGTTTTCCGCGGCCACCAGGCCTTCCTTCATGGCCTTGTGAGCGAGAAGGGGGGGTCGGGCCACGTCCCCGATGGCGTAAAGGCCCTTCACTTCCGTTTCCATGCGCCCGTCCGTGGGGATGAAGCCCTTGGCGTCCGTCTTAAGCCCCGCCTTTTCCAGCCCTAACCCCTCCGTGCGGGGCTTGCGGCCTACGGCCACCAGGATCCGGTCCACCACCAGGGTTTCCTCCTGGCCTTGGCCGTAGGGGCTTGGGGCGATCCTCACGTGGAGCCCGTCCCCTTTCTCCTCGTATCCCAAGGCCTGGACCCCGGTGCGGATCACCATCCCTTCCCGGGATAGGGCCCGGCGGAGGAGGCCCGCGGTCTCTGGGTCCCCTGCAGGGAGGATCTCGGGCATGTACTCGAGGAGGGTGACCTGGCTTCCAAGCCGCAGGTAGACCTGGCCGAGTTCCAGGCCTACCGCCCCACCTCCGATCACCAAGAGGCGCTTGGGGAGGCCCTCTTCCACCTTCAGGGCCCGGGTGGAGTCCCAGACCTTTTCCCCGAAGGGGAAGCCCTTTAGGGGCATGGGCTCGCTTCCCGTGGCCAGGATGAGGCTTCGCCCCTCGTAGGTTTTCCCCCCCACCTCGATGGTCCTGGGCCCCAAAAGGCGGGCCCAGCCCTGGACCACCTCCACCCGGTGGCCCTTGAGGAGGCCCGCCACCCCTCCGGTGAGCTTGCGCACCACGCTTTCCCGCCAGGCGGCTAGGCCCTTAAGGTCAAGCTCCGCCTGGGCCCTAAGGCCGAAAGCCTCCCCGGCCTTTAGGGCGTGGAGGGTCTTTGCGGCGTGGAGGAGAGCCTTGGTGGGGATGCAGCCCACGTTGAGGCAGACCCCCCCAATCCTTTCCCCTTCTACGGCCAGAACCTTTAGCCCCAGTTGGGCCCCGCGGATGGCCGCGTGGTACCCCCCAGGGCCGGTGCCGATCACGATGAGGTCGTGGGCCATAAGGTCTCCTATAGGGCAAGCATGAGGCGTTCGGGGTTTTCCAAAAGCCGGATCACTTCCTGGGTAAAAAGGGCCGCTTCGGCCCCGTCCACCAGCCGGTGGTCAAAGGAGAGGGAGAGGTACATGATGTCCCGAGCCTGGATGGAGCCATCGGGCATGACCCAGGGCCGTTTGCGGATGGAGTGGACGCCTAGGATGGCCGCATCCGGCGGGTGGATGATGGGGAAGCTTAGGAGGCCCCCGATGGAGCCGATGTTGGTCACGGTGAAGGTGGAACCCGTGACCTCCTCAGGGGCCAGGCGGCCTTCCCGGGCCTTTTGGGAAAGGGTTTGGATCTCCTGGGCAAGCTCCAGGAGGCCCTTCCGGTCCACGTCCTTGACCACGGGGACCACAAGACCCCTTTCCGTGGCCACGGCGAGGCCAATGTGGTAGTACCGCTTGTAGACGATCTCCTGCCGCCCCTCATCCAGGCTTGCGTTCAGCATGGGGTACTTTTTCAAGGCCCGGACCACGGCCTTGAGGATGAAGGGGAGGTAGGTGAGGCGTACCCCTTCGGCCTCGGCCAGGGGCTTAAGCCTTTCCCTTAGGGCCACGAGCTCCGTGAGGTCCGCCTCGTCCACGTGGAGGGTTCGCACGGTGTAGAGGTGGCTTTGCCAAAGGCCCTGGGCGATGCTGCGGCGGATCCCCCTTAGGGGCACGCGTTCCTCCAGGGCTTCGTAGCCCTTGGGGGAGGTGTACTGGGGGGGTGGGGGGAAGCCCGGGGCGGGCGCCTGGGGCCCGGTGGGGGCGGGTGGGGCCTTGCTTGCCGCATAGGCCCGCACGTCCTCCACCCGGACCCTGCCCATGGGCCCCGATCCCGGCACCTCCTCAATGGGGATCCCGAGCTCCCGGGCGAGTTTCCTTGCGGCGGGCACGGCCAGCACCCTT
>JBEPYU010000049.1:0-10048 GCA_041641215.1 Thermaceae bacterium
GGAAGGGAGGTGGGCAGAACGGAAACTAAAGGGGTTCTCGGAGGTGAAGGAGGTGCTGGAGAAGATGCTTCAGGAGCGGTATGCCCCCCGTACACAGACTCTTACACATAACTCTTGACACGACCGGCCCACGGCCCGCCCTAAGGCCCCTAGAAGGCCGGGGGTGGGGGAGGGGGCTATTCCCTGACCCCCTCTCCCCCCCCCGCCTCAAAAGCCCGCTCAGGCCCTTCCAGGGGGGTAGGTGCACGAAAGCCACCTTTCGCGCAGGAAAGGGCGAAAAGCGACCAAACTGGCCCCTCGGACTGCATAGGCTTGCCATGGATCCCGGGGGAGAAGGCGGGGTTTATGCAAGACGCCTCACGGAGATCCCGGAGGGGGGGAAGAGCATCCTTTTGCAGTCCGGCCCCTTACCCTGAACCCCGTGGACCCCGCCCCCTGGCCTCCCCACCGGGCCCACCTGGAAGGCCCCGCCCACCTCTCCCGCCTCCCGGGGCGGAAGGTCCTCCGCCTGGAGGCCCTGGGCCTCTTCGCCCGGCTGCGCCGCTTCTGGTGCCCCAAGAAGGAGGTCTTCCCCCCGGGGCTCTTCTGGGTGCGCCTCCACCTGCGCACGGACGGGGAGGGGTTCGCCACCTCCCTCCACCTGGCCGCGTGCCGCCCCCTGGGGGAGGCCCCCGTGGGGACCCTTCCGGGGGAGCCTTTGGGCTTCACCCTCCTGGGGGAGTGGCTTGGGGCCCTGGAGGGGGTGGGGCGGGTGCGCGTGCGGCTTCCCGGGGAGGTCCCCTTCGTGGTGCGCTTCCTGGCCCGGAGGCCCCACCTCCTTCCCGCCCCCGGGGGGCTGGTGCTGGCCCTGGGGGTGGTGGAGCGGGGGAGGCTTTTGGGGGAGGCGGTCCTGCGCCTGCCTCTTCCTCCCTCGGAGCTCCCCGGGGCCCCCTCTCCCGGCCTCTAAGGGCCCTAGAAGGCCGCCCCCTCGAGGGGCCAAGGGGGGGCCCCCCACCCCTCCCCCGGCCTTCCAGGGGCCCTCTAGGCGGCCGGAGGGCCAAACAGAAAACCCCGGCTGAAGGTCAGCCGGGGGCGGGGGATAAGGGTGTCCCCCTAAGGGTGGGCTTCTCGCCCGTGGGCCCGCAGGCCCTCTGTCCTGACCGCCTCCCGCAGGAGGCTTCGCACCACGCTTCCCAGCGCCGCAGCGCCAGGTAGCTCCTGGCCCTTTCGCCGGCCAGCGCCCGGTTTTAGGCCTCGGGACGGCCCCTCCTGTACGGCCGGAGGAACGCCGTGGCTGGCCCGTTTGGCCGGCCTTCGCCGCCACGGTTAGGCCCGTGGCCGCCACGCTTCCCCCTGTGGCCAGGATCCACCTCCTCCCGGAGGCTTCCCCCGGTGGGGGTAAGCGCCTGTGGTCGTGATCGTCAACGTCCCCTCGGGTACTCCACCTTCCCCTCGGGATCCCTCTCCCGGTTGTCGGGGCAGGGGTTGCCCCCCGCCCCCGAAGCGGTGCCGAGGCCCCCTGGGGTGGAAGCCCCAGGGTAAGCCGGTCTGCCCTTTCCTACGCCCCGAAGGGCGAGGTTCCACCACGGCGGGTACGGGGCCCCCACCGCAGCTTCCCCCCTCGTACTCGGGCAGTCTCCCCCTCTCGCGCGCCGGGTTTTCGCCGCCGCCTCGGGAGGCCTGGCCTCCGTACGCCGCACGGCTACTCCCCACGGCTCACCTGTCCCCCTTCGTCCCTGCTGCCACAGGTCCGGGGTCCAGGCCGAGAGGTTCCCCCGTTAGACCGCGGTACCTGCCACCTTCCCGCCTTCGCTACGCCCTGGCCGCTTGCGTGGCCCTTTCCCCCTACGAGGTTCCGGAGCTCGGGGTACTCCAGGCGCGGCCAGGGCTTCACGGACCCCAGGCGGGGGGCTCGGAGCAGAGGGGGAGTCGCACCCCCCCCGTTACAGGCCTAGCTGTCGTGCGCCCCAGGTTATCCGGTGCGGGTCTCCCCTCCCGTTTTCCCTGGTCAGCGGGGCCTCCAGTCTCCCTCAGCCCCCTGGTGCCTCGCGGCACCCTCAGCACCGGCCTGCTCCGCACACGTGATGGGGCTATGGGTTCACCCCATCCCGTGGGTGGGACTTGCACCCACTTTCCCGCGGTCAGCCCTGGGGGTTCGCCCCCAGGACCCTTTCCGGGTCGCCCAATCTCGCCCCCGATCCCTCGGGGTATGTGGATTGCGGTCGAACCGGAGGCTGTGCCCCCGGAGCGCCGCGTTGAGTGCGGGGCGAGCCAGGATTTTCCCCCGGCACCCCGCTTCCCCGGCGTTCGCCATCGGAGTGGCAGCTCCTAGGCTACTTGTCCGGCCCCGGCACCACCCGGGTTAGGGTTCACCCCCAGCCTACGCGGCCCCCCCGCCCCAGGTCAAGCGGGTCGCCCAAAGGAACCTCACTAAGAGCCCAGGAACGCCCCGGAACGCGTGAAAAAAAGCGTAATCCCTTGACAACCCCCGCCCCCCCGCGCTACCCTCGCCTCAAAGGAGGCCATCATGTCTGTCTTGACCCGCCTGGAGAAGCGCCTACGAGATAAGGCCAAGCCCCGCCTCGAGGAGCGGCTTACCCTGCGCCTGGATCCCGACACCTACCGCGTCCTGGAAGCCCTCGCCAGGGAGCACGGTATGACGCTTTCCGAGCTCGCCCGAGAGGCCCTGACGATGCTTGCGGAGGAGTACCGAGCTAGGGCGACAAAAGAGAAGGCGCAAGAGCCGCCTAACGAGCAACCTGAAGAGCCTTCCGACACGCCCCCCTCCGACACGCCCCCCCTCTTCTCCGGGGCCGCCCAGGAGTAGACCGCCATGACCGACCCCGAGGACTACCCCCTCCTCAGGAGCCAGTCCGCCCTCCTGGCCCAGGCCCTGCGCCTGGTGAGCCGGGACGGGTACACCTGGTGGCAGGTCCAGATGGTCCCCGTGGAGAAAATCTTGGCCGCCGTGAAGAAGCTGGACAGCCGGTACGCGGTCCTCATCGGCCCCAAGGCCAGGGCCATCAGGAAGGAGGCCCGCCTGCCCGTGGCCCACCTCCTCCTGGCCCCGGTGAGCGTGATGCCCCCGGAGAACCCTCCTCCCACCTGGCCCCTCATGCTCCTGGCCCCGCACCCCCTCCCCGGGGAGGGGATGCGGCGGGTGGAGGCCTCCCTCGAACCCAAGCGCCCCCTCTACTGGGTGGCCTGGCGGGAGGGGGAGTGGAAGCCCACGTACGTCCTGCGGAAGGACCAGCGGGGGCGGTGGACCTGGTTCCTGGAGCCCTCCTTCCACCGGGCCCTCCTGGAGGAGGCCCTGGCCTACGCCGCCGAGGGGGACTGGAGGGCCCTCGTGGGCCACATGAAGGCCCTGGGGAACCTGCCCATGTTCAGCGGGGTGTGGAGCCAGGTCCAGGAGATCCGCCGCAGGGTGCAGAAGCTCTGGGGGGACCGGCACCTGCGGGATCCCTCGGGCCAATGGAAGGCCCCGCCCTGGCGGAAGGCCGTGGAGGAGTGGCCCAAGGCCCCCCTCTCCCCCATCGGGATGCGCCTCTACCCCGAGGAGCCTCCCCGGACCCTCGGGGAGTGGTGGGAGGCCCACCGGAAGGGGGGCGGAGGGTGATCCGGCGCCTCGCCGGGGTCCTCTGGGCCCTGGCCCAGACTCTCCCCGACCCCGAGCGGGACCCCGACCTGGGGCCCTTCTGCACCTACCTGCGCCAGCGGTACGGCCGCCATCCCCTCGCCCTCTCCCCCAAGGAGTGGGAGGAGGGCCTCCTGGACCTCATCGCCGAGACCATCGCCGAGGGGTGGGACCGGTACGGGGCCCCCTCGGCCGCCCGGGATCCCGAGGGGGAGGGGTACATCGCCAGCGCCGAGGGGCCGGGAGGGCCCATCCTCGTCCGGGCCCCCACGAAGCGTGAGGCCTACCAGGAGGCCCGCCGGGAGTGGATCCGCAGGCTCCTGGGGTGAGCGCCCTATGCCGGCCGGCGAAACTCATGGACCGGCCGGTATCATGCAAAAAGAAGCCCCGGCCAGTTAGGCCGAGACCTCCCCGCCAGGAGGCCTCCATCCTAACCCGGCCGGGAGGAAGGAGGCAAGAGTGGAAACTCCAATCCGGCCGGGAAGCTTTCATAACGAGGAAGCCCGTAAAACCCTTGCCAGCATCCTGAACCTCCTCCAGAAGGACCGCGCCCTGGGGGAGAGGGCCTTGCGCCTTTGGGCCGCCATGCACGGCCTGGATCCCGAGGAGGCCCTGGCCCTGGCCCGGTCTGGGGAGGCGGAGGCCCCCACCTCTCAGGAGGCCCCCCCTTCCCCGGCCCCGGAGGCTCCACCCCCCTCTTCCGGGAGCGCCGTCCAGGAGGGCACTTTTGCCGTGCAACATTCAGTTTCTACTCCCCCAAAGGTGGACCACCTTGAATTTCCCCTCGAGGCGGCTGGCGGGCGTTGTCCCCCCTCCGGCTTTACGCCGGGGCGTTGGGACAATGAATGTTGCACGGCAACCCCAAAGCCGATGATGACCGTCCAAGACGGAGAAAACCGCGCCCTGGCCTGGGTCAGGCGCCTCCTCCAGCAGACCCTGGCCGAGACCCCCGAGGACGACCCCAGGCATCAGGCCCTCCAGGACCTCCTGGCCCTGGCCGAGGAGAAGGGCCTCGAGGCAGGCCCCCTCCGCCTCCTCCTCCTCCTCGCCGCCCTGGGCCGCCGCTACCTCCGGGAGAGGTTTGGCCCCAAGGCTGCCAGGAAGGCCGGCCAGGCCGTCTTCCACCTCCCCGTGGACCTCGTGGCCTCCTTCCTCGGGGTGCACCGCACCACCGTCTGGCGCTGGGCGGCCCCCCTGGAGGAGGCCGGCCTCATCCGGAGCAAGACCCACGTGGCCACGGCGGTGCGGGGCGGGGAGGCGCAGAACCTCAACACCGGCACCGTCTGGGCCGTGCGCCTCAAGCCCGGGCGGGCCCGCTTTGAGCACGGGGACCTCACCCACCCTTGGCGGGACATGGCCAAGGACCTGGAGGAGGGCAGGACCGCCTTCCGGGTCATCTACCCCAAGGGCAAGCGGCGAAAGAAGGGGGACCAGACGGAGCGCTTACGCCCCGAGCGGGTCTCCCTGGAGCTCCTGGTCAAGTGGACCCTGGGGATCCGGGAGGTGCCCGCCCTGGACTTTCTGCGGCCCGCCCCCACGGAGAACCCCACCATAGAGGCCGCCTTCCTCCTGGCGGAGATGGAGGCCCAGGACCGGCCCACTGTCATCGACCTCCTCTCCGAGCGCATGGCCCACGAGCTGGGCGACCCCCACTCCCGGCGCTTCTACGCGGGCCTCCTCTGGAAGGTGGTGGAGGGGAAGCTCAGCCCCCACGCCCTGGTGCACGCCTACCACCGGGCCCGGGCGGCCGTGCGGGAGGGGTACGCCAGACGAGGCGGGGCCTTCCTGCAACACCTCCTCGAGGCGGCGGCCTAGGCCCCCTACCTGGGCCCTTTCGAGAAGGCGAAAAGCAGTGCGGATCCCGGCGCAGGCAGGAGGCCGAGGAGAAGCTCACGGAGGCCCTGAAGCGCCTGCAGAGCCGGAACGAGGCCATCACCGCCCGGGCCCTAGCCAGGGAAGCGGGGGTGAGCCCCACCACGGCCGCCAACTGGCTCAAGCGGATGCGGGGACAGGGTTGAGTGCGGATGACTCAAGGGCCCCCCCAAAAATCGGGGTTTTCGCCGTCCAGCACGTGGCGGAGTGGTGTCCACAAGCTGGTGGCTATCAGAGTATACAGGCGGGGGTGCGGGGGGTGCGCCCCCCGCCGGCCCCGAAGGGGCCGTATAAGCAAGCTGAGATAGTCCCCGTAGCGTAGCTAACGGCTAAAGTCCCCCCTCTTTTTCCACAAACTGCAAAAATTCCCTTTTCCTTTGGGTAGATAACCCGAGATCCGAGAAAAAGTGAGATACCTCACATATTTACCCCGCCCGCACGCGATTTTCATCGTCCAGGACGACAAAAACCTCGGTTTCCCCCTCGAGGACCGCCCCTAAAACGGCTTTTAAGGCGGGGGGTGGACGGGGGGCACCCCCTTTACCCCTCCCCCCGCCCCCCGGCCTTCTAGGGGTCTTAGGACGGGCCAGGGACCCCTTCCCGGGGGAGGGTGGGACCCGGAGAAGAGGGAGGCCGGGCCTCTACTCGGGGCGGCGGGGGAACCCCCGCATAAACCCCACACTCCTTGAGGCCTAGGATCCCGGGCCTTTCCCCAGCATAATCTTGCCGCGATCCTGGGGCTTTCCCCGCAAGCCTATGCACCCGGCCCCCGGTTTTCCGGCTTCCTGACGGCCTTTCTTGCGCGAAAGTTCGCCTTCGCGCAAAGAGGGCCTAGGCCCCCGAGGCCTCCGCCGGCAGGGGAAGCCCGGTGCCTAGGGCCTGGGCGTAGAGCACCAGGGGGTCCAGGTCCAGCCCCCCGGGCCAGACCGGGGCCCCGAGCTCCGGGTCCACCCGCACCTGGGCGAAGAAGCCGGGATCCCGGAGGCGGGAGAGGAGCCCGGGAAGCTCCAGGGCCGAAAGGTCCACCACCCCCTCCTTCCCGTCCGAGAAGCGGAGCCGGAGCTTTAAGACCTCCAGGGGCCTGGCCTCCACCACTTCCACCACCATCCCCTCCAGACTACTCCAGGGGTGGGATGGGCCTCAGGGGCTCGCCCCGCCGGGCCCGCTCCCAGTTCTCTAGGAGGGCTTCCCGGTGCAGGGAGGCCCACTCCACCACCAGTCCCAGGGCCCTGGGAAGCCCGGGGGAGGGGCAGGAGGCACTCCCCTTCGGGTGGAAGGCCTTCTAGGTCCCTTAAGGACCGGGAGAAGAAGGTAACTTGGGGCGATGGTCCGTAGGCGGGAAGTGGTCATCGGCCCCGACCGGCGCCTCCGGGTCACCTTGGAGGTGGAGCGGGGGAAGTTGCGCTCCTGGGCGGTGCAGCTGGAGTGGTGGGACCCCGAAGACGGCCGCTGGGTCTGGGTGGCCCGTTACGACACCGCAGGGGGCAGGGCCCACCGGGACCGGAACCGCGTCGCCGCCCACGAGCCCGTGGACCTTCCCGAGGATCCCGGCAGGGCGGCGAAGGTGGCGGAGAAGGAGCTCTCCCAGCGGGCCGAGGAGTACATTGAGGCCTACCGGGCCGCCAAGGCCCAGGGGAGGTAAGCGTGGTGAACCCCGCGGAAAGGCTGGCCGAGCTGGACGGGATCCTCATGGACCACCTCCTGGAGGCAGGCCTCCTCCAGGAGCTCCCCGAGGCCTACCGCCTGGTCCTCCTCCCCCTGGACGAGCCCGAGGTGGCGGCGAAGGCCCTGGCCTGGGCCCGGGAGGCCCCTAACCCCGAGGGCTGGCCCCTGGTCTACGCCCTCTTCCTGGAGGGGAGGCCCGTCCGCCTCCTCCTGCCGGGCAGGGAGGTGGAGGTGGCCCCCAGGGCCGCCTAGGGGGGCGGGAGAGGCCCCGGAGAGCTCCGAGGGAGGAAGGGCAGGCGCAGGACCGCCTCTCCCAAGCCTCCCCCACTCCACCACCCCCAGGACCAGGACCAAGCCCCAGGAGGCGGGGAGGAGGTGGGGCCTCCGGGCCATGAAGCGCACCACAAGGGGCCTCACCGGGAAGCCGCACCCGCGCCCCCTTCCATGGCTCACCAAATTCTCATGTTGGAGAGCAACAGTTAGGGTATAGGTGGAATCAATCACAAACCGACCAAAAAGATAATGCTCGTTTCTTCCGCAGCTCGTGTGAGTCGGGTCGTTGGTATGACGCTTGAAACCCTTCTCGCTGCGAACACCGCATATGAGGAAGCCATCATTGCAGCATTTAACGGTTCGTACGACGAGGCACTTTCTCACCACAACCAGAGCCTGGACCTTGCGGCAACCGCAAAGCAGCGCTTGCGCGACATTGATGCTGCTTACACCATGATGCTCGAAGACATCGCTATTGAGAAATATCCGGGTAACCCGCTGGCTCCAAAGCTCGAACCTGATGTGCTTCGCAAAGAGGTTTCAGGAAAGGTGCTACTTGATTTGAACACAGTTCTCTTTGATGAAATGGCCAGTGCGATCAAAGCACAAAACCTCGTGGAAACCTTCAAGAAGGAACAGGCGCAATTCGCCAAAGTCAAGGAGTACTTTGGACCCTACCTCGATGCTCTAAGGGAATCCAAGGATCGGCTCGAGAGCAGCGCGCACGATCCCCGGGTTTGGGTACGGGCGGTGGATGACGGTGAGGTTCCCATACGCTCCACATACCTCGCCCTTCTGACGGGTTTCCTGGGGGCCTTTCAGCGATTTGTCTACAGTACGGCGATTTCGACGGATCTCTACTACAAGACTGAGGGCCGTGGCGGTCTCATCAACGAAGGGGCAGCCGTACGTCGTTGAAGCTAAAGGTGTCGTGAAAACCTACCCCGGGGGGACACCTGCCCTCCGGGGAGTAGATTTTTTCCTGCGGACGGGGGAGCGGGTAGTTCTCCTCGGTCCGAACGGGGCAGGCAAGACCACGTTGGTGAAGATCATCGCTGGGTTGGTGGAACCAGATGCCGGCGAGCTTAAGGTGTTCGGAAGCCGCCCTACTCCGGGCAAACGGCGCTGGCTAAGCTTTCTTTTTGAGGAGGCCGAGAACCTCTACGGATACCTGACAGCCTGGGAGAACTTGCTTTTTTACGGCAGGCTCGCGGGTGTCCCCGAACGCACCATCCGTGAGAAAGGCTTAGAGTTGCTGTCCGCGTTTGGTCTGGGGGAAGCGAGAGACCGGTTGGCCCAGAACCTCTCGCGTGGACAGAAACAGCGACTCGCCCTTGCCAGCACCCTGATACAGGAAGCTGCGGCCTATGTCCTCGATGAACCGACCTTGGGGCTCGATCTCCAATCGCAAAACGACCTCATTGCGCGTATCAAGGAACTCCCCACGGTTCTCATTACCACGCACGACCCGGTTTTGGCCTGGGAAGTTGCCGACCGTTTCATAGTGCTGAAAGGAGGTGAAGTTCGCGAGATCGCGGTTCGTTCGGATCTCGCAGCCAAAGGGGTCCATGACCCAGAAACGCTCCGGAATTGGCTTTTGGAGGTGTACCGGTGACTCCCCTTTTTCGCGCTTTTCTGGCACGCAGCTTTGCCCTTCAGAGGCGCTATTTTACCGATTATGCGCTTGGACTTTTAGTGAAGGTGTTTTTCTTTACCGCCATTCTGTATACCAGCCAGGGGTATTCAGCGCGACCGGCCTACGTAGCCGGATTTTTACTCTGGTATCTCGCCGCGCACTTGCTGGCAAGGATGGCCAACTTCTTTCTGGAGGAAGCTTATCTGGGCACGCTAGGCCGGTTGCTCGCCTCGCCCCACTCCCCCGCGGCCCTTGTCGTTGCGCTCTCCCTCGCTGAGCTTTCGATGGCCCTGCCCTGGGTCGCTGCCCTAGCAGTTTACGCTAGGCTGAGCGGTGTTTCGCTGGCTGGCCTCGGGCCGGAAGCGCTGGCCGCCAGCTTGCTGGCGCTGACAGGCGTTTGGGGGCTCGGCCTTTCGTTGCTCGCAGCCTCACTGCGCTACAAGCAAGTGGGGAGCTTTACCGAGATGCTCACCTTTTATCTTCTCCTTTTTTCCGGGTTCTTCGTGCCAGGGGAAAAGTTACCCTTAGCCTTACGCACATTGAACACGCTGAATCCCTTGGAATGGGCGGTTAGGGTTTTTCTAGGAGAGGGGTTCGGGCCGCTACTGGCTGTAACCGTGTTTTGGGTGTTGGTTGGCGGCGTGGCATTTGCCCACAGTTATAGCTGGGGAAGGCGCAGCGGCCGGCTCCTCGATTATTAGAAACTTCTGGCGCTGTCCTCTGCGAGAAAGCCAGCTGAAACTTGCACTTCTACGGTTCCTCGGAAAAGGCCCGGGCTTTTGGTCCCGCATCTTCGTTCCCCGCCGCACCTCTCCATGAGATTCTCGGTGAGGCCACACCGCACCCCCGAGGGGCCCACGGGTCGTGTAAGGATTTATGTGTAAGGGTCCGTGTTTAATAGGGGGGCACACCTTAGCACGAGGAGGTGCCCCGTGGACCAGGATACCTTGCGGATCTTGCTGAGGGAAGCGGTGCGGGAGACAGTA
>JBEPYU010000050.1:0-9396 GCA_041641215.1 Thermaceae bacterium
CCCATGGGCCCCATGGAGCTCACCACCCTCAAGTGGGTGGCCCTGGGGGAAGGACAGGAACGGGTTTAGGCCTGAGGGTTTTGCGGAGGGCCATCGCCCTCTACTACCACCCCATGCAGGCTTACGCCTGCATGGGGGCCCCGGTAGAAAAGTCCTCGTAGAGTTTTTGGGAAGCTGGAAGCGCAGGAACCAGCAGGAAAGGGTATACCAAGCCGCTCTCCTGATCCGCCGCCCACTGGAAAACCTATCCCCTTAGGCCCTCTTCGGTTCCTCGCAATCTGCGCCCTTTTCGGTACCCTTTCTCCTTCCCCGCTCCCGGTACGAGGCTATATCCCCTCGGCGGGGTTTGTCCTCGCCATCTTGGGGCTTTGCCTCAGCCCTCCTGGGTGCGGCCCTGACCCGTAGCCTAAGGGAAAAACTGAGGGGCCTTCTATGATGGGTTTTCCCCAATGGACCGGCGCTTGCCGTAAAGGATCCGAAGGACGAGGTAGGTGAGGAGGAAGGCGAGCAAGGGTCCCCCAAGGATCAAGGCCCAAAGCACCGCGTTTTGCCCAAGGAGAAGGCCCTGCTGCTGGAAGTCGATCTTATATCCCGCAAGGGTGCTCATGAGGAGGAACACGAGAAGGGCCACGAGGACACCCGTACGCACCGGGTGCTCGGAGGGGAGCTCGAGGTAGCGCATCTTGTCCTTACGGGTATCCACGAAGGGGAGGAGGAGGGCCACGAGGGCCAGGATCCCAGGGATCAAAACCCCGCCGATGAACTCGGGGCCAATGGTGGCGCCCAAGAAGTGGAATTCCCAGGTAGAAGGGATGATCTGGAGGAGGCCATAAACCCAAAGGAAGTACCAGTCGGGCTTAACCGCGGGGGTATTGGGGGTAGGGGGGCCAAAGGCCTCCACCGGGTGGGCGAGGAAAGCCCCCGCAAGGATGGACATCACCCCCACGTAAAGGGCAAAAAGGATGCCCATCATGAGGAGCTGCTGGGGGTACATGGGCACCCCTAGGACCCGGCCCGGGGCCACCCGCTCCGCGTAAGGGGGCTGGGTGTGCTTCTGCTTGAACATAAGGGCCAGGTGGAGGCCGATAAGGGTCATGAGGACCAGGGGCAACCAGAGGACGTGGAGGCTGTAAAGCCGGGGAATGGCCTTCTCCGAGCCCGGAAACTCTCCCCCAAACAGGATGGACCCCAAGGCCTCCCCAATCCAAGGGACGGAAAGGGCAATGCCGTAGCCGATGCGGGTAGCGGTCACCGCGTAGTTGTCGTAGGGCAGGGCGTACCCGGTAAAGGCGGTGACCACGGCCAGACCCAAAAGGCCAAGCCCCACCAGATAGTTGACCTCCCGGGGCTTTTTGTAGGCCCCCGTGAGGAGGATCCGCAGCATGTGGAGGAAGGCCGCGGCGATCATGGCATGGGCCGACCAGTGGTGAAGGCTCCGGATCACCGCCCCAAAGGGCAGGCTATCGATGTAGAGAACGCTTGCGTAGGCCGCAGGCACGGTCCTCCCGTCGGGAAGCCGGACCTCCCGGATGGAGGGCTCGTAGTTCAGGGTGAGGAAAACCCCTGTGAGGACCAAAACCGCAAAGGCAAAAAGGGCGATTTCCCCGAGGAAAAAGGAGTGGTGTACGGGGAAGGCCTTTCTCAAGACCTTCCGGTAAAGCCCCGAAAGGTCTAGGCGTTCGTCCAACCAGCGGTACACCTTACACCTCCTTCCCGCAAGCCTGGGAATAGGCCTGAACCCCCACCTTGTCGGAAAACTCCCCGGCGGCCACCAGGACCCCGTTTTCCACCTTCAGGGGCAGCTGGGGTATGGGACGGGGCGGGGGTCCCGCCACCACCTTAGCCCCCTCCCTCAGGTCAAAAGTCCCCCCATGGCAAGGGCAAAGGGCCTCCCCCCGGTCCGCGATCCACTGGCTGACGATGCAACCCAGGTGGGTGCAGACCGCAGAGTAGGCCACGAGGCCTTCCACTGCGTGCCGGGCCACTTCTGGGGCAAGCTCCTCTGGGGGATAACGGGCGACGAGAACCGTGTTTTTGGCCTCCCCCTTCTTCACCACCTTGGTCTTGGGGTCCATGGGGTAGGCCAGGACCATGGGGCTTCCAGGCTTCAGGTCCCCCGGGGTGATGGGCTGGCCCTCCCCTTCGAAGACCAGGATATCCCCCGGCTTCAGGGGTTCCTTCTCTGGGGTAACCTCCACCTTGGGCCTGAGGCTAGCCCCCACGTAGAAGGCCGAAACCAAGGACATCCCGATCCCCGTACCGATGGCCGCCTTGAGGAAAAGGCGGCGCCTTGAGCCCTTCAGGCGAACCTCACGCTCGTCCATGCTCTCACCAGGGGAACTCGCTCTTTTCCTCTTCGGTTACCACCTCTTCCCGGCCAAAGAAGCGGCGATAAATGCCGAAAAGGGCAGCCACCACGAGGCTAAGGCCGCCGAAGACCAAGCCCTGGAGCCAAGTGGGGTTATGGCCGGTCTGGCCCGCATAGACCAGGAGACGAACGAAGAAACCGGAAAGGGCCGTAAGGAGGAGGACCAGGATCACACCCACCACCGTGGGGGTGGTGGAGGGGATGGGAAAATGCCGGCCCGGGCGGAGCTCTGCCCCCTCGAGCCAGTAGGAGATAAGCCCCATGAGGCCATAAAGCAGAAACACCGCCCCGAAGGCCATAAGGCCGATCTGGCCCACGGAAAGCTCCTGTGGGGCATGCCCCTGGAGGCGGGCGATGAGGCGGCCATCCAGGTAGGCGGCATAAAAAAGCCCTAAGGCCAGGATGAGGCTGAAGGTGGGGAGGACGGGATCGTTCCGGTACATCCTTCCTCCTCACTCCACGGGGCCAAAGCTATTGCCGAAGGCGTTGCGGACATAGGTGGCCACGGCCCTAAGGTCCTCCTCGGAAAACCCGGCCCCCACCGCGGGCATGGCCCCCCGACCGTTTTGGATCACCGAAAGGACCATTTGGGCATCCTGAAGGTTGGCGTTGCCGGCTAGGGCTGGAAAGGCGGGGGGCATGCCTTGGCCGTTGGCCTGGTGGCAGGCGGCGCAGTTAGCCTCGTAGATGGCCTTGCCCTTCTCCATGAGGGCGGGATCCACCCCCGCCAAGGCCACGCCCTGCCCTTTTTCCGCCTGGGCCTCCTCTTGGGCCGGAGGGGCCACTTCGGCCACGATCCTCTCCGTGGCTGGGGAAAGGGCAAAAAAGGCCCAGATACCCCCCAGGACCACCACCAGGGCCACCACGTACCAAAGGGGATTGAAGCGCACGGGCTCTACCGGAAGGTCGGGCTCCCCCACGGCCATCCTGAGTTCCAGGCGGCCCGAAACCTCCCCTCCCTCGTCCAAACCCAGGACCAGGAGGTCGGGGTAGTTGTTCACCGTGAAGGGGATCTCCCGGATCTCCTTCCCTCCCCCTCGGAAGTAGGTGACCACCCTGAGGACATGGGCCCCATCGGGAATCTCCCGGGTGTCCAGCTCCAGGCGGTAGGGCGGCCCCGTAAGGACCTTAAGGGGCTCCTTAGCGTCGTCCAGGTAAACCTCAATCCGCTCTAGGACCATACCGCCTCCTCGTGAAAAGGGAAACAAGGTCCCTCTCCCCCACTATAGGGGCCTAGCCTTAGGACAGATGTCCCACTAGAGGAGGGCCCTTAGGCGCCGGACGCTGCTCCTTACCCCTTCAGCCCCCCCCTGAACCTCGAGGGCCGCAGTCACTTCGAAGCCCCGAAGGCGAGGGGCCAAGGCCTCCCAGGGCACCTGGCCCGCCCCTACCGGGAGGTGGTCATCCTTCCGCCCGTGGTTGTCGTGGAGGTGGAGGTGGAGAAGGCGATCCCCTAGGGCCTCGAGGTAGAGAAAAGGCCCCTTGGGGCCAAGCTCCACCAGGGCATGGCCCACGTCCAGGCAAAAGCCGAACTGGGGGAATTGGTCGAGGAGCCCCTTGAGCTCCTCAGGCCCCCTAAGGAGGTCCTCCTCCACCAAGGCCAGGTTCTCCAAGGCCACGGGGAAGGGCAAGGGCCCCAAGGCGGCCAGGGTCTCCTCCAGATACCCCCGGGCCGCCTGGAGGGCCAAGGGGTGGCGGAAGGGCACCTGCCCCGTGTGGAGGACCCCTACCTTGGCCCCAAGCTCAGCCCCAAACTCCAAGGCCCGCTGCAGCCGCTCGAGGCTCAACCGGCGGACGCTTGGGATGAGGCTTGCGGGGTTGAGCTCCACGAAAGGAAGGTGCAGGGTAAAGCCCACCCCCAGGGCCTCCCCTTGGGCCCTGAGCGCCTTGGGCTTGGGGAGGGGCAGGATCTCGTGGAGGTCATAGGGTATCTCCAGGTCCAGGCCCAGCTCGTGGGCCAAAGGCCAGGCCTCCTCGTAGGTGAGCCCGGCGTTAAAGGGACTAAACCCCAGGCGCAACCTCCACCCCCTAGCGGATGGCCTCCGCCCTCCTTTGGGCCTCTTCCAAGGCCCGCCTGGGGTCCATTCCCCCCTTTAGGGCCTTTTCCAAGGCCTCGGCCAGAAGGCCCGCCCAGGCGGAGAACTGGGGCAGGCGGGGACGCTCCTGGGCCCAGGCGATCTGCTCAAAGGCCACCTTGCGGAAGGGGTTTTCCCGGTAAAACCCCTCGAGGAGGGGAAGGGCACTCTTGCGCACAGGCACATAATAGCTCGCCTCTACCCAAGCGGCCACGTTTTCCGGAGCCATGAGGAAGCGCCAAAAGGCCAAGGCCCCCCTCACCTGGGCCTCCGAGGCCCCCCTAAGGACCACGAGCTGGGCCCCCCCGAAGGGCACCCGGCCCCCGGGAAGGCGGGGCACAGGGGCCACCCCCAGGCGGAAGGCAAAGCTAAAGTTTTCCGCCGCGGGCCAGTTGGCGATGGAGGCCATGACCATCATCCCCTTGGTGCGGACGAAGTCCAGCTGGGCGAAGGTGGCCTCAGCTAGGGTACGGACGGAAAGGGCCCCGGCTTCCTTGAGCCTAAGCAGCATGCCCAAGGCCTCTAGGGCCTCCTTGGAGGTGAAGTTGGGGCGCCCCTCCTGGACCAGGCTTCCCCCCCGGCTGGTGACCATGGCCTCGAAGAGCCAGGCCTGAGGGTCAGTCACGAAGATAAAGCCCTTGGCGGTCCTCGAGGAGAGGGCCTTGGCCACCCTCTCGAACTCCGCCCAGTCCCGAGGGGGGTTGAGGCCCCGGGCCCTCAGGGCGTCTAGGTTGTAGAAGAGGACAGGGGTGGAGGTGTTAAAGGGAAGGCCATACCGCCTGCCCCCCACGAGCCCATAGCTCCAGACCTGGGGGAAAAAGTCCTCCACAAAGGAGGGTTCCAGCTCGAGGTAAGGGTCCAGGGCCAAAGCCTGACCCTCCGCGACCAAACGGGGGAAGAAGCTGAGCTCCGCCTGGAAGAGCACTGGACCGCTTCCAGCCCTTAAGGCAGCCACCAAGCGGGTTTCCGCCTCCTTGTAGTTTCCCACGTAGGTGGGGATCACCCGGTAAAGCCTCTGGCCCTGGTTAAAGGCCTGGGCGAAGGCCTGGATCTGCCGCCCTGCGGGGCCGTCCATGGCGTGCCAGAAGGGGATCTCCACCTGGGCCGAGGCCAGCCCCAGGAGGAGGAGCAAAGCCCATATCTGCGCCATGGCCCCAGTCTAGGGGAAAGGGGGTCAGAAGGGGGTCATACCACCCCATGCGGGCTTGCGCCCGCATGGGGGCCCCGGTAGAAAAGTCCCCGTGAAGTTTTTTGGGAGTCTGAGGGCGCAGGAACCAAAAGTAAAGCAGGAACCAAAAGTAAAGGGTATCAGGGAAAGGTAGCCCTTTCCGCCTCGAGCTGGGCCTGCCTGAGGGCGGCCTCTGGGGAGAGACGGCCAAAGAGGGCAGCCTCCAGGGCCCGCTCCAAGGCCGAGGCCCAAAGGACCATGGGGGCCTCCTGGTGCCAGGGGCGGGCCTGGGGTTTGAGGCCGAGGAGCACCTCCCCGTAAGGGGTCCTGCCCAGGCGGGCCTGGGCCTCGAGGCTCAGGGGGAGATAGTGGGTGCCCTCGGCCAGGACAGCCTGCCGGCTTGGCGCCATGAGGTAGCGCCAAAAGGCGAGGAGGGCCTCCTTGGCCACGGGGCCCCCGCCCTTCAGGGCCACAAGGACAGCCCCTGAGGCCGCCACCCAGCCCCCGGGCTCTAGGGGAATGGGGACCGCCCCCACCCGGAAGGGGATCTCCGTGCGGGCCTGGGCCGCAGGGAGAAGGGTGGAAGGCCCCAAGACCATGAAGGCCTTGGTGCGGAGGAAGTCCAGGCCGGCTTGGGTGATCTCCGTAGGCCTACGCACCTGGAGGCTCCCCTCCTCTCGCATGGCGAGGAGGAGGTTCAGGGCCTGGACCCCCTCCGTCAGCCTGGGTTTGCCCCCCTCGGCCAGGCGACGGCCCTGGGCTGAGGCTAGGGCAGCAAAGCTGTACACGTCGGCCACGAAGAGGAACCCCTTGGCCGCCCGGGAGGAGAGGCCCTTGGCTACCCTAGGCAGATCCCCAAGGCGACGGGGTGGGGCTAGGCCCCGGGCCCGGAAGGCCTCCTGGTTGTAGAAGAGGAGGGCTAGGGATACCCCTATGGGCAGGCCCACCTGCCGCCCCCCCACCTGCCCCAAGGCCAAAAGGGCCGGGTCCAGATCCCCCACTTCCCCTAGGGTCACCTCCTGCAGGAGGCCCGCTTGGGCCAAAACGGGCAGGAAGCTGAGCTCCACCTGGAGAAGGGGCGGGGCAGAGTTGTTCCTAAGGGCCGCGGTGAGGAGAAGGCCGAGTTCCCGGTAATCCCCCACGAAACGGGGCTTAAGGAGGTAGCGCCTTTGGGCCTGGTTGAAGCCAAGGGCCTCCGCCTCCAGATACCCTCCTTGGCCCAGGGTGTGCCAAAAGGGTACCTCCGCCTGGGCCAAGGCCACTCCCCAAAGGAGGGCCAAAAGGCTTAATACCACCCCATGCGGGCGCAAGCCCGCATGGGGGCCCCGGTAGAAAAGTCCCCGTGAAGTTTTTTGGGAATCTGAGGGCGCAGGAACCGAATATAAGGCCTTCATGCCCTCACCTTACCCCCTGCTAAAATGAGCAGGATGATCCGCCTCCCTGAGGCCCAGCTTAAGTCCCTCCTCGAGCTCGCCCCCGAGGAGCTTCCCCTCGAGGGGTATCGCAAGAGCCAGCTTGCCCACTGGATCTACGCCCGGGGGGTACGGGACTTCGAGGCCATGACCGACCTCCCCAAGGCCTTGCGCCAGGAGCTTGCCCAAAACTGGCGCCTTGGGGAGTTCGCCCTGGTGGAGGCCTATCCCAGCCAAGACGGGAGCGCCAAGTACCTCTTCACCCTATTAGACGGCAAGCAAACCGAAGCCGTCCACATGCCCTACGCCAACCGCAAGACGGTCTGCCTCTCCAGCATGGTGGGCTGCCCCGCAGGGTGCACCTTTTGCGCCACGGGGGCCTTGGGCTTTGGCCGTAACCTCACCGCGGCGGAGATCCTGGACCAGCTCCTAGCTATCGCCCACCACCAAGGCCTATCCCCACGGGAAATCCGCAACGTGGTCCTCATGGGCATGGGGGAGCCCCTCCTTAACCTCCAAAACGTCCTCAAGGCGGTACGGATCATGCTCCACCCCAAGGCCCTGGCCATGAGCCCAAGGCGCATCACCCTTTCCACCGTGGGCATCCCCAAGGGGATCTACCGGCTGGCGGAGGAGGACTTGGGCATCCGCCTGGCCCTTTCCCTCCACGCCCCAGACGACGAAACCCGCCGCCTCCTCATCCCCACCGCCCAGCGCTACCCCGTGGGGGAGATCATGGAGGCCGTGCGCCACTACTACGCCAAGACCAAAAGGCGGGTCACCCTGGAGTATACCCTCCTTAAGGGCCTGAACGATCACCCCTGGCAGGCCAAAGCCTTAGCCAGGCTCCTTAAGGGCCTTAGCGCCCACGTGAACCTCATCCCCTTCAACCCCTGGCCGGGGGCCCCCGTGGTAGGCACCCCTATGGCGGGGGTCCAGGCCTTTGCCCAGGAGCTCCGGCGCCTAGGGGTGCCCGTTTCCATCCGCAAAAGCCGGGGGCGGGACGTGGGGGCAGCCTGTGGCCAGCTCGCCCTTACACGGCCTCGAGGAGCCTCCTCGCGATGACCACCTTCAGGATCTCGCTTGTCCCCTCCCCGATCCGGGTAAGGCGGGCGTCCCGCCAGTAGCGCTCCACCGGGTAGTCCTTGATGTAGCCGTAGCCGCCGAGGATCTGGATGGCCTCGTCGCAGGCCCGAACGGCCACCTCGCTGGCCAAGAGCTTGGCCTGGGCCGCCTCCAGGGTATGGGGCCGGCCCGCGTCCTTAAGGGCCGCGGCCTTGAGGTAGAGGAGGCGGGCGGCCTCAAGCCCCGTGGCCATCTCCGCAAGCTTAAAGGAAACCCCCTGGAACTCCCCAATCCTCCGGCCAAAGGCCTCCCGCTCCTTGGCGTAGCGGAGGGCGTAGTCCAAGGCCGCCCGGCCCAGGCCCACGGCCATGGCCGCAATCCCAATCCGCCCCCCATCCAGGACTTGGAGCACGTGGTAAAAGGCCTGGCCCCGGGGCCCAAGGAGGGCCTCCTTTGGAAGGAAGAGGTCTTCCAAGAAAAGCTGGGCGGTGTCCGAGGCCTTAAGGCCTAGCTTTTCCTCCTTCTTGCCTACCCGTAGGCCTTTTTCTGGCCGGAAGAAGGCAAAGGCGGAAATCCCGAGGTGCTTCTTCTGGCCCTGGGGAGGATCCGTCCGGGCCATGACCACATACACCCCGGCCACGCTCCCTTGGGTGATGAACTGCTTGGTCCCGTTAAGGCGATAACCCCCCTCTACCTCCTCCGCCTTGGTCTTAAGAGCGGCGGCGTCCGAGCCCGAACCCGGCTCCGTAAGGGCCCAGGCCCCAAGGACCTCCCCTTGGGCAAGCTTCGGCAGAAACTCCGCCTTCTGGGCCTCGTTTCCCGCAAGGAGGATGTGGGCCAAAGCCAGGGAGTTGTGGCTGGCCACGGTGAGGGCCAAGGCCCCATCCACGTAGGCGATTTCCTCGACCATCCGGGCAAAGGTCCGGGCGCTAAGCCCCGCCCCCCCGTAGGCCTCGGGTGCCGTGGCCCCGAAAACGCCAAGTTCGGCCATTCGCCTCACCAGGGTCCAGGGAAAGGTTCCCGTGCGGTCCCGCTCCGAAGCACCCGGGGCCACCTCCTCCCGCAAAAACTCCCGAAGAGGACCTAGGACCTGCCTCTCCTCCGCGCTCTCCTCAAACCACAGGGCCATGGCCCCATTGTATAACGTAAATCCACGAAGATACGTAAAAACGCAAGAAAAGGGGCAGACTTGACCGATATGTGGCCTTGGGGTAAAGAGGGGGCATGACCCTACGCGAGGCCTTGTCCCAAGTCCCCGACCCCAGGGCCCGCAACCGGCGGTATCCCTTGTGGGGCTTGTTGGCCCTC
>JBEPYU010000051.1:0-9110 GCA_041641215.1 Thermaceae bacterium
GCCCTGCGTTGGAAGCTATGAAGGGTCTCCTCAAAGGCCTCTTCGGAACGCCCCTGAACGCCTCCATCACCCTCCTCCTACTCCTCCTCTGCTTCTACGTGGGCCGAGGCCTCCTCCTTTGGGCCCTCGAGGCCCAGTGGTGGGTGGTGGGGGAAAACCTCCGCTACTTCCTCGTGGGCCAGCTCCCGCCCGGCCTTACCTACAAGGCCCAGGGCCTTTTCCTGGGCCTCGGGGTCCTCCTCCTCGGGGTCCTGGGAAGCCTAAAGGCCCTGAGGCTCCCCAGGCCCCGGCTTTGGCTCCTTGGGGGATTCCTCCTTGTCCTCCTTTTCCTTCCCCTACCCACGAGCCTCTGGGGGGGGCTTCTCCTCTCCCTCCTCCTCTCCTTCCTGGCCATGGCCCTGGCCTTCCCCCTAGGGATCCTCCTCGCCCTGGGGCGGCAAAGCCCCTTGCCGGTCATCCGCACCCTCTCCATCGTCTACATCGAGACCATCCGGGGGGTCCCCCTCATCTCCCTCCTCTTCCTGGCCTTCGTGACCCTACCCCTCTTCCTCCCCGAAGGGGTGCGCCTGGCCCAAACGGTCCGGGCCCTCATCGCCATGACCCTCTTCGCCGCAGCCTACCTGGCGGAGAACGTGCGCGGAGGCCTCCAGTCCGTCCCCAAGGGGCAGTGGGAGGCCGCCTTGGCCCTGGGCCTATCCCCCAGCCAAACGATCCGGCTCATCGTCCTGCCCCAGGCCTTGCGCTCCGTGATCCCAGCCCTCGTGGGGCAGTTCATCAGCCTCTTCAAGGACACCTCCTTGGTGGCCCTTATCGGGCTTCTGGACCTTATGGGCATCGCCCGGGCCGTCCTGGCCAACCCCAAGAACGTGGGGCTGGAGCGGGAGGTCTACCTGTTCCTGGCCTTGGTCTACCTCCTCCTTTCGGCCCTCTTCTCCTACCTGGGCCGGCTCCTGGAAAGGTACCTCGGCCTAGGGAGCCGCTAAACTGGATGGGAAATGGAAGCTATCGTCCAGATCCGCAACCTCCACAAGTGGTTTGGCCCCCTCCACGTCCTAAAGGGGATCCACCTCGAGGTGGCCCAAGGGGAGAAGCTGGTGATCATCGGCCCCTCAGGAAGCGGCAAAAGTACCCTCATCCGCTGCATCAACCGCCTCGAGGACTTCCAGGAAGGGGAGGTCCTCGTGGATGGCCTCAACGTGAAGGACGACCGCGCCCTGCCCAAGGTCCGGCGGGAGGTGGGGATGGTCTTCCAGCAGTTCAACCTCTTCCCCCACATGACGGTCCTGGAGAACGTCACCCTAGGGCCCATCCGGGTAAGGGGGCTTAGGCGGGAAGAGGCCGAGAAGAAGGCCATGGAGCTTCTGGAGAGGGTGGGCATCGCGGACCAGGCCCGGAAGTACCCGGGCCAGCTCTCCGGTGGCCAACAGCAAAGGGTGGCCATCGCCCGGGCCTTGGCCATGGAACCCAAGCTCATGCTCTTCGACGAACCCACCTCCGCCCTGGACCCCGAGATGGTGGGGGAGGTCCTGGACGTGATGCGGGCCTTGGCCAAGGGGGGGATGACCATGGTGGTGGTGACCCACGAGATGGGCTTCGCCCGGGAGGTGGCCGACCGGGTGGTCTTCATGGACGAAGGACGCCTGGTGGAGGAAGGCCCCCCCGAGGCGATCTTTACCCGCCCTAAGGAGGAGAGGACCCGGGCCTTCCTCCAGCGGGTCCTCCACCCCTGATACCACCCCATGCGGGCTTGCGCCCGCATGGGGGCCCCGGTCTAGAAGCTGGAAGCGCAGGAAAAGCAAAGGGGCATGATGTGGGAAGCCCTTGCGGCCTTGCGGGACCCCAAGGCCCCTAGGGAACTTAGGGTCAGGGGGCTTAGGCTCTACGCCTTCTTCCTCTTCCTCCTCCACGGGGCCACCTTAGGCCTGGTCCTCCTCCTCCCCCCGGTGGGGCCCTACGCCTTTCTCCTCCTCCCCTTTGCGGCCTACCCTTGGGCCCTAGCCCGGCGGGCCGAAAAGGAGGGAGGCCCCTTGGGACCCGCCCTCGTGGTGGGGGCCTACGGGGCCTTGGGCCTTTTCCTGGGGGTGGTCCTGGGCCTAGCGGACCTACGCGGGGGGCTCCCCCTGGTCCTTGGGATCTACCTCTATGGCGTCCACAAGGCCCAAGAGCGGATTCAGCGGACAACCGGGTAGCCCGCGGCCATCCAGGCCTTGATCCCTCCCTCCACGTTATGGATGTTCCTAAAGCCCTGCTGGACGAGGATGCGGCTTGCTTCCCGGGAGCGGTTGCCGCTATTGCAGATCACGTAGACCGGGATGTCCCGGGGGATCTCCCCAGCCCTTTGGGCCAACTGGCCCAAGGGGATAAGCCGGGCCCCGGGGACGTGGACCGTGGCGAACTCGTAGGGCTCCCGGACGTCCAGGATCCACTTGGGTTCAGGGGCCTGGTAGAGGTCCTGCACGGTGACGTTGCGGTAGCCCGGCTGGGACCCCGCGGAGGAGGCCAGCCTTACCCCCGCAAAGACCGCCAAGAGGCCAAGGACCAACATGCCGATCCAGAGGGGACGCTTCATCCTATCCTCCCTACCCAAATATAACCTACCCGGGTAACGTAACTGGAGGCTAGACCCCTAAGGGGCCTCCACAAGCCGGAGGAGGGCCTGAAGCTGGGCCCGGTCCAAGGTCCCTAGGTGGCGGGCCCACACCCGCCCATCCCCTCCGAGGAGGAAGGTGGTGGGTAGGCCCACCACCTGGAGCCGGGCCCGGAAGGCCCGTAGCTCCCGGAAAGGCCCAGCCCCTCGAGGTAAGCCCACACCCAGGCCGGATCCTCCCCCGCGTTGAGGAAGACCACGGGGTAACCCCGGCGGGCGTACTCGGCCAAAAGGGGCATCTCCGCCCGGCAGGGGGGGCACCAGGTGGACCAGAGGTTGACCAGGGCGGGGCCCCGGATGGGGGCCCCAGGCTCCAGCCTCCCCCCAGGGCCCACCCAGTAAAGGGGGGCCAGGGCCAAGGCCAGGAGGAAGGGGGCAAGGAGGCCCAGGGCCCCCTGGCCCATCCGGAGGAGGAGCCAGGCCCAAAGGGCTAAAAGCCCCAAGCCCCGGGAGGACACCCCCCTGGAAAAGGGCGGGGGCATGGGCCAGGCCGTAGCCCAGCCGGGCAGCGAGGAGGCCAAGGGCCAACCCTAGCCAGACGTCCCTTTCCGCATGGGCCCCCTTGCGGGCGGCAAGAAAGGGGAAGGCCAAGAGGAAAAGGACCAGGGCGAGCCGCTCCCAGGGGAGGACAAGGGGGCCTAAGACCAAGGCCTCAGGGGCCAGGATACCCTATGGGGGTTCTTGACAAAATACCCCGGTGGGGTATAATAAGGGCGCTATGTGGTTTCGCCAGTTCTACGAGGAGGGATTGGCACAGGCCAGCTACATGATCGCCTGCCAGGCCACGGGGGAGGCCCTGGTCGTCGACCCCCGGAGGGACATCCAACCCTATTTGGAGGAGGCCCGGAGGAGGGGTTTCCGCATCGTGGCCGTTGCGGAGACCCACATCCACGCGGACTACCTCTCAGGGGCCCGGGAGCTCGCCAAGGCCACGGAGGCCACCCTTTACCTCTCGGATGAGGGGGACGAGAACTGGAAGTACCGGGGCCTCGAAGGCTTCCGCCATGTCCTCCTTAAGGACGGGGACGAGATCCGCATCGGCAACGTCCGGGTGCGGGCCGTCCACACCCCAGGCCACACCCCCGAACACCTCTCCTTCCTGGTCATCGACGGGGCGGTGGCGGACGAGCCGAGCCTCTTCCTCACCGGGGACTTCGTCTTCGTAGGGGATATCGGCCGCCCGGACCTCCTGGAGGAGGCCGCGGGGATCCGGGGCACCGCGGAGCCCGGGGCCCGGCGGATGTTCCGAAGCCTCAAGGAGAAGTTCCTCACCCTTCCCGACCACGTCCAGGTCTGGCCGGGGCACGGGGCGGGCTCGGTCTGCGGGAAGGCCCTGGGGGCGGTGCCCAGCACCACCGTGGGGTACGAGCGCCGCTTCGCCTGGTGGGCCCCCTACCTGGAGAGGGACGACGAGGAGGGCTTCGTGAGGGCCCTCCTCGAGGGGCAGCCCGAGGCCCCCACCTACTTCAAGGAGATGAAGCGCCTGAACCGGGACGGGATGCCCATCCTGGGCACCCTTCCCCGGGTGGCCGAGCTCACCCCTTACGGCTTCCAAAGGGCCCTTTCCGAAGGGGCCATCCTGGTGGACACCCGGGACAAGCTGGCCTTCGCAGGGGGGCACCTCCCTGGGGCCATCAACATCCCCGCGGGGCCCAACTTCACCACCTGGGCGGGGTGGCTCCTCCCCTACGACCGGCCCCTGGTCCTCCTGGCTAGCCCCTACCAGGTGGAGGAGCTCACCAAGGCCCTCATCCGCATCGGCCTGGACAAGGTGATCGGGTACATCCCGAGCCTAGAGGGGTACGCCAAGGGGGAGCTGGAGACCGTACCCCAGATCACCGCAGCCGAGGCCAAGGCCCTTTGGGAAAAGGGAGAGGCCCTGATCCTGGACGTGCGGGGCCGGGACGAGTACCTGGCCGGGCACATCCCGGGGGCCCTGAACATCCACGCGGGGAGGATCCGGCAAAACCTGGACCGGATCCCCAAGGACCGGCCGGTCATCCTCCACTGCCAGGGGGGCGACCGCTCCTCCACGGCCATCAGCGCCCTCCTCGAGGCGGGCTTTAGGAACGTCATCAACCTCACGGGGGGCTTCAAGGCCTGGCGGCAGGCGGGCTTCCCCGTGGAAAAGGGCCAGCCCAAGGAGGTCACCCTCCGCTAAAGCCCAAGGGCCCGGGGAGGCCCCGGGCCCCACACCCAAAGGAGGTGCGGCATGGTAACCCAGATCAAAAACATCACCCCTGAAGAGGCCAAGGAACTCCTAGACCAAGGTGTGCTCTTCGTCGACGTAAGGGAGGTGGAGGAGTTCGCCCAGGTCCGGATCCCCGGGGCCAAGCTCATCCCTGGCTCGGAGTTCACCGTCCGGGTGCAGGAGATCCCCAAGGACCAGCCCGTGGTCCTCTACTGCCGTAGCGGCAACCGTAGCCTCCAAGCCGCCCAGTGGCTTAGCCTTTTGGGCTACAACAACGTGATGAACCTCAAGGGGGGCCTCATCGCCTGGTACCGCCAAGGCCTCCCCCTGGACACGGAGCCCGTGGAGGCCACCTACCAGAAGACCCCCTACCGGGACCTCACCCCCGAGGAGGCCCAGGCCTGGATCGCCGAAGGGGCCCAGGTGGTGGACGTGCGGGAGCCCTTCGAGTACGCCATGGGCCACCTCCCCGGGGCGGTGAACATCCCCCTAGGGGAGCTTCCGCAGGCCCTAGGGCGGCTCCCCAAGGAGGGGAGGATCCTCCTCGTGTGCAACTCGGGCAACCGCTCGGCCTCCGCCGCGGAGTTCCTGGTAGCCCAGGGCTTTGACGGGGAACGGGTGGGCAACCTGGAGGGGGGGCTTTACGCCTGGATGGGGATGGGCCTCCCCGTGGAGCGATGACCCTGGCCTGGCTCGGGGCCCTGGCCATCGGCCTGGCCTTGGGGCTTTTGGGCTCCGGGGGCTCCATCCTCACCACCCCCATCCTGGTCTACCTCGTGGGGGAACCGGAGAAGGCGGCCATCGCGGAGTCCTTGGCCATCGTGGGGCTCATCGCCCTCGTGGGGGCCATCCCCTATGGCCTAAGGGGCCTCATCCACTGGCGGAGCGTGGTCCTATTCGGGATCCCGGGGATTCTGGGGACCTACCTCGGGGCCTGGCTCTCCCAGTTCGTAAGCGGGAAGGTGCAGCTCGGTCTCCTGGCCCTGGTCATGATCCTGGCCGCCTACATGATGGTGAGGCCGGGTCCCGAAAACCCTAGCCCCAAACCCCGGTCCATGGCCAAGGTGGTGGGGGATGGGCTTCTCGTGGGGGCCCTCACGGGGCTTGTGGGGGTGGGGGGCGGGTTCCTCATCGTCCCGGCCCTGGTCCTCCTCGGGGGGTTACCCATGCGCCTGGCCGTGGGGACCAGCCTGGTCATCATCGCCTTGAAGTCCGGGGCGGGGTTTTACAAGTACCTCCACCTCCTCCCCCTCCAGGGGCTCGCCGTGAACTGGACCGTCATCCTCCTCTTCAGCCTGGTGGGGATCCTGGGCAGCCTCCTCGGGGGAAGGCTCAACTTCCTCCTCCCCCAAACGGCCCTCAAGCGGGGGTTCGCCGCCCTCCTGGTCCTCATGGGGGCCTACATCCTTTGGCAAAGCGGGGGGGCCCTTTAGAGGAGGAGGGAGACGTACTTGACCTCCAGGTACCCCTCGAGGCCCCAGCGCCCCCCCTCCCGGCCCAGGCCCGACCCCTTCACCCCCCCAAAGGGGGCCTCGGGGGTGGAGGGGACCCCGTCGTTTACCCCCACGATCCCGTACTCCAAGGCCTCGGCCACCCGGAAGGCCCGGGCCAGGTCCCGGGTGAAGACGTAGGCGGCAAGGCCCACGGGGAGGCCATTGGCCAAGGCCAGGGCCTCCTCCTCATCCTGAAAGGGGACGATGGGGGCCACGGGCCCAAAGGTCTCCTCCCTTAGGACCCGGCTTCCCGGCCGCACCCCGAGGAGGACCGTGGGCTCAAAGAAAAGCCCCCGGGCCCTCCCCCCAAGGGCCAGCTGGGCCCCCCGGGCCAAGGCCTCCTCCACGTGGCCCTGGACCTTGCGCAAGGCGGCCTCGTTGACCAAGGGGCCGAGGTCCGTGTCCTCCTCCAGGGGGTTCCCCAGCTTGAGGGTCTGGACCTTTTTTTGGAAGGCCTCCGCGAAGGCCTCGGCGATGGGGGCCTCCACGTAAAAGCGGTTAGCGGCCACGCAGGACTGGCCGGTGTTGCGGAACTTGGCCCTTAGGGCCTCTTGGGCTGCCCGCTCCAGGTCCGCGTCCGCAAAGACCAAGAAGGGGGCCCCGCCCCCTAGCTCCAAGGAGACCCGTTTGAGGGTGCGGGCCGCCCTTTCGTAAAGGAGGCGGCCCACCTCCGTGCTCCCCGTGAAGGTGAGCTTGCGGATGCGTTCGTCCTCGAGGAAGGGCTGGGAAAGGGCCTCGGGCCTGGAAGTGGGGAGGACCTGGAAAACCCCCGGGGGCCCCCCGGCCTCGTGGAAGAGCCGGGCCAGGTAAAGGGCGGTAAGGGGGCTTTCCTCCGCGGGCTTAAGGACAAAGGTGCAGCCCGCGGCCAAGGCCGGGGCCACTTTGCGGGTCACCATGGCCGCGGGGAAGTTCCAGGGGGTGATGCCGTAGACCGGCCCCACGGGCTCGTAGCGGACCAGGATGCGGCGGCCCTTGAGCCGGGCGGGGACCATCTCCCCGTAGACCCGCTTGGCCTCCTCCGCGTACCACTCCACAAAGCCCGCGGCGTAGCGCACCTCGGCCCGGCCCTCCTTGAGGGGCTTGCCCATCTCCAAGGCCATGAGGCGGGCCAAGGGTTCCTCGTGCTCCAGGATGAGCTCGAACCAGCGGCGCAAGACCTCCCCCCGCTCGTAGGCCGAGGCCTGGGCCCAGGCCCTTTGGGCCCGTACGGCCTCCTCCAAGGCCTCCTTGGCCTCCTCCTCCCCCGCGTCCGCCACCTCGGCCACCACCTCCCCGGTGGCGGGGGAGACCACGGGGAAAGCCTGGGGCAAGCTCAAGAAACGGCCACCGATATAGGCCCGGGTCTCGAGTTCGGGGACCATGAGGTTAGGCTACCTCAAAACTCACACCCCCTGGCCTACCCGCACAAACCCCCTCCCCTCGTCCCCCCCCAACGGCGCACAAGCCTCGGCTCTGGGACTTCAGGGCGCAGGCTCCCCTCCGGCCCCGGCCTGGGCTAGAATGGGGACATGCCCGAAGACCGCCTCCTGGAGCGCCTGGAGAAGCTAGAGGGCATCGTGGAGGCTACCGTCAAGGTCCTCCCACCCCTGAAGGACCTCTCCCGCCGCATCGACGGCCTGCGCGAAGAGGTGCGGGCTGTGGAAACCAAGCTGGAGGGGCGCATCCAGCAGGTGGAAAGCAAGTTGGAAGAGCGGATCCAGCAGGTGGCTGGAGGGCCGCATCCAGGGGGTGGAGGGCAAGTTGGAGAGTCTCCGGCAGGAGGTCAAGGCCGAGATCCACACCGCCTTCAACAAGGCCATGCTCCTCTTCACCGGGATTGGGTTGCTCCTTGCCCTCCTCACCTCCCTCCGGTAGGGGGCCCCACCATCCCCTGTTGCCGTTAGCCCTGCGGGGTCCGGCCCCTCTCTGGACCGATCTTGGGTGTTCCTCCCCTAGGGGTCATACTACCGCCTTCCGTATCTGCCCCGCCCGCTGGGGGACCCGGAGCTGCTTTGGCGTTAAGCCCCCGCTGCTGGGAGGTGGCCCTTTCCCCCCAATGCCCTCCGCTTTCGCCTCCTGCGCCTCGGGTTTCCAAAAAACCCCACTAGGGACTCTTCTACCAGCACTCCTCATGGGCCAGCGGGTTAGCAAAGCGTACCCTGCGCTACGTTCTGGCGCCAGCCTGCACGGGGTGGTCCAAGCTCCAGGCGGTAAAGGGCTGCCCCGAAAGGGGTGAAGCCTGTGCCGCTCCCCGTAAGGAGGCTTAGCCCCAAGGCCAGGGGGGGAGACAAGGAGCCGCTACCAAGGGAGGCTAGGCGCAAGGTGGACTCCCCAAGGAGGAAAAGGGCGGCCCCCGCCAGGACCCCCACCTACGCCCCCAGGAGGACCTCGGGCAGGTCCCCGATGAGGCCATCCACCCCTAGGGCCAAGAGGGCGCGGGCCTCCTGGGGGTCATCCACCGTCCAGGGGATCACGAAGAAGCCTTGGGCCTTCCAGAGGGCAAGCCTTTCCCCCGTGACCAGGTCCTTGTGGGGATGAACCCCCTCAAACCCCAAGGCCTGGGCCAGGGGCCCGAGGTCCTCCCCCGCAAAGAGGAGGGCCCGCCGCAGCCCATACCCCCTAAGCCCGAAAAGGGCCACGGGGTCAAAGCTGGAAACGATCACCCGCTGGGCCCAAGGCCGCAAGGCCTCCCCCAAGGCCCGGGCTCCTGAGGGGAAGCCCGGGATGGACTTGAGCTCCACGTTCAGGACCGCCTTCGGGTAGGCCTCGAGGAGGGCCAGGACCTCCCCCAAGGTGGGCA
>JBEPYU010000052.1:0-8906 GCA_041641215.1 Thermaceae bacterium
GGGCACCCGTAGGAGGATCTGGCCCGCCTCGTCCGCCCCTGGACGGGTAGGGGAGGGTTTGGGCCTCGATGGGCCCAGGGGAACGCCCCAGGGCGTCGTCCCACACCGCCTCCAGGTAGGCGAAGGCTCTCCACGGGGCCAGGGCCCTTAGGACCTCGAGGTTCCGGGCCCGCTGGGTGGCGTCTCACCCCAAAAAGCCAAAGGGACCCCCCTTGGGCCACCTTCCAGGAAAGGAGGGGGCCTCGAGGCGTCCTCGGGCGAGTGGCGGCTTGGGAGAAGGCCCCCGTAGGCCAGGGCATCCAGGCTGGCCACCAGGCCCTTAGGGCCGAAAGGTCCGCCCCCTCTTTGCCCCAATAGGCCCCTTGGGGAGGACAGACCACCAGGCCCCACCCGCAAGGGGCCCAGTTGGGCGGCCGGTCGTCCAGGGGGAGGTAGAGGAGGAAGGCGAAAAGGGCGCTGGGAAACCTCAATCCCCGCCTATTCCTTAGCCCCTACCCCTTCCTTGTGCTCGCTAAGGTACCGCTCCGCAGCCATGGCCGCCTGGGTGCCCGCCCCCACGCTGGTGGTGAGCTGGCGGTAAATGGGATCGGCTACGTCCCCCGCAGCGAAAATCCCAGGGACGGAGGTATAGACCTCGTCCCAGACCCGCACGTACCCATCGGGCCTTAGCTCCACCACCCCTTGGAGGAAGGCGGTGTTGGGCACGTGGCCGATGAACACGAAGACCCCGTCCGTGGGGTAGACGAACTCCTCCCCCGTCTTCAGGTTCTTAAGCCGCACCCCCTCCACCTCCTCCTCCCCGAGGATCTCCGTGACGACGTGGGAGAAGAGGAAACGCATCTTGGGGTTCTGGAACGCCTGGGCTTGGGCGGTCTTGTTGGCCCTAAGCTCGTCCCGGCGGTGGACCAAGGTGACCTCTTCGGCGAAGCGGGTGAGGTAGAGGCCTTCCTCTACCGCCGCGTCCCCACCCCCCACCACCACCACCCGCTTGCCCCGGAAAAAGGGTGCGTCGCAGGTGGCGCAGGTGGAAACCCCCCGGCCGTAAAACCGGTCCTCCCCCGGGACCCCTAGGCGCCGGGGGTTAGCTCCCATGGCCAGGATGACCGCCCGGGCCCGGTAGGTGCCCTCGTACCCCCGGACGAGGAACCCCTCCTCTAGGACCTCGAGGCCCACCACCTCCTCGGTGAGGATCCGGGCGCCGAACTTCTCGGCCTGGGCCACCATGCGGGCTGCGAGTTCCGCCCCCCCGATCCCCTCAGGGAAACCCGGGTAGTTTTCCACCATCTCCGTCTGGGCAATCTGCCCTCCAGGCAGGCCCTTTTCCAAGATGGCCGTCTTCAGTTGGGCCCTCCCGGTGTAAATCCCCGCAGTGAGGCCGGCAGGCCCTCCCCCGATGATGAGCACGTCGTATACCCCGTCCCCTTCTCTATGGCTTTTACCCGTTAGGATCAGGTCCATAATCCACCCCTCCTCAGGGTACCACAGGGGGGTAAACCAAAAAGCCCCCGTTCAAGAAAAGAGGGTCCGGGTTGCCTCTGGTGACCCCAGGGGGATTCGAACCCCCGTCTCGGCCTTGAGAGGGCCGTGTCCTAGGCCTCTAGACGATGGGGCCACGCGCAACCCGGACCCGTTGGTGACCCCTGGGGGACTCGAACCCCCGCCGCCGCCTTGAAAGGGCGGTGACCTAACCTCTAGTCGAAGGGGCCACGCTTTGGCTGGGGTGCGTGGATTCGAACCACGACCGGCGGATCCAGAGTCCGCTGTCCTACCCTTAGACGACACCCCAGCGGCCTCCGCCCGGATCCCCGCCCGGGCAAGCCGTATGGTACACTAAAGCCGGTGGAATTGGCAAGCCCCGAAGCCCTAGAGGAGAGGGTAGTGGAAGCCCTCGAGGGTTACATGTCCAGGGAAGCGGCCCGGAACCTGTGGCGGAGGGCCCTGAAGGGCCGCGAGCCCACCGCCCCCGCCCAGTGGGCGGAGCTGCTGGAAGGTCCGCTTTGGACAGAGCTGCGGGCTATCCTCCCTTTCCAAAGCATGCCCAAGGAGCTTAGGGCCTTGGTCCGGGCCCTAAAAACGGAGGCCATGCGGCAGGAGGAGGCGGAGCCCAAGGAGGAAGAGGGGACCAGGCTACCCCCAGAGCCCGTGGCCTTGGAGGATCCAGAGGCCAGAAGGGCTTTAGCCCATCGTCTGGCCCGCTTGGAGGGCGCCTTGGGGGTAGCGGTGGTGGGGCTACAGGAAAAGGAAGTCCTCACCCAAGGGCTCCGGGAGGAGGTCTTGGCCCTGACGGGTTCGGTCCACCATCTCCTGCGGCGAGGGAACTATGGGATCTTTTACCTCCACCACACCGGAGGCTTGGTCCTAATCCGCCCTTTGGGCGAGGGGTACGTGGCCCTTTGGGCTAAGAAGGAGGCCAACATTGGCCATTTTCTCCACGCCTTGCGCCGGATAGTCGCCCTCTCGGAGGTCCAGAAATGAAGCGGGGTCTGGCCCTTAGCCTATGGCTGATCACGGCCCTTGCGGCCCCCTTACCGGAACTGTATGACCGTCTCGAGGACAGGCTAAACCAGGTGCGCATCCAAAACCCCGTGGCTTCCCTAGCCGCCTTAGATGCGGCCCAAAGCCTCCTCCGCCAGGAGGGGGAAAGCCTGCCCACAGTCCTGAGAAACGCGGTGGCCACAAGCCTGCAGGAGGCCCGGCGGGCCTTGGCCAGGGGAAGCGCAGTGGATCTGGAAGGGCACCTCCTCGTGGCCCGCCACCTCCTAGGCCGGGCCTTGCACGAGGCCTTTCTCCAGGCCCAAGGGACCGAGCGGCAAGCCCTCCTCAACCGCCTGGCCCGGGCTACGGGATTGCCCGGAACCACGGCTTCCCAGGTGGTGAACCTCCCTCCGGAAGAGGCACGGGTAGGCCTCGAGGCCCATTACCTCCAAAGCATCGCCGTGGACCTCCAAAGGGCCCTCTCCGCCCCAAGCCGCCAGGAGGCCTATCTGGCCCTGGCCCGGGCCTACGCCCGCTATTTGCTCATCCAAGATAGCCCCAGGAACAGGCTCCAGGCCCAGGAGTTCATCCAGCCCTTGGCCACCCTTTCCCAAGGGGGGGATTACCGCACCAAGACCCGGGCCCTCTTGGAAGGCGTCCAGTCCTGGCGGGGGGCCCTTCCAGTGACCCAAGCCCGCACTTCCCCTGCTAAGCCCGAACCGCCCCCAACCCCCAGCCCGCCTGCGGCGGGCAAACCCACGGCCACCCCGGCCCCGGAAGAGGCCAGCCCCCCTTCCAGCTTCGTGCCCCCCTCCTGGGCTTCCCCTTCCCAGGGGAGGGAAATGGCCCAGCTGGCCCAAGCCCTCGGCTTTTCCTCCACTTTAGATATCCTAGCGGTGGTCACCGAACTTCAAGGACAGCTTGCCCTGGCTAGCGCAGAACTCAGCCGCCAGGACCTCCTTGCCGCCCGTGAGCGCGTGGGGAACGTGCGGAGCGTTTACGAGACAAGGCTTTACCCCCTTTTCCGACTCTCCAGCCCCGCCACTGCCGAAGCCTACGGGCGCGCGCTCCGAAGCCTCGAAGAAGCCCCAGCCCTCCGCACCCTGGACTTCTACACCCTTATCTCCGGCCTCGAGTTCCTAAAAAAGGCCTTCCTCAACCGCCCCGGAGAGGACCCGATCCTCTGGTTTGTCCTTTTCCTCCTCGGCCTTGTGGGGATTCCCAGGGCTGTGTTCTTCCTCCTTGCCGCAGTCCTGACCTTCTTCCCCCTCTACCTCATCCGCCTCACCTTCGGGGGACGGAACGTCTACTGGAACCTTTTGGGCCTCGCCTACCTCCTCCTCTTCTTACCCATCCTGGTAGAGGGGCTCACCTACGCGGCCTCCCTTCTCGCCGAGTACGGAGGACTTCCCGGCTTGGCCCTCCTGAAAAACCTCTCCATCGCCCAGTCCTTCCTGGCCTACCTGGGCTGGGGGGTTAGCGTCTTCGGGGTGGTGGTCCTAAGCGCAATAGGCCTCCGGGGAATCGCCACCCAATTCGGCCTCCTCAAGGAACGGGACAAGGAAGCCCCGCCCACCGCAGAAAGCCGGGCACCCACCAGCGAGACCGTGGCGGAGTGGGACGAGGAGTTTTGATACCACCCCATGCAGGCTTGCGCCTGCATGGGGACCCCGGTAGAAAGGTCCCTGTGGGATTTTTGGGAGCCTGGAAGCGCAGGGACCAGAGGTAAAGGGTATGAGTTAGTCCAACACGCTTCCCGGGCCTACCCCATACCCCCGGGCCCAGTCCGCAGCGGGCATGGCCTTCCGCCCCTCGGGCTTGACCTCGAGGAGGCGGATCAGCCCTTCCCCCGTTCCCACCACCACCCCTTCCGGGCCCACCTCCTGGACCACCCCCGGGACCCCCTTCCCCTCCTCGGGCCTGAGGCGGAGGGCCTGGACCCGCTGGCCCCGGTGGAAGAAGAAACTCCCCGGCCAGGGCTGAACCCCCCGGTGGCGGTTGTAGATGGCCTGAGCCTCCTCGGCAAAGCGGATCCGGCCGTCCTCCTTGGCAAGGAGGGGGGCGTAGGAGGCCTCCCCCTCCTGGGGCCTTGGGGTCAGGTGGGGAAGATCCCTCAACACCTGAAGGAGTAGGCCGATGCCCAGATCCCGCAACCGGGCCCCCAGGCTTTCCGCGTCCTCGTGGGGCCCGATCCCCGTGCGGAGGGTGGCGTAAAGGGGCCCGGTGTCCAGCCCCTCGTCCAGGCGCATGATGGAAACCCCCGTTTCCTTCTCCCCCCGGATGAGGGCCCAAGCGACGGGGGCTGGCCCCCGGTACTTGGGGAGGAGGGAGGGGTGGAGGTTGAGGAACCCCCAAGGGGGTACCTCCAGGACCTCCTTGGGCAGGATCTTGCCGTAGGCCGCCACCACCCCCACCTCGGGGGCCGCTTCCCTTAGGGCCCCTAAGAACTCCGTACGCCCCTTGAGGCGTTCGGGCTTGAGGAGGGGAAGCCCTTGGGCCTCGGCGAAGCGGGCCACGGGGCTAGGGCTTAGCCTAAGGCCCCGGCCTTGGGGTTTGTCCGGGGCAGTGACCACCAGGACCACCTCGTGGTGGGCAAGGAGGGCCTCGAGGACAGGCACCGACCAGGCCGGGGTACCGAAAAAGGCTACCCTCATCGCCTCTGGGCAAGCTCTTTGAGGAAAGCCCGGGCTTCCCTTTGGAAGCGGGCGAGCTGGGCCCGATGGGCTTCTAGGAAGGCCTCCCTTTTGGGCTTAGGCAGGCGCTCGAAGAAGAAGAGGCCTTCCAGGTGGTCCATCTCGTGCTGGAAGACCCGGGCCATATACCCCTCGAGCTCCACCACCCTTTCCCGTCCCTCCTCGTCCTGGTAGGCCACCCGGATCCTCTCCGCCCGCGGCACTTCGTCAGAGTGGAGCCCAGGTAAGGACAGGCAGCCCTCCGTGCCCTCCACCTGGCCTTCCGCTTGGAGGAGGACGGGATTGGCCACCACATACACCCGCCGCACCAGGTCCCTCAGGGGCTTTTCCCCCTCTTCCGGCTCGTCCGCGTACTCCACGGCGACGAAGACCCTCTCGGAAAGGCCGATCTGGGGCGCAGCCAGGCCCACGCCCCTAGCCTCCAGCATGGTCTCCAGCATCTCCTCGGCCAAACGCTTAAGCCGGGGGAAGTCCCGGAAGGGCCGGGCCTTTCGCCGCAACACGGGGTCCCCATAGAGGCGGATGGGGTGAATCATCCCCCTATTGTAGCCCGACCTCGAGCCTTGCCCACACCTCCCCGAGGACCCCTACCCCAGGGGGAAGGTCCAGGCGGAGCGGCCCCTCCACCACCCCCACCCGGAACCCCCCTTCGGGCTGGGCCAAAACCCGCTGGATCCCCTCCAGGGCCTCCTTAGGACCCACCACCTCCACCCTCAGAGGGTTGGCCCTTAAGACCCTGAAGCCCCTAGGCGCCTGGTACTCGAGGGGCACGACCTTCCGAAAAAGGGCTTCCCGGCGGGCGGTAACCCGCACCGTAGCCGGCCTCAGCTCCACCCCCAAAAGGGGTCCCATGGGCCCAAAGGGGGTAAGGACCACCTCCGAACCGAGGTCCAACCCCAAGGCCACCACCGCCTCCTCCACCAGGCTTTTGGGCCCACGCGCCTGGACGAAGGCGGGGGTCGTCTCCACCCAGGCCCCTTGGGCCAGGACCTCCACGGGGATCTGCCTTTCCAGGATGGCCTCTACCCGGCCCTCTACCCGGGCGGGCCGCACCTCCTTGAGGCTTACCCCCTGGGGGGCGGCCACCTGGACCTCCCGGGAAAAAGGACCCTCCACCCCCGAAAGGTCCAAGAAGGCGGAAACCGGGGGGTTTGCCCCCGTGACCAGGGGGGCCGGGCCCTGGAGGACGAGGGAGACCTCCTTGGGAACCCCTTGGACCACCCGATCTGCGCCCAACCCCACCACCTGGAGGGGCACGCTCAGGGCCCGCTCCACCACGGGGGCCCTTTCCCTCAGGGTGAACCAAAGGGCCGTAGCCAAGAGCAAGGCCAGGAGAAAGCCCAGCCAATCACGCATGGACCACCCCCTGCAGACGCCCCCTTAGGTCCTCTAGGGAAAGGGGAGGGGAAAGGCGCCCTTCCTCCGCCACCCGTATGGACCCCGTTTCCTCACTGACCACGATGACCAAGGCATCCGAGACCTGGGAAAGGCCTAGGGCTGCCCGGTGCCTGGTCCCTAGGCCCAAGCTCCCCTCGGCCAAGGGGAAAAGGCAGCCCGCGGCCAAAATCCGCCCCTCCCGGAGGATCACCCCCCCATCGTGGAGGGGGGTCCCCGGGAAAAAGAGGGTCTCGAGGAGGCGCGCCGAGAGGCGGGCCTCCAGGATCTCCCCGGTGGCCGCGTACTCCCCTAGGGGGGTCCGCCTTTCCACTGCGAGAAGGGCCCCATACTGCTTCTCGGCGAGCCGCCCCACCCCAAGGACCAGCTCCTCGAGGGAAAACCTAGGGGGCGAGAGGGGCTGGGGCCGGCCAATCCGTTCGAGAAACCCCCGAAGCTCGGGCTGGAAGACCACCACCAGGGCAAAGGCCCCCAAGGCCGCGGCATTCCCCAAAAGCCAACTCAAGGTGGAAAGGCCAAAGAGGTTGGCCAAAAACCAGACCACGAGGTAGATCAAGACCCCCCGGACCAGGTTCAAGGCCCGGGTCCCGGCCATAAGGCGATAGGCCAGGTAGAAGACCAAGGCCACCAGGAAGATGTCCAAAAGGTCACGCCAGGATAAGGACATGGCCTAGGCGGAAAGACCCTGGGAAACCCCTCCCGCCCCCTCCCCTTCCTCCACGAGTCCCTCGAGGAGGAGGCGGATCTCCTCCAAGGCCTCCTCCGCCTCAAGATTGCCCCCCTCGTAAGCCTTCAGGACCTCCCCTATGGCCTCCAGAAGCCCCACCACCGCACCCGCGCGGCGGAGGGCCTGGGCCAGCTCGTCCAAGCGCCCGGAAAAGCCCATGGCCTCATGCTACCCCTTGGGCACCAGGGGATCGGCCAAACGGGAAAGGGCCTGGGCCTCCCTTGGCAAAAGGACCCTCGGCCAGCCCACGGTCCCCCAGCCCCGTGACGCCACGCTAACCTAGGCCCTGATATGCTAAGGCCCATGAAACGGCTATGGCTTTGGCCTTTTCTCCTGGGCTTGGCCCTCGCCCAAGCCCCCGCCTATCCGGAAAACGCCCTGGGCCTAGGCTACGCTCCCGGTCAAGGGGTCTATCTCCAAGGAGGGGTTCTCCTCCCCTTTAGCCCCTTGGGGATCGATACCGGCCTGGACGCCCACCTGCTCTTGCGGGCTAACCCCCAAGGGCAGCTTTTCCTCAAGGCCAACCTCTTTCCGGGATTGGTCCTAGAGGGGCTATACACCTCCATAGGCCTGGGCCTTGGGCTGAGGTATCCCTTTGGGATCCACCTGGGGCCCGTGGCCAGCCTCGAGGTCCCGGGCGGGGCCCTTTCCCTGGGCCTAGGCCTTGGGTACGAGGGGGGCTTCCACGTGGCCTATGGGGTGGGCTTCCGGGCCTACCTAGAACCCCTAGCCCTAGAGGCTAGCCTCTCCGACCGCTTTCCCCTCCTCCTAAGCCTCCTCTATCTCTTCTAGATGAAGCTCTTCCCTCTCTACCTCTTTTCCTTACCCGCCCTCGCAAGCCTAGGCCTTTTCGTCCTCTACCCGTTTTTAGAGGTCATCCGTTTTTCCACCTGGGACTGGTCGGGGCTTTCCGAACCCAAGCCCGTGGGGCTACAAAACTACGCGGCCCTCCTAAAGGATCCCGCCTTCTGGGGAAGCCTCTGGGTGACCCTCAAGTTCCTCCTCCTGGCCCTTCCCCCCTTCCTGGCCCTCTCCGTGGGCCTCGCCCTGGCCCTAGAGGGGATGCCCTACGAGCGCCTGGCCAAAAGCCTCCTCTTCCTCCCCGGGCTTGTCACCCTGGGCGGGGCTACCCTTTCCTGGTACACCCTCTTCACCCCGGAGTACGGGGCCCTGGCCCAGTTCCTCCCCCTTCCCCCTTGGGATCGGGAGCCCTTCTGGGCCCTCTGCATGGTGGTCCTTTTCACCCTCTGGCGGCACCTGGGGTATGGGGTCCTGGTGGCCTCCGCCCGGCTCAAGGCCATCCCCAAGACCCTCCTCGAGGCGGCCTACGTGGACGGGGCCTCCCCCTGGCAGGCCTTCCGGTACGTGACCCTTCCCCTCCTGCGGCCGGCCTTGGCCTTCTTGGCGGTGGTGGGCACCATCCTCTCCTTCCAGTCCTATAGCGCGGTCTTCCTCCTCACCCGGGGGGGGCCTTTCGGAGGCACCCGGGTGTTGGGGTACTACCTGTACGAGGCGGGCTTCGAAAACTTCCGCCTAGGCTACGCCGCGGCCATCACCGTGGCCATCCTGGTCCTGACCCTGATCTTCGCCTACGCCCAGCTTAGGCTTCTCCGTCA
>JBEPYU010000053.1:0-8852 GCA_041641215.1 Thermaceae bacterium
GGCTTCAAGACGTCGTCGATCATCCCCTCCACTTTAGGCCCCCGCTAGGCCCAGAAATGGGCCTAGGCCTCACTCCCCAAGGCCCAGCCCACCACGAGGAGCAGGGGGGAGGGGAGGCCTTGGCCCAGGGCCGGGAGGTCCCCCAGCCTCCCTTTCCGCACCATTTCCCCCTCGAGGCCCGCCCGGGCCAGCAGGGCTAGGGGGGTTTCCGGGGGAAAGCGCTCGAGGAGCCTTTCCCTGAGGCTTTCCAGGTCCTTGGGTCCCAGGAGGACCAGGGTATCCGCCACGGGAAGGGGCCCTTCGTCCCGCCCTGAGGCCAAGGCCACGCTCCTCGCCACCCCCCTTAGGACCAGGGGGAGGCCGTGGAGGGAAGGGGCCCCTAGGGCGCTCGTGAGCCCCGGGACCACCTCCAGCTCCACCCCCCTTCGCCTTAGGGCCAAGGCCTCCTCCGGCCCCCGGCCGAAGATCCAGGGGTCCCCGGTGTAGAGGCGGGCTACCTTTTTGCCCCCTTGCGCTAGGCGGGCCATGAGGGCCACCGCCTCCTCGTGGAGGACCCTTTCCCCTTCCATGGGCAGGGGAAGGCGCTCCCCTCGGGCTAGGGCCAGGATCCCCGGGTGGACAAAGGCGTCGTGGAGGACCACCTCCGCCTCCTCCAGGACCCTGAGGGCCCTTAGGGTGAGGTGGTCCGGCCCCCCGAAGCCCGTGCCCACCAGGTAGACCCGTCCTCCTCCTTGGCCTCCCATGGTCCCAAGGATAAAGCTTGGCTCAAGGCCAGGTGGGCCCTTGGGCCCTATCCTGGACCTTAGGGAGGTGCCATGACCCGTTGGATGGCCTGGGTAGGCCTTTGGGCCCTGGTCCTTGCGGCTTGCTCCCACATGGTCCACACCCCCAAGGAGCTCCTCCTTTCCTCCCGCTATGGGCTGGTGGCCTTGGACGCGGAGGAGTTGGATCGTTCCCCCCTGGAGGGCTGGGGGGGCTGGGAGGTGGTCACCTTCCGCTTCCAGGACTCCCCTTACGCCCCCCCCGGCCTTTGGGAGCTGGACCAAAGCCTCGAGGCCCAGCTTGCGGCCCGGGGCTTTGAACTCCGTTGCCGGACCCACCACCCCTTCCCCTCCCCCCAGCACACCCTGCGCATGGCCCGGGGGGGGTGATACCACCCCATGCGGGCGCAAGCCCGCATGGGGACCCCGGTAGAAGGTTCCCGTGGAGTTTTTTTGGAACCTGGAAGCGCAGGAACCAAAAGTAAAGGGTATGAGGGGGTAGGGCTTTTCCTGAGGCCGCAAGGGGCCCGCACCTACCGCCTCGAGGTGGGCCCCGCAAGCCCCCACCCGCCCCTTACCTGCCCTCCCCGCTAGGGGAGAGGCGGTCCAGGACCCGCCTCGGCCAGTCCACCACGACCCCGCCCCCTGGGGGGATGAGCCCGTCCTCCCCCAGGGCCCGGAGGACGGCCCGCACCACCCCCCCGTGGGTGAAGAGGAGGCTCGCCTCCCTTAGCCCTTCCAGGAACCGGAAGACCCTTTCCTGAAAGGCCTCTAGGGACTCCCCCCCAGGGGGGTGGAAGCCCTGGAAGCGCAGGAGGGCCTCCTGGTGGTGGGCCTCGAGGTCTATAAAGGGCCGCCCCTCGAGGAGGCCGAAGTGGATTTCCCGCAGGCTAGGGGTGGCCTTCGGCCTAAACCCCGCAAGCTCCGCAGTCCTCACCGCCCGGACGAGGTCCGAGCTCCACGCAGGAAGCCCCGGAAGGCGCCCCCTTAGGGCCTGGGCCTGCCTTTCCCCTTCCGGGGTAAGGGGCAGGTCCGTCCAGCCGAGAAGCCGCCCTTCCAAATCGTGCCTTGCGCCATATTCGAGCGCAAACCCCCACGGGGCAGGATGGGGTCACCCAGGACAGGGCCCCTCAGACAAATGGCCCCCCACCTTGACGTTTGCTCCTAGAGGTAGTAGCATCCTAGCCGGGATGCCCAATCCCTTGTGGTAGGGCTTAGAGGGGGGTATCCTTTTCCCAAGGATAGCAGGAGGTGGCCTATGCTCACAGAGCCCCGGTTGCACTACCGTCCCTATGAATACCCTGAGCTTCTCCGGTTCCGGGACGCCGTCCGCCACACCTACTGGACCCACCAGGAGTTCAGCTACGGGGCGGACCTCCAGGACTACGCCCTGGTGGACGAAAGGACCAGGACCCTGGTGGCCCGCTCCCTCCTCTCCATCGCCCAGGTGGAGCTTTCCGTGAAGCTCTTCTGGGCTAGGCTCTACGACCGCTTCCCCAAGCCGGAAATCGCCGAGGTGGGGATGACCTTCGCGGAAAGCGAGGTGCGGCACGCCAACGCCTACGCCCACCTCCTGGACCTCCTAGGCCTCGAGGACCTCTTCGGGGAGGCCTTAAGGGCTTCCCCTCTACGGGAACGGGAGGAGACCCTAAGGGGCCTCCTCAAACGCCCCGGGGAAACCCTGGAGGACTTCGCCCTTACCCTCCTCCTCTTCTCCTCCTTTACGGAGCACATCGCCCTTTTCTCCCAGTTTTACGCCCTCATGTCCCTCCAGTACCGGCAAAACCTCTTCCGGGCCATCTCCAACGCGGTGGAGGCCACGAGCAAGGAGGAGAACATCCACGGCCTCTTTGGGGCGGAGCTCCTCCGTATCCTCAAGGAGGAAAACCCCACCCTTTTTGGGGAAGGCTTTGGGGAAAGGGCCCTTTCCCTCTTCCGCACCCTCCTTCAGGGAGAGGAGGCCTTGGTGGACTGGCTCTTTGAAGGGGGGGACCTCCCCTTCCTCTCCGCTTCCGAGACCAAGGCCTTCCTAAGAGGGCGCGCGAACGAGGTCCTGGCCCTTTATGGCCTACCCCCCTCTTTCCCCGTAGAGAGGGAGGTGGACACGGACTGGTTCCGCCTGGAACTCCTCGCGGACAAGGAGGTGGACTTCTTCGCCAAGCGCCCCGTGGCCTACGCCCGCAGGGTGCAGGCCTTTGACCCGGACGAGCTCTTCTAGGAGGGTAAGGATGCTCCGGACAAGGCGCACCTACGAACCCTGGTACTGGGCCAACGAGCCTACCCGCATCTTCATGGGGAGGGGCTACCTCCTCCCCGGGGTTTCCGTGGAGGAAAGGGTCCGGCAGATCGCCCTCCACGCCGAGGCCCTCACCGGGATCCCAGGCTTTGGGGAGAAGTTCACGGAGTACATGGCGAAGGGCTACTACTCCCTGGCTACCCCCGTGTGGGCCAACTATGGCCTGAGGCGTGGCCTCCCCATCTCCTGCTACGGCACCTACGTGGAGGACGACACCGCCTCCATCCTCCGGGGAGTGGCGGAGATCGGGATGATGAGCAAGCAGGGCGGGGGCACCTCCGTCTACTTGGGAGCCTTGAGGCCAAGGGGAGCCCCCATCCGGGACAACGGGGAGTCCAATGGCTCCTACGCCTTTGCCCGGATCTTCGACGCGGTGATCGGCACCTTCAACCAGGGCTCCACAAGGAGGGGGCAGTGCGCGGCCTATATCGACGTGGAGCACCCTGACCTCCCCGAGTGGTTCCAAATTCAGCGGGAGGAGAGCGAGATCCAGTCCCTCTACTGGGGAGTGGTCATCCCCGACCGCTGGATGGAGGAGATGGTGGCCGGGGACCGGGCCAAGCGGGAGGTCTGGGCCCGCATCCTCAAAAACCGGGCCGAGACCGGGATCCCCTACATCCTCTTCAAGGACGCCGCAAACCGCGGCCGCCCCGAGATCTTCAAGCGGCTCGGCCTGGAGATCCACGCCTCCAACCTCTGCACGGAGATCATGCTCCCCTCCACCCCGGAGGAGAGCTTCGTCTGCTGCCTTTCCTCCTTGAACCTCCTCCACTACGACGAGTGGAAGGACACGGATGCCGTGGAGACCCTGGTCATTTTCCTGGACTCCGTCCTAGACGACTTCCTCCTCAAGGCCCGGGAGATCCCCTACATGGAAAGGGCCGTGCGCTTTGCGGAGCGCTACCGGGCGATCGGCCTAGGGGTCTTGGGCTGGCATAGCTACCTGCAGTCCAAGATGATCCCCCTGGAGAGCATGGAGGCCTACTACCTGAACCTGGAGATCTTCAAGACGGTCCAGGAGAGGGCCTGGGAGGCCTCGAGGTGGTTGAGGAAGCGTCACCCGGAAGACCCCTTGGCCGACCTCATGGAGACCCGCAACGCCACCCTCATGGCCATCGCCCCCACCAAGTCCAGTTCCTTCATCCTGGGCCAGGTCTCCCCAAGCATCGAGCCCTACACGAGCAACTACTATCTGAAAGACCTCCAGAAGGCCAAGGTGCCCTTCAAAAACCCCTTCCTCCAGGAGCTCCTCAAGGACAAGGGCAAGGACGAGGAGAAGGTATGGCAAAGCATCCTGGAGCATAACGGCTCCGTAGCCCACCTGGACTTCCTCAAGGACGAGGAAAAGGCGGTCTTCAAGACCTTCTCCGAGATCTCCCAGCTCGAGATCCTCCGCCAGGCCGCGGCCCGGCAGAAGTACATCGACCAGGGGCAGTCCCTCAACCTCGTGGTCCACCCCGACGCCCCCCCGAAGGACGTGAACGCGCTCTACCTCGAGGCTTGGCGGCTTGGGCTTAAGTCCCTCTACTACCAGTTCTCCCAAAGCGTGGCCCAGGCCTATAGCCGGGACCTCCTCTTTGGGTGTTCGGCCTGCGAGGGCTAGAGGGTATGGGGCTTTTGGAATCGGCCCGGTCACGGTGGGGCCCTCTTCCAGCCACACCGCGGGGCCTGACGGCTTGGGCTTCTCGCCCCCTACCTCCAGAAGGGTGGAGTTTGGCTCCTTCGCCAAGACGGGCTTCGGCCATGGGACCCATCTTGCCCTTACCGCGGGGGTTTTGGGCCTGAAGCCCGACGACGGGCGCCTCAAAGAGAGCCTGGCCCTAGCGGAAAGGGAAGGCCTGGAGGTGGCCTTGAGGCGGAGCTTGGGGACGTCCACCCCAATAGCGTCCGCATCCTCCTGGAGGGGGAGAGGGAGCACCTTGAGGCTTTGGGGAGCTCCTTGGGCGGGGGGCTGGTGCGGATTTTCCGCCTAGAGGGCTTTGATACCACCCCATGCGGGCGCAAGCCCGCATGGGGGCCCCGGTAGAAAAGTTCCCGTGAAGTTTTTTAGGAATCTGAGGGCGCAGGAACCAAAGGGCATGAGGTGCACATCACCGGCTCTGCCCTCACCCTGGTGGTGAAGAACGTGGACACCCCGGGGGTGGTGGCCCCGGTTTTGGACGAGGTGAACATCGCCCACCTTATAAGCCGCAAGAAGCGGGGCGGGGAGGCCGTGATACCACCCCATGCAGGCTTACGCCTGCATGGGGGCCCCGGTAGAAAGTCCCCGTGGTCTTTTTGGGAACCTGAGAGCGCAGGAACCAAAAGTAAAGGGTATGATGAGCATCGAGACGGACCGCCCCCTCTCCGAGATCCCCTTGCGCTACCTGGAGCACCTTTCCTATATCCTCTGGGTCCGGCAGCTTCCCCCCTTGGACTAAAGGGCATGCCCCTTGGGAAGGAGAAGGCCTAGCCTAGCCCCCCCCAAGGGGCTCCTTTCCCCAAGGAGCTTCCCCCCGTGGGCCTCGGCCACCAGGCGGGCGGCGTAGAGGCCGAGGCCGCTTGCGCCTTTGGCCCCGGGTCCCTGCCGGAAGGGCCGGGCCAGGGCCTCGAGGGGGAGGGGAAGGCCAGGCCCGTCGTCCTCCACCCAGAGGGCCCCCTCCTCCACCCCGATCGCCACCTGGGTTTTGGCGTAGCGGAGGGCGTTTTCCAGGAGGTTGGCCAGGGCCCTTTCCACCAGGGTCCGCTCCCCCCGGGCGTACCCCTTCCCCCGCACCTCGAGGGCCAGGCCCCGCCTTTGGGCCTCCTCCCGGTAGCGGAGGGCGAGGTCCTCGGCCAGGGCCCTCAGGTTTAGGGTTTCCATAGCCGGCCTCCTCCCCTCCAGGCGGGCGAGGAGGAGGAGGTTCTCGAGGAGGCGGTGGCTACCCTCGAGTTCCCTCCTAAGGGTCTTTAAAAGCCCGATCCGCCCCTCCCGCCCTATCTCCCCGGCCCTTTCCAGGTATTCCAGGGCCCGGATGGCCCCGAGGAGAGGGGTCTTGAGGTCGTGGGCTAGGGCCCCGTAAAGGGCTTCCCGGGCCTCCAGAAGCTCCCGGATCCTCCCCAAAAGCTCCCCGAAGCGGGCCCTTAGGAGGGCGATCTCCTTGGGGGGCGGGGCCTTGGGCGGGGGAAGGTGGAGCTCGTGGAGGGAGCCCTTCCAGGAGAGGTACCCCACCGCCCGGGTGAGCTCCTCCAGGGGCGCAAGGAGGGCCTGGGCCAGGAGGTAGCCTAGCCCCCCGGAGGCCAAGGCCACGAGGAGGAGCCAAAGGAGGAGGCCCCACCCCCCTCCCCCGAGGAGAAGGCTTAGGGTGAGGTTGGGGAGGAAGGCCAAAAGGGCGATGACCAGGGCCAGCCTGGCCTTAAGGCTCATCCCCTCCCGCCTTCAGGAGGGCCAAGAAGGCCTCCTGGGGCACCTCCACCTTGCCGATGGCCTTGAGGCGTTTCTTGCCCTCCCTTTGCTTTTCCAGGAGCTTTTTCTTACGGGTTACGTCCCCGCCGTAGCACTTGGCCAGGACGTCCTTCCTTAGGGCCTTGACCGTGGCCCGGGCGATGACCTTGCCCCCGATGGCCGCCTGGATGGGCACCTCGAAGAGCTGGCGGGGGATGAGCTCGGCCAGGCGGTCCACCAGGGCCCGGGCCAGGGTGTAGGCCTTCTCCCGGTGGGCGATGAAGGTGAGGGCATCCACCGGCTCCCCGTGGACCAGGACGTTCACCCGCACCAGGTCCCCCGGGCGGTAGCCGATGGGTTCATAGTCCATGGAGGCGTACCCCCGGGAGAGGCTTTTCAGGCGGTCGTGGAAGTCGTAGAGGATCTCCCCGAAGGGCACCTCGTAGATGAGCTCCACCCGCTTTTCCGCCCCTCCCGGGAGGTAGTTCATGGCCACCATCTTCCCCCGCCTTTCCTGCAAAAGCCCCATGAGGCTTCCCACGTAGGCCTCGGGGGTGAAGACGGTGAGGCGCACGTAGGGCTCGAGGATCTCCTCCAGGCGGGTGGGGTCTGGAAGCTCCGCGGGGTTTTGGATCTCCACCTCCTCCCCGTCCTTAAGCCTAGCCCGGTAGACCACGTTGGGGGCAGTGGCGATGAGGTTAAGGCCAAACTCCCTTTCCAGCCTTTCCTGGACGATCTCCGCGTGGAGAAGGCCCAAAAACCCTACCCGGAAGCCGAAGCCTAGGGCGCTTGAGGTCTCGGGCTCGAATTGGAGGGCCGCGTCGTTCAGCTTAAGCTTCTCCAAGGCCTCCTTAAGGCGCTCGTAGTCCCCGGAGTCCACGGGGAAAAGCCCCGCGAAGACCATGGGCTTGGCGGGGCGGAAGCCCGGGTAAGGGGCCTCCGTGGGCCTTAGGGCCAGGGTGATCGTATCCCCCACCTGGACGTCGTGGATGTCCCGGATGGCCGCAGTGAGCCACCCCACCTCCCCCGCCTCCAGGGCCTCCTTGGGCCTTAGGCCTTGGGGGGTGAAGACCCCCACCTGGTCCACGGTGAACTCCCTTCCCGTGGACCAGATCCGGATCCGGTCCCCCGGGGCCACCCGGCCCTCGAAAAGGCGGAGGTAGGGGATGACCCCCTGGTAGGGGTCGTAGACGGAGTCAAAGATGAGGGCCTTGAGGGGGGCCTCGGGGTCCCCCTTGGGGGGAGGGATCCTCCGGACGATGGCCTCCAGCATCTCCCCGATCCCCTGGCCGGTCTTGGCTGAGACGAAAAGAGCTTCGTCCGCGGGGAGGCCTAGGATCTCCTCCACCTCGAGGGCCACCTCCAGGGGGCGGGCGTTGGGGAGGTCGATCTTGTTGATCACGGGGAGGATGGCGTGGCCCTGCTCCAGGGCCAGGTAGAACTTGGCCAGGGTTTCGGCCTCCACCCCTTGGCTCGCGTCCACCACCAGGAGCACCCCTTCCACCGCGGCCAAGGCCCGGGAGACCTCGTAGGTGAAGTCCACGTGCCCGGGGGTGTCGATGAGGTTAAAGGTATAGGCCTTGCCGTCTTGGGCCTCGTAGGTGACCCGGACCGCGCTGGCCTTGATGGTGATCCCCCGCTCCCTTTCCAGCTCCAGGGAGTCCAGGTACTGTTCCCGCATCTCCCGTTCGCTCACCGCGTGGGTGGCCTGGAGGATGCGGTCGGCTAGGGTGGACTTGCCGTGGTCCACGTGGGCGATGATGGAGAAGTTGCGGATCCTTTCCTGACCCATCCCCTCAATCCTGGGCCGGGCTTGGCCCCCGCGTCAAGCCCCGAAGCCCGGGTCCTAAAGGCCTAGGATCCCCTTGAGGCCCAGGGCCGCCTCTACCCCTTGGGTGCCATAGTTGTTGTTGAAGATGACGTAAACCTCCCCGGCCTGGGCCTCGAGGGTGCGGGCGGCTTGGGCCAGGTCCTCCAGTTCCTCCTTGGAGTAGCGCCAGTTGAAGCGCTCGTAGGCCTTGCGGTGGGGGCCTTTCCAGGTGGCCCGGTTGCGCCCGTGGCAGCGGAGGACGGCCACGGGGTGGGTGGCCTCCAAGACCCTTGGGGGGGCCTCGGGGTGGGGCGGGGCGTCCACGCTCACGTGGATAAGCCCCAAGGTCCTGAGGAGGTCCCTCACCCTAGGCCAGTCCTGGTACCACCTGGGGTTGCGGAACTCCACGGCCACCCAGTAGCCCTGGGTCCTTTCCGCCAGGTTTTCCAGATAGCGGAAGCTCCTTGGGGAGGGCCCCACCCAAGGGGGGAGGCCGAAGTGGAGGTAACCGAGCTTGCCCGCGGCCTTGAGGGGCCTTAAGGCCGCAAAGAAGCGCCTAAAGGCCTCCTCCACCACCTCCTT
>JBEPYU010000054.1:0-8709 GCA_041641215.1 Thermaceae bacterium
TTTGACGCCATCAGCACCCTGGCCCAGGAGGCCCTAACCGGCATCCGGGTGGTCAAGGGGTATGCCCTGGAGGGGCGGATGCTTCAGCGCTTCCAGGACCTGAACCGGGCCTACATGCAAAAGAGCCTGGCCTTAGCCCGGGTGGAAGGCCCTTTGCCCGCCCTCCTTGGCCTCCTCATGGGGGTGGGGTTCTTCCTCGTCCTCTACCTGGGCGGGGGGATGGTGGTCCGGGGGGAGCTTTCCCTGGGGGAGCTTGTGCAGTTCAACGCCTATCTGGCCCAGCTCACCTGGCCCCTTCTTGGGCTTGGGTATGTCCTCGGCATGTTCCAGCGGGGTCTCACCAGCCTCCGCCGCCTCGAGGAGCTCTTCCGGGAGGTCCCAGCCATCCGGGAGGAGGACCCCTTGCCCTTAAGCCCCAAGGACCTAAAGGGGGAGGTGCGGTTTGAGGGGGTAGGCCTCCGCCTGGAGGGCCGGGACCTCCTTGGGGGCATCACCCTGACCCTCCCTGAGGGCATGACCTTAGGGATTACGGGAAGGACAGGAAGCGGCAAAAGCCTCCTCGCCGCCTTGGTGCCTAGGCTTTTGGACCCCACGGAGGGCCGGGTTCTCCTTTCGGGGTACGACGTGAGGAGGATTCCCCTCAAGACCCTGCGCCAGGTGGTGGGGGTGGTGCCCCAGGAGCCTTTTCTCTTTGGGGAAACCATCCTGGAGAACATCGCCTTGGGGCTTTCCGAGCCCTTGGAAGGGGAGGCCTTGAGGGCTAGGGTAGAGGAGGCCGCCCGGATCGCGGGGCTTCACGAGGAGATCATGGCCTTTCCCAAGGGGTACGACACCCCCTTGGGGGAACGGGGGGTTACCCTGTCTGGGGGCCAGCGCCAGCGCCTCGCCCTGGCCCGGGCCCTTATCCACAGGCCCAAGGTCCTCATCCTGGACGATGCCCTAAGCGCGGTGGACCTGGAGACCGAGGCCCGGATCCTCCAAAACCTCAAGGGCCTATGGGGCCGCCAGACCACCCTCCTCATCTCCCACCGCACCGCAACCTTACGCCACGCGGACTGGATCGTGGTCCTGGATGGGGGGCGGATCGTGGAGGAGGGCACCCACGAGAGCCTCCTTAAGGCGGGGGGGCTTTACGCCGAGCTCGATAGGCTCCAGCGCCTAGAGGAGGAGGCATGATACCACCCCATGCGGGCTTGCGCCCGGTGGAAAGTCCCCCTGGAGTCTTTTGGGACCTAGGAGCGCAGGAACCATAATATGACGGAAGACACCTATAGCAAGGCCTTCGATCGGGTCCTTTTCTCCCGCATCCTGGCCTACGTTCGCCCCTACCGCCTCCTGGTGGCCCTAGCCCTTTTGGGCCTTCTCCTCAGCACCCTGACCGCGGCCACCACCCCCCTTTTCCTCAAATGGGCCATCGATGAGGCCCTGGTGCCCCAGGAGCCCAAGCCCTTGGAGGTGCGTTGGCGTCTCCTCTTCCTCCTCGGCCTGGGGTTTTTAGGGGTCCGCCTCCTCCACTTTGCGGCCACCTACGCCCAGACCTACCTGATCCGGTGGGTGGGCCAGCGGGTCCTCTTTGACCTAAGGAAGGAGATCTTCGCCAAGCTCATGCGCCTACATCCGGGGTTTTTTGACCGAAACCCCGTGGGCCGGCTCATGACCCGGCTTACCTCGGATGTGGACGCCATCAACCAGTTCATCACCGGGGGCCTTGTGGGGGTCATGGCCGACCTCTTTACCATCCTGGGCCTCCTCGCCTTTATGTTCCTCCTAAGCCCCAAGCTCACCCTGGTGGTCCTCTTCCTCGGCCCTATCCTCTTCCTCCTCACCGCTTGGGTGCGCCGGGGGATGCGGGAGGCCTACCGGACCATGCGCCAGCGCTTGGCCCGGGTGAACGCCGCCTTGCAGGAAAACCTGGCCGGCGCGGAGACCATTGCCCTCTTCGCCAAGGCTGAGGAGCGGGAGGCCCGTTTTGACCGCCTAAACCGGGACCTCCTAGGGGCCTGGTTTGAGGTGGTCCGGTGGTTTGCCCTTTTCTTCCCCATCGTGGGTTTCCTGGGGGAGCTTGCCGTGGCCGCCCTCCTCTTCTACGGTGGGGGGGAGGTCATCCGGGGAGGGGTGTCCTTGGGGCTTCTCGTGGCCTTTGTGGACTACACCCGTCAGCTTTTCCAGCCCCTCCAGGACCTTTCCGACAAGTTCAACCTCTTCCAGGGGGCCATGGCGAGCAGCGAGCGCATCTTCGCCCTTTTGGACACGGAAGAGGAGCTTAAGGACCCGCAAAACCCCAAGCCCATCGGGCGCTTCCGGGGGGAGGTGGCCTTCCAGGACGTTTGGCTGGCCTATACCCCCAAGGGGGTGGAGCCGGGGGAGAAGGACTGGGTCTTGAGGGGGGTGACCTTCCATATCCGCCCGGGGGAGAAGGTGGCCTTGGTGGGGGCCACGGGGGCAGGGAAGACCAGCGTCATCAGCCTTGTGGCCCGCTTTTACGACCCCCAAAGGGGCCGGGTCCTGGTGGACGGGGAGGACGTGCGGGCCTATGCCCAGGAGGCCCTGAGGCGCCGGATAGGCCTGGTCCTCCAGGAGCCCTTCCTCTTTTCGGGGACGGTCCTGGACAACCTGCGCCTCTTCCACCCCCAGGTCCCCCGGGAGCGGGTGGAGGAGGTGGCCCGTTTCCTCGGGGTGCACGGGTTCATCCTCCGCCTGCCCCAGGGGTACGATACCCCCTTGGGGGAGCGGGGGGCGGGGCTTTCTGCGGGGGAGAAGCAGCTTTTGGCCCTGGTCCGGGCCCTCCTCGCTGACCCCGACGTCCTCCTTATCCTGGACGAGGCCACGGCCAACGTGGACGCTGAGACGGAAAGGCGGCTTCAGGCCGCCTTGGAGAGGGCCATGGAAGGCCGCACCTCCATCCTCATCGCCCACCGCCTGGCCACCATCCGCCGGGTGGACCGGATCCTGGTCTTCCGTAAAGGGCGCTTGGTGGAGGAGGGGACCCACGGGGAGCTTTTGGCCAAGGGGGGGTATTATGCCGCCCTCTACCGGCTCCAGTATGCGGAGGCCTGAGGCCTACCCGGAGGCCCTGGCTTGGCTTTATGGGAGGCGGCGGGAGGGCCCAAGGGGCCCTAGCCGGATCCGGGCCCTCCTCGAGGCCTTGGACCACCCCGAGGCAGCCTTTCCCGCGGTCCATGTCCTGGGCACAAACGGCAAGGGGAGCGTGGTGGCCTACCTCGAGGCCGCCTTCCGGGCGGAGGGCCTCCCCTTTGGGGCCTACACGAGCCCCCACCTCGTGGACTTCCGGGAGCGGATCCGCACCCACCTGGGGAGGATCCCAAAGGAGGAGGTGGTGGCCTTCGTGGCCTGGGCCCAGGGCCAGGCTTTCCCCGAGCCCCCGGGGTTTTTCGACCTGGCCACCGCCTTGGCCTTCCACCACTTCCGCAAGGTGGGGGTGGCCTGGGCCCTGGTGGAGGCGGGGGTAGGGGGGGCTAAGGACGCCACCCAGGCCCTCCTCCGGGTGCGGGCCACGGTCCTCACCAACGTGGGGGCGGACCACCTCGAGGCCCTGGGGGGAAGCCTCGAGGGGGTGGCCTGGGAAAAGGCGGGGGCCATCCGCCCCGGGGTGCCCGTGGTCACGGGGGCGGAAGGGGTGGGGCTTAGGGTGATCCGGGAGGTGGCCCGCCGCCAGGGGGCTCCCCTTTATGTCCTGGACCCTGGGGATCCCCTCTTTGCCCTCCCCGCCCCTCCCGCCCTCCCGGGCCGCTTCCAGGAGGCCAACGCCCGCCTGGCTGCGGCTACCCTTAGGCTTTTGGGCTTTGGGGAGGAGGCCATCGCCCAAGGCCTCCAAAGGGCCCAGCACCCAGGCCGGATGGAGCGCTTCCTCCTGGAGGGGGTAGAGGTGGTCCTGGATGGGGCCCACAATCCCCCCGCGGCCCAAGCCCTGGCCCAGGAGTTTGCGGCCTACCACCTCCTCTTCGGGGCTTTTCCCCGGAAGGACGTGAAGGGGATCCTGGCCCACCTCCTCCCCAAGGCCCGAAGCGTCCGCTACACCCAAGCCGGGGAGGGGGCCCTCGGGGAGGCCTTGGGGACGCCCTTCTTCCCCGACCCATGGGCAGCCCTGGAGGACGCCCTAGCCCGGGCCAAGGAGGACGGCTTCCCCGTCCTCGTCGCGGGTTCCCTCTACCTGGTGGGGGCCTTAAGGCCCCGGCTCATACCCTTTGCTTTTGGTTCATGCGCTTCCAGGTTCTAAAAAACTCCATGGGGACTTTCTACCGGGGCCCCCATGCGTCAGCGAAGCTATGTTCTGGCGCAAGCCTGCATGGGGTGGTATCACTTCTTCCGCCGCTTCTCCTCCCGCATGAGGCGGCGCCTTTCCGCCCGGGAAAGGCCGGGCTGGGGCGGGGGGGTCTTGCGCCGGGGTTCTAGGCCGAAGGGGGCTTCCCCTTGGGGCCTTTCGGGCACCGGCACGTAAGGGGCCTCCCGCACGGGCCTTACGGGCTCGGCCTCCACCTTGAGGCGGAAGAGGAACTTGGCCACCTCCCCCTTGATGAAGGCCACCATCTCCTGGAAAAGCCGGGTGGCCTCGAGCTTGTACTCCTGGAAGGGGTCCTTCTGGCCATAGCCCCGGAGGAAGATCCCCTGGCGGAGGACATCCAGGTTGTGGAGGTGTTCCTTCCAGGCGTTGTCCACCACGTTCAGGATCACAAACCGCTCCACCGCCCGCATGAGGCCCGGGGAAAGCTCGGCCTCCCGCTCCTCGTGGGCAGCCAGGGCCGCCTCCACCAGCCGCTCCACCCCTTCCTCGGGCTTAAGGCCCCTGAGCTCCTCAAAGGGGAAGCCCTGGAGCTGAGGAACGGTGTCCAGGAGGGCGGCTTTTAGCCCCTCTAGGTCCCAGTCCTCGGGGTGGACCTGGGGGTTGAGGTAGTTTTCGGCGATGGCCGCCACCGCCTCCTCCACCAGGCCCCTTGCGGCTTCCCGCACCTCCTCGTCCTTCCCGAGGAGGATCAGGCGGCGCTGGGCGTAGATCACCTCCCGCTGGCGGGCCATCACGTCGTCGAATTGGAGGAGCTGCTTGCGGATGCCGAAGTGCCGGTCCTCCACCCGCTTTTGCGCCCGCTCGATGGCCCGGGTCACCATGGGGTGCTCGATGGGCTCCGAGTCGTCAAAGCCCATCCGGTCCAGCATGGCGATGACCCTCTCCGAGGCGAAAAGGCGCATGAGGTCGTCGTCGAAGCTCACGTAGAAGCGGCTGCCCCCTGGGTCCCCCTGGCGTCCTGCGCGGCCCCGGAGCTGGTTGTCGATCCGGCGGGACTCGTGCCTTTCCGTGCCCAGGATGAAAAGCCCCCCCAGGGCCCGGACCCTCTCTTCGTCCGCCTTGCACTCCTCCCGGATGGCCCGGATCTTCTCGATGAGCTCCTCCCTAATCCCAAGCTCCCCGGCCAGGGCCCGGGCCTCCTCCTCCTGGCCCATCACCATCTTCTTGATGAAAAGCTCCACCTTCCACTCGTAGCGGTTATAGCCCTCCTTCTCCAGGAGGGCCGCGGCCAGGTACTCGGGGTTACCCCCAAGCTTGATGTCCGTACCCCGGCCCGCCATGTTGGTGGCGATGGTGACGGTCTTGGAGCGGCCCGCCTGGGCCACGATCTCCGCCTCCTTGGCGTGGTGCTTGGCGTTTAGGACCTGGTGGGGGATGCCCTGGCGGAGGATCTCCAGGGTGTGCACCGCCCGCTTAAACCCCTCCCAGGCGTTCCGGATGGCCCCTTTGGGGGGGATGAGGTCCTCAAAGGGGGCGAGGTCTTTTTCCCTCACCTGGCCCGGCCTTTCCAGGAGCTGCCTAAGCCTTTCCCAACCCTCCCCCTGCTGCTTGGCTATGGCCTTGCGCAGGAGCTCCCCCCGCATCTCCAGCCGGGGAAGGTAGAGGCGGGGTTCTTTGAGCATCTGGGAGAGCCTTTCGGACTTCTCGATGCTGATGGTCCCCACCAGGACGGGCTGGCCCCTTTCGTACTTCTCCGCGATCTCCTCCACCACCGCGTAGAACTTCCCCTTCTCCGTCCGGTAGACCACGTCGGGGAAGTCCACGCGGATCATGGGCCGGTGGGTGGGGACCACCACCACGTCCATGCCGTAGATCTCCTGGAACTCCTTCTCCTCCGTCTTGGCCGTGCCCGTCATCCCCGCCCGCTTCTCGTAGAGGCGGAAGAAGTTCTGGTAGGTGACCGTGGCCAGGGTCTGGTTTTCCCGCTCGATCCGCACCCCCTCCTTGGCCTCGATGGCCTGGTGGAGCCCCTCCCCATAGCGGCGCCCGGGCATGAGCCGGCCCGTGAACTCGTCCACGATGATGACCTGGCCATCCTGGACGATGTAGTCCCGGTCCCGGTGGTAGAGCTCCTTGGCCCTTAAGGCCTGGATGAGCATGTGGGCGAGCTCCATGTTCTCGGGGCTAAAGAGCCCCTCCACCCCGAGGAGCTTCTCCGCCTTGGCGATGCCCTGGAGGGTGAGGTGGACACTCCGGTTTTTCTCGTCCACCGTATAGTCCCCCGTGGGCTCCTTGCGCACCCCGGGCTCCGCGGGCAGGCCCCTTTCCAGCTTTTTGGCGATCTCCGCCATCTTGTAGTAGAGGTCGGTGGCCTTTTCCGCAGGCCCCGAGATGATGAGGGGGGTGCGGGCCTCGTCGATGAGGATGGAGTCCACCTCGTCGATGATCGCGTAGTGGAGGGGATGGTCGTGGCGGAGGACGAGCTGGTCAGGGCTTATGGCCATGTTGTCCCGGAGGTAGTCGAAGCCAAGCTCGGCGTTTGTCACGTAGGTCACGTCCGCGAGGTAGGCTTGCCGCCTCTCTAGGGGAGTGGAGGCGTGTTGGATAACCCCCACGGTGAGCCCAAGCCCCCGGTAGACGGGCCCCATCCACTCCGCGTCCCGCCGGGCCAGGTAGTCGTTCACCGTGACCACGTGGACCCCCTTGCCGGTGAGGGCGTTCAGGGCCACGGCCAGGGTGGCCACCAGGGTCTTCCCCTCCCCGGTCTTCATCTCCGCGATCTTGCCCTCGTGGAGGACCGCCCCCCCGATGAGCTGGACGTCGAAGTGGCGCATGCCCAGGTAGCGCTTGGCCGATTCCCGGGTGAGGGCAAAGGCCATGGGGAGGAGCTCGTCTAGGGAGGCCCCCTTTTGGTGTTTCTCCTTGAGCTCCCTGTAGGCCGCGGCCAGATCCGGGATCCTTTCCACCTCGGCCTCGAGGCGGTTGGTGGGCTCCACCACCTTTTGGTAGTAGCGGGCGATGGCCCGCTCGTTGTTGTCAAAAAGCCGCCTTAGGAGTCCTAGCATCCTAACCCTGATTCTACCCCCTTCCATGAGGGGGCTTTTAGCCTGGAAAGGAAAGCCGCCTGCCCCAAAGGGCAGGCGGCCCCCAAGGCAGGCTAGTTCCGCTCTACCGCCCCGATGTCGCAGGCCTTTCCTTGGGGCCTCTTGACCCCGCGGGCGTCCGTGCCTATCCGGTTGCCGTCCAGATCCGTGCAGGCCGAGGGGGGCACCTTGTCCAGCACGGGGCTACCGGGGTTAGGCATGTGGGTGGGGACAGGCCCGTCATTGTCCTGGAGGGTGGGTGGTTTAGGGTGTCTATGCGGTCCAGGGTGAACGGGTATTCTGCGCCTCTCTTCCGGGGGTTAGCGCCTAATACCCTTTGCTTTTGGTTCCTGCGCCCTCAGATTCGCAAAAAACTTCATGGGGACTTTTCTACCGGGGCCCCCATGCGGGCTTGGGGCCCGCATGGGGTGGTATAAGTGGGCCCTCCAGGGCTAGTGGCGGTCTGGGGTTTCTATGTTTTTCAGGGACCTTCTAAGGGCCAGTAGGCCGTGGCCCCTAGGGCCCAAGGGGAAGGGGGGAGGCCCTTCTGGTAACGGCGCCAAGCGGCTAAGGCGATCATGGCCCCATTGTCCTGGGTGAGGCCCTTAGGGGGGAAGAAGACCTGGAGGCCCGCCTCTCGGAAGCGCTCCTGAAGGGAGCGGTTCGCCGCCACCCCCCCGGCCACGAGGAGGACCTTGTGCCCCGTGTCCCGGGCTGCCCTTAGGACCACCTCCGCGAGGTGGGCGATGGCCGCCTCCTGGAAGCCCCGGGCTAAGGGGGCTTTGGGGGCCCCCTTTTCCAGGAGGCGGAGGGCGTGGGTCTTGAGGCCGGAGAAGCTGAAGTCGTACCCCGTCTGGTCCTTGAGGGGGATGGGGAAGGGGAGGGCTTCCTCCGCCTCCTGGGCCAGGCGCTCCACCTCTGGCCCCCCGGGGAAGCCCAGGCCCAAAAGCCTCGCCACCTTGTCGAAGGCCTCGCCGGCGGCGTCGTCCCGGGTGGCCCCAAGGAGGCGGTAGCGGCCGAGGTCCAGAACCTCAAAGAGGTGGGTGTGCCCCCCGGAGGCCAGGAGGGCCAGGAAGGGGGGGTTAAGCCCCTCGGGCCAGGCCGCCACCAGGTGCCCCTCGAGGTGGTGGACCGCATAAAAGGGCCGCTCCAGGGCAAAGGCCAGGCCCTTGGCGAAGGTGTAGCCCACGAGGAGAGCCCCGATGAGGCCAGGCCCCCGGGTGGCGGCGAGGAGGTCCAGGTCCTTGGGCCCAATTCCCGCCTCGGCCAGGGCCCTCTGGACGAGGGCAGGGAGGACCTTCAGGTGCTCCCGGCTTGCGAGTTCCGGCACCACGCCGCCAAAGCCTTGGTGGAGGGTTTGGCCCGCCACCAGGTTGACCACCA
>JBEPYU010000055.1:0-8363 GCA_041641215.1 Thermaceae bacterium
AGATGTAGGTGGCCACGATGAGGGTCTCTGCGTCAAGATGGTAGAGGGGGTGCTTGCGGTCTTGAGGCATAGCACCCCCTCTTTTTTCACACCCTGGGGGAACAGAGCAAGTAGCACACGAAGGAATGTGTTGACCGACTACACCCTCCTTGACACCCCCGTGGGGGCGTGGTAAGCTTGGGGTTGCCCGTGGGCGGCTAGCTCAGCGGAAGAGCGCTCGCCTCACACGCGAGAGGTCGTAGGTTCAAGTCCTACGCCGCCCACCATCCTCCCCCCTGGAGCGGGGGGTTTACCCTTGACCTGAGCCCTCCTCCCGCCCTATCCTAAGGGGGCCGCTTTGGGCGGCTTGGAGGAGGAAGGGGCCTAGGCGCCTTCCCCCCTGACAGGAGGTTAGGATGCCCATCCCTAAGGAGGAGAAGCAAAGGATCATCCAGGAGTTTGCCCGCTTTCCCGGGGACACGGGGAGCACCGAGGTCCAGATCGCCCTCCTTACCCAGAGGATCAACCGGCTTTCGGAGCACCTCAAGGTCCACCGCCACGACTTCCACTCCCACCGGGGGCTTCTCATGCTCGTGGGCCAGCGCCGGCGCCTCCTCCGCTACCTGAGGCGGGAGGACCCCGAGCGCTACCAGGCGGTGGTTGAGAAACTGGGCCTTAGGGGTTAAACTTGGAGCAAGGTCGGGGGCGGGGCCGAAGGCGGCCCCGCTTTCTTAGTGAGGAAGACCATGTTGAGCGCCAAGGAGAGTGCACCCCAGGCCCATCGCTACGAGGTGGAGTTCGCAGGGCGCCCGTTGGTTTTGGAGACCGGCAAGTACGCCAAGCAGGCCTCGGGGGCGGTTTTGGTCCGCTATGCGGACACCGTGGTCCTGGCCACAGCCCAGGCCTCCGAGGAGCCCGTGGAGGCGGACTTCCTCCCCCTCACCGTGGAGTTCGAGGAGCGGCACTACGCCGCGGGGAAGATCCCGGGGAGCTTCATGCGCCGGGAGGGCCGCCCGGGGGAGAAGGCCATCCTCTCCGCCCGCATGACGGACCGGCCCATCCGCCCCCTTTTCCCCAAGGGCTTCCGCCACGAGGTCCAGGTCATCGTCACCGTGCTTTCCGCAGACCAGAAAAACCCCCCGGATATCCTGGGCCCCATTGCGGCCAGCGCGGCCCTCATGCTCTCGGAGATCCCCTGGGGGGGGCCGATCGCCGCGGTGCGGGTGGGGCTTCTTGGGGGGCGTTTCGTCTTGAACCCCACCCTGCAGGAGCTCGAGGAAAGCGCCCTGGACCTGGTGGTTGCGGGAAGCCGGGAGGCCATCCTCATGGTGGAGGCCGGGGCTAAGGAGGTGGACGAGGAGACCATGGTCCAGGCCCTGGAGTTCGCCCACGGGGCCTTGGGGCCCATCCTGGACCTTCAGGAGGCCATGGCCCGGGCCCACGGCAAGCCCAAGATGGCCTTTACGCCCCCTCCATCCCTCTCCGAGGAGGCCCTAGAGGCCTTCCACCGCCTGGCCCGGGAGCGGGGGCTTTCCCAGGTGCTCCAGACCGCAAGCAAAGGGGAAAGGAGCCGGGCCCTAGAGGCCTTTAAGGAGGCCCTGATCGGGGAGGCCCTTCCCCGCCTCGAGGACGGCACCCCCGACGAGGCCCAGCGCCCCCTTTACGCCCGGGCCTTTGAGGAGGTGGTGCGCAAGGAGCTTAGGCGCCTGGTCCTGGAGGAGGGCAAGCGGGCGGATGGGCGGGGGCCCAAGGACCTCCGGCCCATCTGGATGGAGGTGGATGTCCTCCCCCGGGTCCATGGCTCTGCGGTCTTCACCCGGGGGGAGACCCAGGTCCTGGGCACCGTGACCTTGGGGACCGGGCGGGATGAGCAGATCCTGGACGACCTGGGGATCGACGAGACGGAGACCTTCCTCGTCCACTACAACTTCCCCCCCTTCTCCACCGGGGAGGTCAGGCGCCTGAGGGGGGTTTCCCGAAGGGAGGTGGGCCACGGCCACCTGGCCAAGCGGGCCCTAAAGGCCGTCCTCCCCAAGGAGGAGGACTTCCCCTACACCATCCGGGTGGTGGGGGATGTGCTCGAGTCCAACGGCTCAAGCTCCATGGCCACGGTCTGCGCGGGGTCCTTGGCCCTCATGGACGCGGGGGTGCCCATCCGCAAGCCCGTGGCCGGGGTGGCCATGGGCCTGGTCTGGGAAGGGGAGCGGGCCCTGATCCTTACGGACATCCTGGGCCTCGAGGACGCTCTAGGGGACATGGACTTCAAGGTGGCGGGGACCCGGGAGGGGATCACCGCCTTGCAGATGGACAACAAGGTGGGGGGCCTGCCCCGGGAGGTCCTCAAGGAGGCCCTTCTCCAGGCGAGGGAAGCCCGCCTCAAGATCCTGGACCTCATGGAGGCGGTCATGCCCGCACCCCGCCCCGAGCCCAAGCCCTTTGCCCCGAGGATCCTCACCCTTAAGGTCCCCGTGGACAAGATCGGGCTCGTGATCGGGCCTGGGGGGAAGAACGTGAGGGCCCTAGAGGCCCTTGGGGTAGAGGTGGAGATCGAGGAGGACGGGACGGTCCGCATCTACTCTGCGGACCTCGAGGCGGCCCTTAAGGCCAAGCGCCGCATCGAGGCCTTCACCATGGAGGCCAAGGTGGGGGAGATCTACGAGGGGACCGTGACCCGGATCACCTCCTTTGGGGCCTTCGTGAGCCTCTTCCCCGGAACGGAAGGCCTCCTCCACATCAGCCAGGTGGCCCCTGGGCGGGTCAGGCGGGTGGAGGACCACCTCAAGGTGGGGGACGTGATCAAGGTCAAGGTGAACCGGATCGACGAGCACGGCAAGATCGACCTCATCCGCCCTGAACTGGAGGGCAAGATCCCCCCTAGGCGCCGCTAGGGGAGGGGTCGGTTCCTACCCGGCCAAGGGCCGGGCCACAAGGAGGGTTATGGAGAAAATACCGCGAAGGAGAAGGCGGCCTAGCCCGGGCGGGGGGGCCGCGCGGGATTTCGTGGAGATCATCCCCCTAGGGGGCATGGGGGAGATCGGCAAGAACCTCACGGTTTTCCGCTACCGGGACGAGATCTTCGTGTTGGACGGAGGCCTGGCCTTCCCCGACGAGAGCATGCCCGGGGTGGACCTCCTCATCCCCCAGGTGGACTACCTGGTGCAAAACCGCCACCTCATCCGGGCCTGGGTCCTCACCCACGGGCACGAGGACCATATCGGGGCCCTTCCCTACATCCTGCCCACGGTGCTGGGGGATGCCCCGGTGCCCATCTACGGGGCCCGCCTCACCTTGGGGCTTTTGAAGGGCAAGCTGGAGGAGGCGGGGCTTAGGCCCGGGGCCTTCAACCTCCAGGAGGTTTCCCCCGACGACCGCATCCAGGTGGGCCGCTACTTCACCTTGGACCTTTTCCGCATGACCCACTCCATCCCCGATAACTCCGGCCTCGTCATCCGCACCCCCGTGGGGACCATCGTCCACACGGGGGACTTCAAGCTGGACCCCACCCCCATCGACGGCCAGGTCTCCCACCTGGCCAAGGTGGCCCAGGCGGGGGCCGAGGGGGTGCTCCTCCTCATCGCGGACGCCACCAACGCGGAAAGGCCCGGCTACACCCCGAGCGAGGCCGAGATCGCCAAGGAGCTGGACCGGGCCATTGGGCGGGCCCCAGGCCGGGTCTTCGTGACCACCTTCGCCAGCCACATCCACCGCATCCAATCCGTCATCGCCGCCGCGGAGAAGTACGGGCGCAAGGTGGCCATGGAGGGGCGGAGCATGCTCAAGTTTAGCCGCATCGCCCTCCAGCTCGGCTACCTGAAGGTCCGGGAGCGGCTTTACACCCTGGAGGAGGTCAAGGACCTCCCCGACCACGAGGTCCTCATCCTCGCCACGGGCAGCCAAGGCCAGCCCATGTCCGTCCTCCACCGCCTGGCCTTTGAGGGGCACGCCAAGATGGCCATCCGCCCCGGGGACACGGTGATCCTCTCCTCAAACCCCATCCCGGGGAACGAGGAGGCGGTGAACCGGGTGATCAACCGCCTCTACGCCCTTGGGGCCTACGTCCTCTACCCCCCGACCTACAAGGTCCACGCCTCGGGGCACGCCTCCCAGGAGGAGCTCAAGCTCATCCTCAACCTCACCACCCCTCGCTTCCTCCTCCCCTGGCACGGGGAGGTCCGCCACCAGACCAACCTCAAGTGGCTCGCCGAGAGCATGAGCCGCCCCCCGGAAAAGACCCTGATCGGGGAAAACGGGGCCCTTTACCGCCTAAGCCGGGAGGGCTTCGAGAAGGTAGGGGAGGTGCCCCACGGGGTGCTCTACGTGGACGGCCTCGGGGTGGGGGACATCACGGAGGAGATCCTCTCGGACCGCCGCCACATGGCCGAGGAAGGGGTGGTGGTCATCTCCGCCCTCATGGGGGAAAACCCCCAGGTGGAGGTGGTCTCCCGGGGGTTTGTCAAGGCAGGGGAGCGGGTCCTTAAGGAGGTGCGGGTCCTGGCCTTGGAGATCCTGGAGAGGGGGTTTAGGGAGAAGAGGCCCCTCCACCTGGTGCGGGAGGATCTCCACCACCAGGTGCGGAAGAAGATCAAAAAGGCCACGGGCCGGGACCCCTTGATCCTCGCCATGGTTTCCGACCTGGCGGGGGCTGGGCAGGCCCTCCAACCCCTCTGATGCCACCCCATGCGGGCCCTGGTAGAAAGCGCCCGTGGAGCTTTTTATACCACCCCATGCGGGCTTGCGCCCGCATGGGGGCCCCAAGTAAAGGGTATTAGGACCTAGGGGCGCAGGAACCGAAGGCTAGGGGCATGGGCCTAGCCGGTTTGGGCCCGTGATTTTAGACTGGGTAAAAGAGGAGGGGAGGGATGCCCATAGACTTCAGCCTCACGGAGGAGCAGAGGCAGCTTAGGGCCTTGGCCCGGCGGGTGGCCCGGGAGGTCATTTTGCCCGTGGCCGGGGAGTACGACGAGCGGGAGGAGGTGCCTTGGCCCATCATCGAGAAGCTCCACGAGGTGGGCCTCCTCAACGCCTCCATCCCCGAGGCCTACGGGGGGATGGGCCTGGGGATGGTGGACGAGGTCCTCATCGGGGAGGAGCTCGCCTATGCCTGCATGGGCATCTACACCATCCCCATGGCCAGCGAACTCGGGATCACCCCGGTCCTCCTTGCGGGCACGGAGGAGCAGAAGCGGCGCTTCCTCACCCCCCTTACCCGGAAGCCTGCCCTGGCGGCCTTCGCCCTTTCCGAACCCGAAAGTGGCTCGGACGCCGCAGCCCTTAGGACCCGGGCGGTGCGGGACGGGGACTTCTACATCCTAAACGGCACCAAGATGTGGATCTCCAACGGGGGGGAGGCGGAGTGGATCGTGGTCTTCGCGACGGTGAACCCCGAGCTCCGCCACAAGGGGGTGGTGGCCTTGGTGGTGGAGCGGGATACCCCAGGCCTAAAGGTCCACAAGATCCACGGCAAGCTGGGCCAGCGGGCAAGCGGCACCTACGAGCTCGTCTTCGAGGAGGTCCGGGTCCCCGTGGAAAACCGGCTTGGGGAAGAGGGGCAGGGGTTCAAGATCGCCATGGAGACCCTCAATAGGACCCGCATCCCCGTGGCCGCAGGGAGCATTGGGGTGGCCCAAAGGGCCCTAGACGAGGCCAAGAGGTACGCCAAGGAGCGCCAGGCCTTCGGCCAGCCCATCGCCAACTTCCAGGCGGTCCAGTTCAAGCTTGCGGACATGCTGATCGGCATTGAGACCGCCCGGGCCTACACCTACTACGCGGCCTGGCTGGTGGACCAAGGCCTACCCCACGCCCACGCAAGCGCCATCGCCAAGGCCTACGCCTCGGAGATCGCCTTTGAGGCCGCCAATCAGGCCATCCAGATCCACGGGGGATACGGGTACGTGCGGGAGTACCCGGTGGAGAAACTCCTTAGGGACGTGAAGCTCAACCAGATCTACGAGGGCACGAACGAGATCCAGCGCCTCATCATCGCCCGGCACATCCTGGCGGAGTAGGAGGGAAGGATGAAGTTCGTCGCGGTCATCCGGCAGGTTCCCGATGGGGAAAGCAGGCTAAGGGTGCAAGGCGGCCGGGTGGACCTTTCCGGGGCCACCCTCATCCTGGACCAGATGGACGAGTACGCGGTGGAGGAGGCCATCCGCCTGAAGGAAAAGCATGGGGGAGAGGCGGTGGTGGTGGGCTTTGGCCCTGAGAGGGTGGAGGAGGCCCTCCGCACCGCCTTGGCCATGGGGATGGACCGGGGGGTGCACGTGGTCTACGAGGGGTATGCCGACCCCGTGGCCGTGGCCTTGGCCCTGGCCCCGGTCCTCCGGGAGGAGGCCCCTACCTTGGTCCTCACCGGGGGGCAGCAGGCGGACTGGGATAGCCAGGCCCTAGGCGGGGCTTTGGCCGAGGCCTTGGGGGTGCCGGTGGTGGCCTGGACCACGGCCCTCGAGCTTGAGGGGGAGACGGCCCGGGCCAAGCACGACCTGGACGAGGGGGCAGAGTGGGTGCGGGTGAGGCTTCCTGCGGTCTTCACGGCCCAGCAGGGCCTGAACGAACCCCGCTACCCCACCCTGCCCGGGATCATGCGGGCCAAGAAGAAGGAGATCCGGAAGGTAGAGGCCGAGGTGCGGCCCAAGGTGGAGCTCCTCGAGGAGGCCATCCAGGAAAGGGCCCGCCTGGGGAAGATCGTGGACGGGACCAAGGATCCCAGGGGGGCCGCGGAAACCGTGGTCAGGCTTCTCCACGAGGAGGCCAAGGTCCTCTAATACCACCCCATGCAGGCTTAGGCCTGCATGGGGGCCCCGGTAGAAAGTTCCTGGGGAGTAAGGATAAGGGGGTTTCCCATGGTGCTTGTGGTGCTAGACCATGACGGCAACCGGCTGAGGAAGGCGAGCCTCGAGGCCCTTACCCGGGCCCGGGCCCTGGGGGAGGCCCTGGGGGCGGAGGTGGTGGGGGTGCTCCTTGCGGAGGAGAAGGCCCCGGTGGAGGAGGCCCGGCGCTACGTGGGGCGGCTTTATGCCGCCACCTTGGGCCCCTACACCGCAGAGAGGTGGGCCGCGGGGGTCCTGGCCGCGGCCTCCCAGGCCCAGGTGGTGGTGGCCCCCTCGGGCCGCCAAAGCCGGGCCTACCTGGGCCGGGTGGCCTATGCCCTGGGGGCGGGCCTCCTCGAGGACACCCTGGAGTCTTGGGCCGAGGGGGGGATGGTCTACGCCACCCGCTACGCCTACCTCAACCGGGTCACCCAGAGGCTAAAGGCCCCCCTTCCCGTGGTCCTCACGGTGAAGCCCAACACCGCGCCCCCCGCGGAGCCCCTGGGGGAGGGCCAGGTGGAGGCCTTAGCCGTACCCGAGGTGGCCACCGCAGAGATCCTGGAACGCCTAGGGGAGGAGAGGAAGGGGGTTTCCCTCACCGAGGCCCAGGTGGTGGTCACCGGGGGGCGGGGCCTGGGCCATGCCGAGGCCTTCCAGAAGGTGGAGGAGCTTGCCGCCCTTCTCGGGGGGGCGGTGGGGGCTACCCGGGCGGTGGTGGACGCGGGCTGGCGCCCCTATGCGGAGCAGGTGGGGCAGACGGGGAAGACCGTCCAGCCCAACCTCTACATCGCCCTTGGGGTCTCGGGGGCGGTGCAGCACCTCGCGGGGATGAACAAGAGCAAGTACATCCTGGCGGTGAACAAGGACCCCGAGGCCCCCATCTTCAAGCACGCGGACTACGGGATCGTAGGGGACGTACACCAGGTCCTTCCCGCCCTCATCGAGGCGGTCAAGCGGCTTAAGGACTAGGCGGGGCTAGGGCCCCAGGCAGGCCTAGGCCCGCAGGGGGAGCCCGGTGGAAGGGTCCCTGCGGGGTTTTTAGGGACCTGGAAGCCCGCAAAAGTGTTACTTCTGGTTTCTGCGCTTTCAGGCTCCCAAAAACTCCATGGGGGCTTTCTACCGGGGCCCCCATGCGTCAGCAGGGCTACGTTCTGGCGCAAGCCTGCATGGGGTGGTATGAGCCCCCTAAGGCTTCTTGGTATCCTTGGGGGGATGTTGCGGCTTGAGGGGGTGAGCAAGCGCTTCGGCCCGGTGGTGGCCAACCACCGGATAAGCCTCGAGGTGAGGGCCGGGGAGGTGCTCGCCCTCCTTGGGGAAAACGGGGCGGGGAAGACCACCTTGGTGAGCCTCCTCTATGGCCTCCATGCCCCCGATGAGGGGCGGATCCTCCTAGAGGGGCGGGAGGTCAGGATCCCTTCCCCCAAGGCCGCCCGGCGCTTGGGGATCGCCCTCGTGCCCCAGCACCCGGAGCTCGTGGAGGCCCTAACCGTAGGGGAAAACCTGGCCTTGGGGCTCGACTTGCCCTTTTGGCTTGGGGATTTGCGAAAGGTCCTCGAGGGGCCCCTGGGGGCCTTGGGG
>JBEPYU010000056.1:0-8283 GCA_041641215.1 Thermaceae bacterium
GGAAAGGCTCCGCCCGGCTGCGGAGGGCCTCCCGGTACCCCAAAAGCTCCCGCCGGGCCCCAAGGTCAGGCCCCAGGCCTTCGGGTAGGCCCGGATCCAGGAAAAGCACCTTCCTCAGCTCGTGGACGAGCCGGGTGAGGAGGCGGAAGGCCTCGAGGGGATCCTGAGGCACCGCGGAAAGGGTAGATAGGAGGGCCTGGTAGCGGGAAAGGGCCGCTTCCAGGGGAAAGACCTTGAGGATCCCCTCCAAGGACCCTATGGGCTCAGCCCGGAAAAGGGAGGCCTCGAGGCGGTAGAAGCCGAGGAGGGCCCGGGTGGCCTCGAGGTCCACCCCTAAGCCCACGTAGACCCCGCTTTGCAGGCTTCCAAAGCCGAGGAGGGCCATCTCCCGGCGGAAGCGCTCCCTTATCCCCCGGTCCTTGGGCCCCTCGGGCAGGACGAGGAGCAGGCGCCCATCCCAAGGCCTGGGGGGGCCGTAAAGCCGCCGGCGCACCTGCTCCACCTGCCAGTAGACCCGGGGGGAAAGGGCGTAGTAGGCCCGGCGGCCCTCCCTCAAGGGCACTACCCAACCCCGCTTGGCGCTACGGGAAAGGGCAGCCCGCACCGCGGCCTCGGAAAACCCCAAGGCCTCCATCATGGCGATGAGGTCCCCCACGGAGGCTTTGGCCTCGGGGTAGACGTACTCCATGTAGAGGGTGAAAAGGGTAGAGCGCGCCCGCATCAGAACACGGATTCCAGCCGCCTTTCCCGGTACTCCCTCAGGACCCCTTCCAGGAAGGTACCCAGGGCCATGGACCCGAGCTGGCCCCTATGGCGGCGGCGCACGCTCACCGTACCCTCGGCCCTTTCCCTTTCCCCAACCACCAGGATGTAGGGGACCTTCCTCAGCTCCGCGTCCCGGATCCGGGCCTGCATCCTTTCGGGCCGCAGGTCGGCCTGGGCCCGGAGGCCCTGGGCCTGGAGCCGGGCCTCCACCTCCTTGGCGTAGTCCGCCTGCTTCTCGGAGACGGGGATCACGGCCACCTGTTCTGGGGCCAACCAAAGGGGAAAATCCCCCGCAAAGTGCTCGATGAGGATCCCGATGAAGCGCTCCAAGGAGCCAAAAGGGGCCCGGTGGATCATCACCGGGCGATGTTCGCCCCCGTCCGGGCCCACATAGGTGAGGCCGAAGCGCTCCGGAAGGTTATAGTCCACCTGGATGGTCCCAAGCTGCCACTCCCGTCCCAAGGCGTCCTTGACCACGAAGTCCAGCTTGGGACCATAGAAGGCGGCATCCCCTGCCTCCACGGTATAGGGAAGGCCCGCCTCGAGGACCGCCTCCTCGATCTCCCGCTCGGCCAGGGCCCAGCGGGCCTCGTCCCCCACGTACTTGTCCTTTTGGGGGCCACGGGTGCCGATCCGGGCCCGGAAACCCCCAAGGCCCAAGGTCTCGAACACCTTGAGGACCAGGTCCAAAACCCCGAGGAACTCCCCCTTCACCTGCTCCGGGGTGCAGAAGATGTGGGCGTCGTCCTGGGTGAAGCCCCGCACCCGGGTAAGCCCCAAAAGCTCCCCCGGCTTCTCGTAGCGGTAAACGGTGCCAAACTCCGCAATCCGTAGGGGAAGCTCCCGGTAGGAGCGGGGCTTATAGGCGTAGATGCGGATGTGGTGGGGGCAGTTCATGGGCTTTAGGAGGTAGGCCTCCTCCTCTTCTCCCAGGCGGATAGGGGGGAACTGGCTTTCCGCATAGTAGGGGTAGTGGCCAGAGGTGCGGTAAAGCTCGAGGCTCCCGATATGGGGGGTGGTGACGAGCTCATACCCCCTTTTGCGCTGCTCCTCCCGCATGAAGGCGATGAGTTCCTCCCGGAGGATATTCCCCCGGGGCAGCCAAAGGACAAGGCCCTTGCCCACCCCAGGGTCGATGAGGAAAAGCTCGAGCTCCCGACCAAGCCGGCGGTGGTCCCGGCGCTTGGCCTCCTCGAGCTGCCAAAGGTATTCCTTGAGCTCCTCCTCCGTACGGAAGGCTACCCCATAGACCCGTTGGAGCATGGGCCTCCGCTCATCCCCCCGCCAGTAGGCCCCGGCCACGTGGGTGAGCTTGAAATGGGGGGGAATCCTCCCCGTGGAGGGTACGTGCGGGCCCCGGCAGAGGTCCGTAAAGCCAAAGGCCTCGTCCCCTTGTTGGTAAAAGCTGATGGGCTCCCCTTCGGGGATTTCCTGGATGAGCTCCACCTTGTAGGGGTCTACCCCCTGGTAGCGGGCCAAGGCCTCCTCCCGGGAGAGGACAAAGCGCCGCAAGGGGAGGTCTTTGGCGAGGATCTCCCGCATCTTGGCCTCAATGGCCGGAAGATCGTCATCGGAAATGGGCTCTGGGGCCTCGATGTCGTAGTAGAAGCCCTTTTCGATCACCGGTCCCACCCCAAGGCGTACCCGTTCCTCGGGGTAACCCTTTTCTCGGAAGAAGGCCTTCACCGCCTGGGCCAGGACGTGGGCCAGGGTGTGGCGGAAGAGGTGCTGGTACTCAGGGTCCTTCTCCGTAAGGAGGCGCACCCGGGCCCCAGGGGGTAGGGGCCGGAAGAGGTCGTAGATCTCCCCGTCCACCAAAGCCCCTACCGCCTCCATCCCCAGGCGCCCCGCCACCTCCTTGGCCGTGGCCCCTTCCGGGACCTCGAGGGGGGCCCCATCCGGCAGGTAGACCGTCATGCCTCCCACTATACGCCCCTGGCCCGGCCCCTTGGGTTAGGCTAAGGGGATGAAACGCATCCCCCCCTTTGTCCACCTCCACCAGCACAGCCAGTATTCCCTCCTGGACGGAGCCGCCAAGCTAGAGGACCTCCTCCTCCGGGTAAAGGAGATCTCCCCCGAGTTCCCGGCCCTGGCCATCACCGACCACGGCAACCTCTTTGGGGCGGTGGAGTTTTACAAAAAGGCCACCAGCCTAGGGGTAAAGCCCATCCTCGGCTATGAGGCCTACGTGGCCGCGGAAAGCCGCTTTGACCGCAAGCGGGGCAAGGGGCTAGACGGGGGGTACTTCCACCTCACCCTCCTGGCCAAGGACTTCAAGGGCTACCAAAACCTGGTCCGCCTGGCTTCCCGAGCCTATTTGGAAGGCTTTTACGAGAAGCCCCGCATCGACCGGGAACTCCTGAGGGAACACCACGAGGGCCTGATTGCCCTTTCGGGGTGCCTGGGGGCGGAGATCCCCCAGTTCATCCTCCAAGACCGCCTGGACCTGGCCGAGGCCCGCCTCAACGAGTACCTCTCCATCTTCGGGGACCGCTTCTACATCGAGATCCAAAACCATGGCCTTCCGGAGCAGAAGAAGGTCAACGCGGTCCTCAAGGAGTTCGCCCGCAAGTACGGGCTCGGCCTGGTGGCCACCAACGACGGCCACTATGTGCGGAAGGAGGACGCCAAGGCCCACGAGGTCCTCCTCGCCATCCAGTCCAAGACCACCCTGGACGACCCTGAGCGCTGGCGCTTTCCCCGGGAGGAGTTCTACGTGAAAACCCCCGAGGAGATGCGCCAAGCCCTCCCCGAGGAGGAGTGGGGGGATGAACCCTTCGACAACACGGTGGAGATCGCCCGGATGTGCAACGTGGACCTGCCCATAGGGGACAAGCGGGTCTACCGCATCCCCCGCTTCCCCCTCCCCCAAGGCCGGACGGAGGCCCAGTACCTGCGGGAACTCACCTTCTTGGGCCTTCTCCGCCGCTACCCTAGCCAGGTTACGGAGGAGTTCTACCGGGAGGTCCTCAAGGCCCTAGGCCGGACCTCCCCAATAGGTGGAAAGGCCTTGGCGGAGGCCCTAGCCCAGGTGGGGGAGGAGGAATGGCAAACCCTTAAGGCTAGCCTCCCGCCCCTAGAGGGGGTCCGGGTGTGGACCCGGGAGGCCATCCTCCACCGGGCCCTCTATGAGCTTTCGGTCATCGAGGGGATGGGGTTTCCGGGGTATTTCCTCATCGTCCAGGATTACGTGGGCTGGGCCCGGAAAAACGGCATCGCCGTGGGGCCGGGCCGGGGCAGCGCCGCGGGTAGCCTCGTGGCCTACGCCCTAGGGATCACCAACCTCGATCCCTTGCGCTTCGGCCTCCTCTTCGAGCGCTTCTTGAACCCGGCCCGGGTCTCCATGCCGGACATCGACACGGACTTCGAGGACCGGAGGCGGGATGAGGTCATCGCCTACGTGAAGGAGCGCTACGGGGAGGACAAGGTGGCCCAGATCGGCACCCTAGGGAGCCTGGCCTCCAAGGCCGCCCTCAAGGACGTGGCCCGGGTCTATGGCCTCCCCGCCAAGCGGGCGGAGGAGCTCGCCAAGCTCATCCCCGTGCAGTTCGGGCGGCCTAAGCCCCTGAAGGAGGCCATCGAGCTTGTGCCCGAGCTCCGGGCGGAGATGGCCAAGGACCCCAGGGTGCGCCAGGTGATCGAGGTGGCCATGCGCCTAGAAGGCCTAAGCCGCCAGGCCTCCGTCCACGCGGCCGGGGTGGTCATCGCCGCGGAGCCCCTTATGGACCTGGTCCCCCTCATGCGGGACACCAAGGGGGAGGCGGTGGTGACCCAGTACGACATGGGGGGGGTGGAGGAGCTCGGCCTCCTCAAGATGGACTTCCTGGGCCTAAGGACCCTCACCTTCCTCGAGGAGGCCAAGCGGATCGTGCGGGAGTCCAAGGGGGTGGAGCTCGACTACGAGGCCTTGCCCCTGGACGACCCCCTCACCTTCGCCCTCCTGGCCCGGGGGGAGACCAAGGGGGTTTTCCAGCTGGAGTCCTCGGGGATGATGGCCACCCTAAGGGGCCTCAAGCCCCGGCGCTTTGAGGACCTCATCGCCATCCTCTCCCTCTACCGCCCGGGGCCCATGGAGCACATCCCCACCTACATCCGCCGCCACCAGGGCCAAGAGGCTGTGGAGTACAAGGAGTTCCCCCATGCGGAGAAGTACCTGAGGCCCATCCTGGACGAAACCTATGGCATCCCCGTGTACCAAGAGCAGATCATGGAGATCGCGGCCAAGGTGGCGGGGTACAGCCTGGGAGAGGCCGACCTCCTTAGGCGGGCCATGGGCAAGAAGAAGGCCGAGGAGATGCGGGCCCACCGGGAGCGGTTCGTGGGGGGGGCAAAGGAGAGGGGTGTCCCCGAGGAAGAGGCCCACCGCCTCTTCGACATGCTGGAAGCCTTCGCCAACTACGGCTTCAACAAAAGCCACGCGGCCGCCTACGCCCTCCTCTCCTACCAAACGGCCTACGTGAAGGCCCACTACCCCGTGGAGTTCATGGCTGCCCTCCTCTCCGTGGAAAAAAACGACCTGAGCAAGGTGGCCGAGTACATCCGGGACGCCCGGGCCCTAGGGATCCCTGTCCTTCCCCCGGACATCAACCGCTCGGGCTTTGACTTCAAGGTGGTGGGGGAGGAGATCCTCTTCGGCCTTTCCGCGGTGCGAAACGTGGGGGAGGGGGTGGCCAGGGCCATCCTCGAGGAGCGGGAACGCGGGGGGCCCTATAGGAGCCTCGGGGATTTCCTCACCCGGCTTCCCGAAGGGGTCCTGAACCGGAGGGCCCTCGAGGCCCTGGCCAAGGCCGGGGCCTTGGACAGGCTAGCCCCAAGGGAGCGCCTCCTCGCCTCCTTGGACGACCTCCTGCGCTGGGCCCTTGCTGCCCGGCAAACCGCGCAAAACGGGCTCATGAGCCTCTTCGGAGGGGGCCCGGGGGAACCCCCCTTGGCCCAAGCCTCCGCCCTAGACGAGATCACCCGGCTTCGCTACGAGAAGGAGGCCTTGGGGATTTACGTCTCCGGACATCCCGTCCTCCGCTACCCCGGGCTTAGGGAGGTGGCCACCTGCCCCTTGGAGGAGCTCCCCCAGGTGGCCCGAGGCCTCCCCCCAAGGGCCCGGATCCTCCTTGCGGGAACGGTAGAGGAAGTGGTGCGTAAGCCCACCAAAAGCGGCGGAATGATGGCCCGGTTCCTCCTTTCCGACGAGACCGGGAGCCTGGAAATCGTAACCTTCGGCCAGGCCTACGAAAGGGTTTCCCCCAAGCTCAAGGAGGACCAGGTGGTCTTGGTGGTGGCCGAGGTGGAGAGGGAGGCTGCGGAAGGGGGCCTAAGGGTCTTGGCCCAGGCCCTTTTCCGGGTGGAGGAGCTAGGGCGCGCACCCCAGGCCCTGGAGATCGAGCTGGAAGAAGCCCTGTTGGACGAAAGGCGCATCCTCCACCTAAGAAGCCTTATCGAAGAGCGCTCCGGGCCCATTCCCCTTTACCTCAGGGTCCGGGGAGGGTTTGGGGAGGCGGTGTACGCCCTCGAGGCCCGGGTAGCTGAAGGGATCGGGCCCCTCCTGGAGGCCGAAGGCTTCCGCGCCTACCCCTTGCCCGACCGCCGCTACCTCCTAGGGGGAGAGGGGCAGGGCGAGGAGGCCGTGGTGCCCTTCTGATACCACCCCATGCGGGCCCCGGTAGAAAGTCCCCGTGGAGTTTTTTGGAATCTAGAAGCGCAGGGACCAGAAGTGAAGGGTATGATCTATATTGGGAAGGTATGCGCGTCATCGTGGTGGGAACCCGGGGAAGCCCCCTGGCCCTGGCCCAAACCCGCGCGGTGGTAGAGGCCTTGAAGGAAAGCTGGCCCGAGACGGAGTTCAAGGTCAGGACCATCAAGACCCGGGGGGACCAGGGGGCCGACCCTAGGGAACGGGCCATCTTCGTCAAGGAGCTCCAGGAGGCCCTCCTGGCCCGGGAAATCGACATCGCGGTGCACTCCCTAAAGGACCTTCCGGTGGAAGAACCCCCGGGCCTCAAAATCGCCGCAGTGCCCAAACGCCAAGACCCCCGGGAGGCCTTCCTAGGCCGAACCCATAAACGCCTCGAGGACCTCCCCCCAGGAGGGGTGGTGGGCACGAGCTCCCTAAGGCGCAAGGCCCAGCTCCTCGCCTACCGGCCGGACCTGGTGGTGAAGGACCTCCGGGGCAACGTGGACACCCGCCTAGCCCGCCTAAGCAACGGGGAGTACGACGGCATCCTCCTTGCGGCGGCGGGCCTTATCCGGCTGGACCTGAGAAGCCGCATCGACCAGCTCCTAGACCCCGAGATCATGCTCCCAGCCCCCGGCCAAGGGGCCTTGGCCCTGGAGGTCCGGCAGGGGGACGACCTGGCGGAGGAGCTGGCCTACGCCCTCCACCACCCCCCCTCCTTCGACCGGGTCCGGGCGGAGCGGGCTTTCCTCAAGGGGCTGGGCGGGGGTTGCCTGGCCCCGGTAGGGGCCTTGGCCCAGGTGGAAGCCAACGGCACCCTTTTCCTCGAGGGCATCCTCCTTTCCCCCGATGGCAAGGAGTACATCCGGGCGGAAATCGAGGGGGATGCGAGCGAGGCGGAAGAGCTCGGCCTAGAGCTTGCCCGGGACGTGCTGGAGCAAGGGGGCAAGGATTTGATCCGGCAAATCCGATAGGCGTACTGGAGTTTGCACCCCCCTTGGGGTATAGTGGGGGTATGGCGCTGAAGCGTCTCACCCGCCAGCGCAAGGCTGTCCTCGAAGTGGTGCGGAAGGCCCAAAACCACCCTGACGCCGCCTGGATCTACCAGGAGGTGCGCAAACTCGTGCCCCAGGTGAGCCTGGGGACGGTCTACCGCACCCTGGACGCCTTGGTGGCCGAAGGGTACCTGGTCCCCATCACCCGGGCGGGGGGGGCCACCCGTTACGATGCCCACCTCCACCCCCACCTCCACCTCGTCTGCGAGCGCTGCGGGGAGATCGTGGACCTAGAGCTCGACCTCCCCGACCTCCTAGGGCTCGCCCAAAGGGCCTATCCTCATCTCGAGGTGCACAGGGCGGAACTCGTCTTCTACGGCCTTTGCGCCCGCTGTAAAGAAGGCCAAGAAGCCCTGGTCTCCTGATGGAATGGCTTTACGCCCGTCAGGGGATCTTCACCCCTGGCCTAGGAAGGATTCAGGCCCTCCTTGAGGCCCTGGGCCACCCCGAGGCCCGCTACCCCGTGGTCCTCATCGGGGGCACAAACGGCAAGGGAAGCACAGCCCGGGCCCTGGCTGCCATCCTCGAGGAGGCGGGGCTTAAGGTGGGCCTCTACACCAGCCCCCACCTGGTCCATTTCGCAGAGCGGATAGCGGTAAACGGCAAGCCCATCCCTGAGGAAAGGCTCTTGGACCTCCTAGAGGCCATCCGGCCCCAGGCCCTGGCCGAGGAGGCGAGCTTTTTTGAGATCGCCACCGCCTTGGCCCTCCTCCACTTTGCGGAGGAAGGGGTGGACCTGGCGGTCCTCGAGGTGGGGCTTGGGGGGCGCCTGGACGCCACAAACGCCACGGAACC
>JBEPYU010000057.1:0-7236 GCA_041641215.1 Thermaceae bacterium
CTCCAAACCCCGGCCCCACCACCACGGGGAAGGTGCCCGCAGGGGCGGGCTTGGCCCTCAGGTTGGTCAGGGCTTGCCTGGCCGCCTTTTCCCCCACGGCCCTTGGCGGGTAGCGTTCCAGGAGCTCGAGGCCCATGCTTTTCCCTGGGGCCGCGCGGCCCGTCTGCACCTCCCCATTTCCCTCGGCCACCGCGAGGACGGAAAGCCTGGTCCGGACCCGCCTTTCTTCCGCTAAGATTCCCTCGCTGTTGGCGATGAGGACCTCCTGTTCCCATTCCAGGAGGCTCGCCTCCACCTCCTTGATCTCGGGGGCGATCCGGGCCCCGGATTCGGCCTCGAGGAGGGCCTCCAGGCGGAAGCGCTTGTCCTTGGCCTCGTAGGGGACCTTTGGGGCGTGGAGGCCCTGAGGGGCCCTCCTCCTCAGGTCCAGCCCCCCAAGCCCCCTTTCGTCTACCTGTCCTAGCTGGCCCCGGCCGCGCAGGAGGGTTTCCAGGGCCTCCCCTAGGCCTTGGGGGGTTAGGTCGTTGGTGTAGGCGTAGACCACCTGCTGGCCGAAGAGGAGGCGTAGCCCCGCCCCGAAGTCCCGGCCGCTTAGGGCCTCCTCCAGGCGGGCCCCTTCCCCCCTACGGCCTAAGACCTTCATCCTGCGCCTTAGGCTGCGTTCCGCGTAGATCTCCGCGAAATCCGCCCCGCCCCGGATGGCCTTCCGGAGGAGGTCTTCAAGGAGCGCGGTTTGGAGCACGCCCCCATCCTACCCCCTTCTGACCGGTGGGTCAACCCTTGGGCCTCACCCCTCTTCCCCAAGATGAAGGAGGCGAAGGATAGCCCCCTCCAGGGCGAGCCAGGGGTCCTTGCCCCGTTTGGCCCGCATTTCGGCCTGGATGAGGGTGTCCAGGGCAGCCCTTAGGGCTTCTTCCCCCCAGCCCCGGGCCACCTCCAGGGCCTTCCTAGCCGCAAAGGGGTGGGCCTCGAGGCGGGCGAGGTCCTCTTCTTTGGGCCTTGGCACCTCCTGGAGGAGCATCCAGGCCCGGGCCAGGAGGCCAAACTGCCAGGCCAAGGCCCCAAGGACCCTAAGGGGCTCTTCCCCTTCGGCCCGGAGCCCCTTCAGCCGCCGGAAGGCCTCCTCCGTTTTCCCCTGGAGCACGGCCTCCACCAGGCTAAACCCGCTCATGGGGGGCCTTAGGGCCACCACCCTTTCGGCCTTCTCCCGGGTGAGGGGGGGCTCGAGGAGGGCGAGCTTTTCCAGCTCCCGCTCCAGGGCCTCGAGGTCTGGGGCCTTGGGGTCTATGAGCTCCGCCAGGTACTGGGCTACCCCTGCGGGGAGGCGGTAGCCCAGGCGCTTGGCCCGGTTTTCCAGGTGGCGGAGGAGGTCCTTCCCCTTGGGGGTGGGGAAGTCCCGCCTCTCCCGGCCCCGGTAGAAGGCGGCCCGGGCGGGGGTGGGCCTGGGGTCTAGGAGGAGGATGGGAACCTCCTCCGGTGCCCCTTCCAGGAGGGGTTTAATCCCCTTCCAGGCCTCCTCCGTGGCCTCCCGGAGGTCCAAAAGGGCCCCCCGGGCCCCGAAAAGCCCCGGGGCTAGGGCCTGGGCCAGGGCCCCGGGGTCTAGAGGGAGGAAGCCCTTGAGGCCCCTAAGCCGGGCCTCCTCTAGAAGGGCTTCCTTCGCTAGGAAGGGGTCTCCCGTGAAGGCGATGACCATCAGAAGGCGTTAAGCCCCGTGATCTCCCGCCCTAGGACCAGGGTGTGGACCTCGTGGGTGCCCTCGTAGGTGTAGACCGTCTCCAGGTTGAGGAGGTGGCGGATGGTGTGGTACTCCAAGGTGATCCCGCTTCCCCCAAGGAGGCTACGGGCCAGGCGGGCGGCCTCCAGGGCCTTGCTCACGTTTTGCCGCTTGGCCAGGGAGACCTGGGCTGGGGTCAGCTTGCCCTCGTCCTTAAGCCGGGCTAGCCGCCAGGCCAGGAGGAGGCCTTCCGTGTGCCAGGCCAGCATCTCCGCGAGCTTGGCCTGGACGAGCTGCTTGGCGGCTAGGGGTTCCCCAAAGGCTTTGCGGCTTTGGACAAAGCCCAAGGCCTCGGTGAAAACGGCCTCCAAAGCCCCCATGGCCCCCCAGGCGATCCCAAAGCGGGCCTGGGTGAGGCAGGAAAGGGGGGCCTTGAGGCCTTGGGCCTTGGGGAGGCGGAGCTCCTCGGGGACCCGCACCCCCTCGAGGACGAGCTCGCTCGTGGCCGAGGCCCTTAGGCTCATCTTGCCCTTGATCTCCCGGGCCTGGAAGCCCGGGGTATCCGTGGGCACGAGGAAGCCCAGCACCTGGCCCTCCTCGTCCTTGGCCCAGATGAGGGCGATCTGGGCCAGGTGGCCGTTTGTGATCCACATCTTGCTCCCCTCGAGGACCCAGCTACTCCCCTCCTTGCGGGCCCTGGTCTTCATGTTCCCGTAGGGGTCCGAGCCCCCATCGGGCTCCGTGAGCCCGAAGGCCCCGACCATCTCCCCCCGGGCCAGCCTAGGGAGGAAGGTCCGCTTTTGCTCCTCGCTCCCGAAGGCGTAGATGGGGTACATGACCAGGGCGCTTTGTACGCTCACGAAGCTCCTTAGGCCCGAGTCCACCCTCTCAAGCTCGTAGTTGATGAGGCCATAGGCCGCGCTGGAGGCCCCCGCACCCCCGTACTCCGGGGGCAGGGTGGGGCCTAAGAAGCCGAGCTCCCCGAATCGGGGGATGAGGTGGGTGGGGAAGACCCCCTCCTCCCACCAGTTCCGGATATGGGGCAGGGCTTCGGCTTCCAAAAAGCGGCGGGCAGCCTTGGCCGTGGCCTTTTCCTCCGGGGTGAGGAGGTCTTCTAGGGCGTAAAAGTCCAGCATGCCTAAAGTCTACCCCCGGAGGAAAAAGGGGGGGCCTTCCCCGAGGGGAGGGAGGTCCTCCAGGCTATTCAGGCCGAAGACCTCGAGGAAGCGCTCCGTGGTGCCGTAAAGCCGGGGCCGGCCCGGGGCCTCCTTTTCCCCCACCACCCGGACGAGCCCCCTTTCCAGGAGGCTTTCCAGGACGCCCTCCACGCTCCGGTTCCGCATGGCCTCAAGCTCCGCCCGGGTGATGGGCTGGTGGTAGGCGATGAGGGCCAGGACCTCGAGGGCGCTCTTGGAAAGCCTTAGGGGCTGGGGCCTTAGGACCTTCTCCACCGCCTCCAGGTAGGCCGGGTGGACCACGAGCCGCCACCCCCCAGCCACCCTTTCCAAGGCCACCCCCGCTTCCCCCGAGGCGAGCTCGGACTCCAGGGCCTCAAGGGCCTGGAGGATGGCCTCCTCTGGGTGGCCGAGGGCCTTTAGGGCCCCTAGGCCCAGGGGCCTACCCGCCGCAAAGAGGACCGCGAGGAGCTCTGCCTTAATGGGCATCCTTCAGGTAGGCGAGGAGCCTTTCCTTGGGAATAAGCCCTTCCCTAAGGACCTCCCCCGTGCGCAGGTCCACCACGCTGGAGGCGATCCCTAAGGCTTCCCCTGGAACGGCATAGTCCACGGGAAAGGCCCGGGCCTCCTCCAGGGAGGCCACCGGGGGCTCTCCGCTCCGGTTGAGGCTGGTGGCCGCCACGTGTCCCCCCACCTTCCGGATCAGGGCCCTTAGGCCCTCGTGGGCAGGCATCCTGAGGCCTACGGAGCCGTCCCGGCTGATCCAGGGGGGGATGCCCCGCCCCGGCACCACCACGGTAAGCCCCCCTGGCCAAAAGGCCTGGGCCACCCTTAGGAGCCGCTCCCTAAGGGGTCCAGGCTCGGCCAGGGCCAGGGCCTCCTCCAGGCCGGCCACCAGGGCCTGGAGGGGCTTGTCCTCCCTCCGGCCCTTTAGGGCGTAGATCCTGCGGCAGGCGGCCTCGTTTTCCATGAGGGCCACCACACCCCAGACGGTGTCCGTGGGGAAGGCCACGATCCCGCCCCCCTTGAGGACCTCCGCCGCCTCCTCTAGGGCCTTGTGGTATCCTAAGGCCATGCCAGTCTACCAGTATAAGGCCCGGGACCGCCAAGGCCGGCTCGTGGAGGCCACCATCGAGGCCGAGGACCTCCGCACCGCAGCCCGCCTCCTTCGGGATAGGGGCCTTTTCGTGGCCGAGATCAAGGAGCCTGGACGGGGCCTAAGGGCCGAGGTGCGCCTGCCAGCTTTGGAAAGGAGGCCGGGGCTTAAGGACCTCGCAATCTTCTCCCGTCAGCTCGCCACCATGCTAGCGGCTGGCCTCAACCTTCTCCAGTCCTTGGCCATCCTGGAACGCCAGACGGAGAACAAAAAATTTCGCGAGATCATCAAAACCGTACGCACGGACGTGGAAGGGGGGATGAGCCTTTCCGACGCCTTGGCCAAGCACCGCCTTTTCAACCGGCTTTACGTAAACCTGGTGCGCGCAGGGGAGGCTTCCGGTAAGTTGCCGAGCATCCTGGACCGTCTGGCCACCTTTTTGGAGAAGGATTTGGAGCTTCGGGGGAAGATCCGAAGCGCCATGACCTATCCCGCCTTCGTTTTTGTGTTCGCTGTGGCCATTACCTTCTTCCTCCTGACAGCGATGGTTCCCCAGTTTGCCCAAATGCTCCAGGACCTAGGTTCGGGACTTCCCCTGATCACCCGTTTCCTCATCGCCATTTCCAACCTCCTTCGGGCTGCCATCTTGCCCCTCCTTCTCCTCGCCATAGCCCTTGTTTTCGCCTACCGATCCTATTACCGAACCCCTAGGGGTCGGCGGGTGATAGACCGGGTGAAGCTCCGCCTTCCCATTTTTGGGAACCTAAACCGCAAGACGGCCTTGGCCCGTTTTTCCCGCACCCTAGCCCTTCTCCTTGGAAGCGGAGTCCATTTCGTGGAGTCCTTGGACATCACCAAGGGCACCGCAGGTAACGCGGTCATCGAGGACCTGGTGGACGAAGCCAAGGTCCGGGTTCAGCAGGGGGAGCCCCTCAGCCTTTCCCTGGCCAAGAATCCCTCGGTTTTTCCCCCTATGGTGAGCTCGATGGTGGCTGTTGGTGAGGAATCGGGGTCCTTGGAGAGCATGCTCACCAAAATCGCGGACTTCTACGAACGAGAGGTGGACGAGGCGGTGTCCAGCCTGACCGCGGCCATCGAGCCCCTCATGATCATCTTCCTCGGGGGCATCGTGGGCTTTATCGTGGCTGGGATGTTCATGCCCCTTTTCCAGATCATCGGGACCCTCTCCGCGCAATGAGGGCCTCCGCCACCCCTTGGGGCACCGGCATCACGGAAAGCCGGTTGCCCCGCCTCACCAGGGGGTGGTCCTTGGGGAAGACCTCTCGCAGTTCCTCTAGGGGAACGAGGGGCCAGGCCTCGAGGAAGGCCACCTCCACGGTGTACCACCGGGGCCTTTCCCGGGTGGCCCGGGGGTCGAAGTAGGGGCTTTGGGGGTCGAACTGGGTGGGGTCGGGAAGCCCCGTGGCCACCACCTGGAAAAGCCCCGTAATGCCCGGAGGACGGGTTCCCGCCTGGTAGAAGAAGCCGAGGTCCCCTTTTCGCATCTGGAGGAGGTAGTTCTTGGCCTGGTGGTTCCTCACCCCCTCCCAAAGGGCCCGGCCTTCCCGCCTGAGGTCCTCGATGGTGTAGTCGGGCTCGGACTTGAGGAGCCAGTAGGCCATGCCCTTACCTTAAGGGTCTTTGAGCCGCGTTTCATCCCCCCTGGGCCAAGCAGGATTTAGCCTCAAGCTGGAGGTGCCCATGTGGAAACTAGGAGCCTTGGCCCTAGCCCTGGGCCTTACGGCCTGCACCGTTTCCGTTACCTTCTACCCTCCCCGGATCGCCAACCTCTCCAGCCAGCCCACCTACTGCACGGACCGGCCCACCTGGGTGGACTTCTCCTTTGTGTTGGATGGGCTCTTGACCCGCCTCGAGGTCTACATCCTGGACGAGGGCCGGCGCCCCGAATCGGCCCTCCCGGTGGCCAGGGTGGACTATGGGGGGTTGGTGGGGTTTGGGGGCAGGGTCTACGAGTCGGTCTATGTGACCCCCTCCCAGCTCCAGGCCCTGGTCCCCCAGGGGATTATCGTGGAGCCCCTTTACAAGCGCCTTTGGGTACGGGGCTTCAATCCCGATGGCCCTTCCGGCTACGTGAGGAGCGATAACCTTATGGCCCCAAGCTCCTCCCCCTATTGCGACCCCTAGAATCCCCTAGCCTGCTACCCTTAGACCATGGCAGGGGCTTTGGGGGAACTTCGGCGCCTTTTTGGTCCTCGAGCCCTCCTCCATCCCGCGGGCAAGGCCCCTTACCGCTACGACGCCATCCTCTTCGGGGAGGTGCCTTTGGCCGTGGTTTTTCCGGAAAGCCCGGGGGAGGTCCAGGCCTTGGTGGGCCTGGCCCGCCGCCATGGCCTGGCCCTGGTGCCGAGGGGGGCGGGAAGCGGGCTTTCGGGGGGGGCGGTGCCGGGGGAGGGAGCGGTGGTGGTGGCCTTTAGCCGGATGGACCGGCTAGAGGTAGACCCCTCCTCCCAGACGGCCTGGGTGGAGCCCGGGGTGACCACGGAGAGGCTGGGGGAGGCCGCGAGGTCCCACGGCCTCTTCTACCCCCCAGACCCCGCCTCCTCCCGCACGAGCACCCTCGGGGGGAACCTTGCGGAAAACGCAGGGGGACCCCTTTGCTTCAAGTACGGGGTCACGGGGGATTATGTGGTGGAGCTCGAGTGGGTGGACGCGGAAGGGGAGCTCCAAAGGGCCCGCCGGGAGGCCTATGACCTGGCGGGCCTCCTCATCGGCTCCGAAGGGACCTTGGGCCTCATCACCGGGGCCCGGGTGCGCCTCCTCCCCTGGCCCCCTTACCGGGCCACCCTTATGGCCCTCTTTCCGGGGGTAGAGGCCCTGGCCCAGGCCGTTTCCCAGGCCATCGCCCAAGGGGCGGTCCCGGCCAAGATGGAGTTCATTGACCCCTTGGGGGTGAACGCGGTGGAGGATTACCTCCGCTTGGGCCTTCCCCGGGACCGGGCCCTCCTCCTGGTGGAGACGGATGGGGAAGACCCCGAGGGGGTGGAGGAGGAACTCAGCCTGGTGGAGGCAAGCGCCCGGCAAAACGGGGCCCAGGTGGTGCGGGCCCGGGATAGGAAGGAGGCGGAGGCCCTTTGGCGGGCCAGGCGGAGCGTAAGCCCCGCCCTCGGCCGAATCCGCCCCAAGAGGATCAACGAGGACATCGCCGTGCCCCGCTCGGCCCTTCCCCAGGTGGTGGGGGAGATCCGGGCCCTAGGGGAGGCCTATGGGCTTCCCGTGGTCCAGTTCGGCCA
>JBEPYU010000058.1:0-6996 GCA_041641215.1 Thermaceae bacterium
TCCGGGTAGGTCACCCACGCGTTACTCACCCGTCCGCCGCTGGCCGTGAGAAACCCCACAGCCCGCCCGACTTGCATGTCTTAGGCACGCCGCCAGCGTTCACCCTGAGCCAGGATCAAACTCTCCGAAGGAACTTGTGGCTAAGCTCGAGGCCTGTTTGGGCATCGGTTTTCCGCGCTTTCAAGATCCCCCGCTGGCTTCAGCCAGCGCAAGCCCAAATGTACCAAAGGAGTAGGCCTTCTGTCAAGATAGGTAGCGTGGATCTCCTCGTGGTGGTCCCCCACCCCGACGACGAGGGTTTTGGCGCAGCGGGGGCTTTGCTCCTTGCCAAGCGGGCTGGGCTCAAGACGGGCATCCTCACCCTTACCCAGGGAGAGGCGGGGAGGACCTTAGGGCTTTGCCCCCCAGAAGCCCTAGGCCAGGTCCGCAAGGAGGAGCTGGGGCGGGCTGCGGAGATCCTGGGGGTGGACTTCCTCGAGGTCCTCGCCTACCCCAACGGGCTTCCCAAGGAGGCAGGTCCTGGGGAACGGGGCCAGGCCAAGGGGGAAGGCCTCCTAGACCACCCCGAGGCCCAGGAGGAGATCCGCCGTCGGCTTACCCAGCTTCGGCCCCGCTTCGTCCTCACCTTCCCCCCAGACGGGATCAACGGCCACCCCGATCACATCGCGGCCAGCCGCTACGCCACCCAAGCCGCCCAAGGTCTAAGCCAGGTGGTGTACATGGTGAGGCCCGAAGGGCCCTGGCCCGTGACCCGCCGCCTTCGCCTTCCCGAATGGGCCTTGGCCCGAAAACTCCAGGCCCTAGCCCAGCACAAAACCCAGGCCCTTTCCGTTTTAGCCTTTATGGAAAAGTTCCCGGAGCGCCTTTGGACCGAGACCTTCTGGGTGCTAGGGGAAGAGGGCTTACGGGAGGGACCATGGTGGTAAAACCCCTAGAGCACACTGCGGACGTGGGGTTTGAGATCGAGGCCGAAAGCGTGGAGGGCCTTTTCCAGGGTGCCCTCCTCGGCCTTTTGGGCACCATGTTCCAAAATCCCCCGCAGGAGGGCCAAGAAGAGGTAGACCTGGCCCTCGAGGCCCCCGACCTGGAAAGCCTCCTCGTCCGTTTCCTCAACGAGCTCGTCTACCTGATCCAAACCCGGGGCCAGGTGCCCGGGGAAGCCCATATCGCCCTCCAAGGGGGAGGGGAGGGCTTTAGGCTTTGGGCGAACCTGCGTACCGTTCCCTTTGGGAAGGCCCTAGGCTTCCAGGGGGAGGTTAAGGCCGCCACCTACCACGGCCTCGAGGTACGGGAGGAGGGGGGCCGCTTCAAGGCCCGCGTGATCCTAGACGTGTGACGGACTGGTGGACTAAGGCTAGCCGGACCCGCTCGAGGAGCCCTTCCCGGGCCAAGGTCTCTGCCCGAAGAAGGGCATGCTTCACCGCCACCTCATCCGCAGACCCATGCCCTACCAAAACCGTCCCCTCCACCCCGAGGAGGGGCATGGCCCCATAGGAGGCGGGATCCACCTTCCGGCGCAGCTCGGCCAGGGCAGGGCGGACGAGAAGGGCCCCAAGCCGGGCCAGGAGGCTAGAGGTCAGGGCTTCCTTGACCCAACCCATGAGGACCTTAGCCTCCCCTTCCGCAAGCTTCAGGGCCACGTTGCCCGTGAAGCCATCCGTAACCACCACCTCCACCGTGCCAAGGAGGATATCCCGTCCCTCCACGTTCCCATAAAAACGGGGACCCAAGGCGGCCTGGAGAAGGGGGAAGGCGTCCTGGACAAGGGCGTTGCCCTTTCCCTCCTCCTCGCCGATGGAAAGGAGGCCCGCCTTGGGTGCTTGGGCCCCCAAGGCCTCCGCGTAGGCCAAGCCCATGAGGGCGAACTGGACCAGGAAAGAGGGGCGGCAGTCCGCGTTGGCCCCCGCGTCCAAGAGGAAGGTCCGGCCTTTACGGCTTGGGAACTCCACGAGGAGGGCCGGGCGCTCTACCCCTGGGGTGCGGCCTAGGGTGAAAAGGGCCGCAGCCAGGGTAGCCCCGGTATGCCCCATGGAGACCACCGCGGCCACCTCCTTCCGCTTGAGGAGCTCCATGGCCGCCACGATGGAGCTTGTCCTCCGCCGGCGCACCTCCGTGGCCGCTTCCTCCATGCGGATGGCATCCGGAGCATGGTGGATGGGAAGACGGGCCCCATGGCGGGCCAGCTCCGCCCTAAGCCTGGCCTCATCCCCCACCAGGACCACCTCCACCCCGGCCTGGGCGGCGAGCCAAGCCCCATGAACGGTAACCCGGGGGGCGTGGTCGCCCCCCATGGCGTCTAGGGCGATGCGCATCAGGCCGTCCTGGGGAGGTGCTTTTCCAGCTTGGCCTGGTAGTTGCGCTTGGGCTGGGCCCCTACCAGGACCTCCACGGGCTGGCCGTCCTTGAAGAGGATCACCGTGGGGATGCTCATGATCCGGTAGCGCATGGCCGTCTTGGGGTTCTCATCCACGTCCAGCTTGGCCACCAGCACCTTGCCCGCATACTCCTGGGCCAGCTCCTCCAGGATGGGGGCGATCATGCGGCAAGGGGCGCACCACTCCGCCCAAAAGTCCACCAGCACCAAGGGATGTGCCTTGAGCACCGCGTCGAAATCCGCATCCGTCACGGCCTGGGGTTTCGCCATACCACACCCAGTTTAGGGCAAAAGGCCCTTTGGGCCCAAGGGTCTAGCGCCGCCGCCTGCCCCCCCGCTTGGGCTTGCCTCCCCCTTCCGCGCTTCGGAGGAAGCTTTTGAGCTTGTTCTCAAACTCCGGGGACTGCTTGGGCAAACGCCTAGGCCTTGGGGGTTCGGTCCCTTGGGGGGCCGGGGTCAGGGCCTTGATGGAAAGGTCCAGCCTCCCCTTGGGGTCCCGCCCCTTGACCAGGACCTGGACGATATCCCCCTCGTTGAGGAAGTCCCGAACGTTTTGCACGTATTCGTGGGCGATCTGGGAGATGTGGACAAGGCCTTGCTCGCCGCTTGGAAGTTCCACAAAGGCCCCATAGCTCGTAACCCGGACCACCCGGCCCTCTACAATGGCTCCTGCTTCTATTTCCACAACCCTTCTCCTTACGCGAGCAAGCTCGCGATGTCCTCACTATAGCACATAGGGCCGAACCCCCGAAGGGTCCACCCGGGCCAAAAGCTCCCCTACCCTTAGGCCCAGGCGGGGATGGAAAAGCCCCGGGGCCAAGTCCGCTAGGGGAACGAGGACAAAGGCCCGTTCGTGGAGCCGGGGATGGGGGACCACGAGGTCCTCCTCCTTCAGGACCATCTCCCCGTAGAAGAGGAGGTCCAGGTCGATGGTCCTAGGGCCCCAGGGCACCTCCCGCCTCCGCCCCAAGGCCTGCTCGATGCCCAAAAGCCCCTCCAGGAAAGCCCTTGGGGGAAGGCCGGTCTCCACCTCGGCCACCCCGTTGAGGTAGGGGGGCTGGGGAGGGCCTAGGGGTTCCGTCTCGTAGATGGGGGAAAGGCGGAGGAGGTGGGTTTGGGGCAGGCGGGAAAGGGCGGAAAGGGCCTGGAGGAGGTATCCCGCCCGGTCCCCCAGGTTGCTCCCTAAGCCCACGTAGGCCCTCATACCCTTACTTTTGGTTCCTGCGCCCTCAGGTTCCCAAAAAACTTCACGGCGACTTTCTACCGGGGCCCCCATGCGGGCTTGCGCCCGCATGGGGTGGTGTTACCGGGGCCCCCATGCGGGCTTGCGCCCGCATGGGGTGGTGTTACCGGGGCCCCCATGCGGGCTTGCGCCCGCATGGGGTGGTGTTACCGGGGCCCCCATGCGGGCTTGGGGCCCGCATGGGGTGGTATCACCCCTCCCCCACCATGCGGGCGATCTCCCGCACCTCCCGGGCCCTCTCCTTGTCGGCCACCAAGACCTTGTCCCCCACGAAGACCACCACGAGCCCCGATACCCCCAAGGTGGCCACCACCCCTCGCTCCGCGTAGACCACGCACCCCCGGGTGTCCAAAGCCAGGTGGCGGCCCTGGCCTAGAAAGACGTTTTCGAACTCATCGGGAAGGAGGATCCTCTCCAAGGAACGCCAAGTGCCCACGTCGTCCCAAGGGAAACGCCCCACCACCACCCGGATCCTCTCCGCCTTCTCCATCACCCCGTAGTCGATGGAGATCTTGGGGAGATCCCTGTAGACCGCCTGCAAGGGCTCCCCTCCCCTTAGGCGCTTGAGGGCTTCCGCGTGGCTTGGCAGGTAGCGGGCGAAAAGCCCGGCCATGGTGGTGGGGGTGAAGGCGAAAATCCCCCCGTTCCAAAGGTATCCCCCCTTGAGGTACTCCACCGCCTGGGCAAAGGAGGGCTTTTCCACGAACCCCACCCCCCGGTACCAGCGCCCCTCGGAAGGGCCCAGGCGGATGTAGCCGTACTCCGTCTCGGGGCGGGTAGGCCTAAGGCCCAAGGTAACCACAAACCCCTCTTCCGCGGCCTCGAGCATCAGGGCCAGGGCTTCGCGGAAAGCCTCCTCGTCTCCCACGTAGTGGTCCGCGGGCAGGACGAGAAGGGCCTCCGCCCCCTCGGCGAGGGCCGCATGAACCCCAAGGAGGATGGCCCCCGCGGTATCCCGGCCCTCTGGCTCGAGGAGGAGGCGAGCCCTGGCCGCGTAAGGCCCGGCCACCTCCTTTTGGTCTTCCCTCACCGCAAGGAGGGTCCGCTCCTTGGGGAAAAGGGGAGCGATGCGCTCGAGGGTAGCCTCGAGGAGGGTTCTCCCGTCAAAAAGCCGAAGAAAGGGTTTGGGCAAATCCTCCCGGGAAAGGGGCCAAAGCCTCTCCCCCTTCCCACCGGCCATGACCAGGGCGTAAGCCTTCACGCTCCCACCACCTTCCGGTAAAGGGCCAGGTAGTCCTGGGCCATCCGGGCACGGGAAAAACGGGCCTCCGCATAGCGGCGGATGGCCAGGCGATCCAGGCCCCTTAGGGCCTCGAGGTAGTCCAAGGCCGCCTCCCAGCCCTCCACCAAAAACCCCGTCTCCCCATGGCGCACCGTCTCGGGCAGGGCCCCTAAGGGCCGGGCCAGGACGGGAACCCCGCTCATCATGGCCTCCACCGGGGCCAGGCCAAAGGGCTCCCGGAAGTTTACCAGATGGACCAAGGCCAAAGCCCCATCCAAGAGTTCACGGCGGTCCTCAGGGGTCACGGGCCCCAAAAACTCCACCCCTTCCCCCAAAAGGGGGGCCACCTCCTCCCGGAAATAGGCCTCGTCCTGGATGGGCCCTGCGATCTTGAGGGGTAGACGGGCCTTGCGGGCTAGGAGGATGGCCTCCTTGATGCCCTTGTCCGGGTGGATCCGGGAAAGGACCAGGAGGTGGCGCCCCCCAGGCCCCACCCGGTAGCGGGCAGGGTCTACCCCATGGTGGACCACCCCGAGGTAGGGCAGGCCAGGATCCTTATCGGCCTCGGAGATGGCCACATAGTGCACGTGGGGCAAAGCCCCATAGCGGCGGTAGACCTTTTTGATCCCCTCGCCCGAAAAGCCGTGGATGGTGGTAAGGAGGGGGGTTTGGAGGAAGGGCGCGAAGTAAAGGGGCATGAAGTCGTAGTGGTTGTGGACGAGGTCGTACTCCCCCGCCTCCTCCATGGCCCTGGCGATGTGCAAAAACTCCTCCACCTTCCAGTCCGCCTGGGGATCCTCCCAAAGGGGTTTGGCCGCGGTGCAACGCAAGGGGGCCCGGGTGAGGGCGTCGCAGGTGGCGTAAAGGGTGACCTCCACCCCGAGGTCCAAAAGGGCCTCCGTGAGGTCGTAGACCACCTGTTCCCAAGGACCGTAGCGCCGGGGCGGTACCCGCCAGGCGATGGGGGCGAGCATGGCCACCCTCATGGGTGCCCCCCTTGGGGAAAGGGCCCTTGGACCAGGGCCTGCCAGGTGAGGAGGTAGGAGAGGAGGGCCTCCGCCCCCCGGTTCCGGTTAGGCCCCGTGGGGGTAAGCCCATCCATGGGCCCAAAGGCGTCCACCAGGGGCACGCCCAAGCGGTTACGCCCATGGAACCAGAGGAAGGCAAGCTCCGCCCTCCAACGCTCCCCTAGCCGCAAGTAAAGGCCCACCGCGGCCTCGGCCTCGAGGGGCTGCTGGTCAAAGAGGGGCTTGGGGCCTGGGTCCTTGGGGTTCATGAAGCGGTTCCCCAAGGGATCAAAGAAAGGAATCCCCCCCTCGTCCTGGGCAAAGTAAAGCCCATCGAGGAAAGCCTTGGCCCTTAGGGCTAGGGCCTGGGCCTTGGGCCTGCCGAAGGCCTCTCCGTAAAGCCAAAGGGCCTCCACCGGCTTGTGGTTTGCGTAGGTCAAAGGGCCGGGGAAGGGCCAGGCCTCCTCGGCTTGGGCAAAGGCCGAAACCAGCCTTTCCCCTAAGAGATGGGCCACCTCCCGGTAAGGCTCCCCCGGCAGGGCCAGAAGGCCGAGGAGGGCCATGGCCTGAGCCCTGGGATGCAAGAACCCCTCTAGCGCCCCCAAGGCCCGCTCCAAGGCCCACCGGGCCCCTTCCCGGAGGTCAGGGAAAGGGAGGCGCAAGGCGGCCGTGGCCAGAGCCTGGATGGCCCGGGCCGTGGGGTCTTCGGCCTCCCCTTGGTCCTCATAGGCCCCTTGGGCGCTTAGGCCATTTCGGAAGCGGCCATCCTCCCCCTGCATGTGGAGGAGAAAGGCCAGGTAGGTCTGCGCCAGATCCCGGGGCTGGGCCCCAGGGGGAAGAAGGGCCAGGTAGAGGAGGGCCCGGGCGTTGTCGTCCGTGGTATACCCCTCGCCCCAGAGGGGAACCCCCCCTCGGGCGTGTTCCAGGAGGCCCCGGGCGTCCGTTCTGGCCCTAAGCCACGAAAGACCGAACATCCCCCACCTCCCTTAGGAGATCCAGGTAGGCCCGGGCCACCCTAGGCCAGGTGGCCGAGCGGGCGTAGGCGTAGGCCGCCTCCTCCATGGCCCTAAGGCGGGTAGGGCTTTCCGCAAGGAAGAGGATGGCCTTTGCCCAGGCCCCGGGGTCTTGGGGAAGGAGAAGCCCCCGCCCC
>JBEPYU010000059.1:0-6732 GCA_041641215.1 Thermaceae bacterium
GAAAGGCCTTCCGCCCCGCCTCCACCGCCAGGCGGAAGGCCTCGGCCATCCGGGGAGGGTCTTGGGCCTCGGCGATGGCCGTGTTGACGAGGACCGCATCCAGCCCCATCTCCAGGACCTCGGCCGCTTGGGAAGGGAGGCGGAGCCCCGCGTCCACCACCACCGGGGGAAGGGCTGCCCTTTCCCGGGCGAAGAGCTCCAAAAGGGCCCGGGTCCTCACCCCCCAGCCCGAGCCGATGGGGGCGGCGAGGGGCATGACCGTGGCCGCGCCCAAGGCGGCGAGCCTCCTCGCCAGCACCAGGTCCGGCCCCATGTAGGGGAGGACCACGAACCCCTCCTCCAGGAGCCGCTCCGCCGCCTTCAGGGTCTCCAGGGGATCGGGGAGGAGGTAGGTGGGGTCGGGGATGACCTCGAGCTTCACCCACCGCTCCCCGGTGAGGACCCGGCCGAGCTTGGCGATCCTTAGGGCCTCCTCCGCGGTTTTGGCCCCCGCGGTGTTGGGGAGAAGGCGGACCCCCTCCAGGGCCTCCAACAGGCCCACATGCCCCGGGGCCTTGGCCTCCACCCGGCGGATGGCCACGGTGACCACCTCGGCCCCTGCAGCCTGGATGGCCTCCCGCATGAGGCCAAAGTCCCTGAACCTGCCCGTGCCCAGGATAAGCCGGCTCCTAAGCTCCGTCTCCCCTACCTTCCAGGTATCCATCTAGCCTCCTTGGGCCAGGGTGACCACCTCCACCACATCCCCCTCCTCGAGGACGTACTCCGGAAGCTCCCCCCCGGGGTAAGCCTCCCCGTTGAGGAGGACGGCCACCCGCTCCCCTTCCACCCCTAAGAGGGCCAGGACCTCCCTTAGGGTCCGCCCGGCCCAGGGCCGCTCCTCGCCGTTCACCCGGACCATCCCTCACCTAGCCGCTCCCGGAAGGCCCGGGCCGCCCCTTCGGGGTCGGGGGCGTCCAGGATGGCCCGGACCACCACCACCCTCCGGGCCCCGGCCGCGAGGACCTCCCCCAGGTTCTCCAGGGTGATCCCCCCGATGGCGTACCAGGGCCGATCCCCTAGGTTTTGGGCGGCCCAGCGCACGTAGCCTAGGCCGGCCGCGGGCCTACCCGGCTTGGTGGGGGTCTCCCACACCGGCCCCACAGAGAGGTAGTCCGCCCCCTCCTCGAGGGCCCTAAGGGCCTGCTCGGGGGCATGGGTGGAGCGGCCCACCATCCCCCCGAAAAAGCGGCGGGCCTCCTTTGGGGTGAGGTCCCCCTGGCCCAGGTGGACCCCGTCCGCCTCGAGGAGGGCCGCGAGGTCCGGCCGGTCGTTGAGGAAGAAGGGTACCCCGTATCGCCGGGCGAGCTCCCGCATCCTTTCCCCTAGGGCCAGGATGGGCCGCGCCTCCCAGTCCTTGGCCCGAAGCTGCAAGACCTCCACCCCGCCCCTTAAGGCCCCCTCCGTCCGGTCCAGGGTCTCCTCGAAGGACCAGCCGGGCCTAGGGGTTACCACCAGGTAGAGCCTACCCTGCACGCTTCCACCTCCCAGGGCCAAGGGGAGGGGCCCGGGCGCATGGCCTTCCCTAGGAGGTCTTCCTTTTGGGGGATTAGGCGCTTCCGCATAGGCTTCCCTCCGCCGGCATTACCCGGATCAGGTTCCAAGGGTTGCTGGGAAGGACCCAGCTCTCAGCCCCTCCATTGGGGCACCCCTAGCCTGCCCCTCCACCTTACCACACCCTGAGGGGAGATGGGGTGCCAGAGCACAAAAAGGGCGGGGCAAAGCCCTTGCCCCCTACCTCGAGGGCCAGGTGGCCTCCGGGGCAGGAGCTGGGCCCGGTCCGCCGGGGGGGAGGAGCCGGGCTGCCCCTTGACCTGACCCCCCTTGGGGGCTACACTGGGGCCTAACCGCGCTGGGGCGCGGCGAAAGCTAGCCCGTTCTCTTATCCAGAGCGGTGGAGGGTACGGCCCTGTGAAGCCGCGGCAACCTCCCGCCCCCTCCGTTCCATGGCCGGATGCGGGCGGGGCTGGTGCCAACGCCGGCCCGGGCGGGGGAAACGCCCGGGGACGATAAGAGAGGGGGGTAAGCGCCACGCCCAACCCCTTCTTGGCGAGAGAACGGTCCCGCCGGGAAGGGGCTTTTTTGGCCCCTTCCAACAAGCCCCAGTGGGGAAGGAGGCCAGGATGCGCTTTGAGACCCTGCAGATCCACGCGGGCTACACCCCAGAGCCCACCACCCTAAGCCGCCAGGTGCCCATCTACCCCACCACGAGCTACCTCTTCCAAAGCCCCGAGCACGCGGCGGCCCTTTTTGCCCTTAAGGAGCCCGGGAACATCTACTCCCGCATCATGAACCCCACGGTGGAAGTCTTGGAAAGGCGGCTTGCCGCCTTGGAAGGGGGAAAGGGGGCCTTGGCCGCCGCAAGCGGCCACGCGGCCCAGTTCCTCACCCTCACCACCTTGGCCCAGGCAGGGGATAACCTGGTGGCAAGCCCCAACCTCTACGGGGGGACCTTCCACCAGTTCAAGGCCACCCTGAGGCGCCTGGGGATCGAGGTGCGCTTCACCTCCCGCGAGGAACGCCCCGAGGAGTTCCTGGCCCTCACGGACGGGAGGACCCGGGCCTGGTGGGTGGAGTCCATCGGCAACCCCGCCCTCACCCTCCCCGACCTCGAGGCCCTAGCCCAGGCGGCCCGGGAGAAGGGAGTAGCCCTCATCGTGGATAACACCTTCGGCATGGGGGGGTATCTCCTCAGGCCCCTGGAGTGGGGGGCGGCCCTGGTCACCCACTCCCTCACGAAATGGGTAGGAGGGCACGGGGCCGTGATCGCGGGAGGGGTGGTGGACGGGGGGAACTTCCCTTGGGAAAACGGCCGCTACCCCCTCCTCACGGAGCCCCATCCGGGCTACCACGGCCTCCGCTTCACGGAGGCCTTCGGGGAGCTGGCCTTCCTCGCCAAGGCCCGGGCGGATGGGCTTCGCGACCAGGGGCAGGCCTTGGGGCCCTTTGAGGCCTTCCTGGTCCTCCTCGGCATGGAAACCCTCTCCCTTAGGGCCGAGCGCCACGTGGAGAACACCCTGCACCTCGCCCACTGGCTTAGGGCCCACCCCCAGGTGGCCTGGGTGAACTACCCCGGCCTGGAGGACCACCCCCACCACGGGCGGGCCCAGAAGTACTTCCGGGGAAGGCCAGGCGCGGTCCTCACCTTTGGCCTCAAGGGGGGGTACGAGGCGGCGAAGCGCTTCATCTCCCACCTGGCCAACGTGGGGGACACCCGGACCCTGGCCATCCACCCGGCCTCCACCACCCACTCCCAGCTTTCTCCCGAAGAGCAGCTCCAAGCGGGGGTAGCCCCGGAGATGGTGCGGCTTTCCGTGGGCCTGGAGCACGTGGAGGACCTAAAAGCGGAGCTCATGGAGGCCCTGGCATGAAGGGGATCGCCCTGGAGACCTGGGGAGAACACGAGGCCCTCCTCCTCAAACCTTCCCCCAAGCCCCTCCCCCCCCCAAGGCCGCGCACGGCCGTCCTCTTCCCCCGCTCCGAGGGGTTCCCCACGGAGCTTGGGGGCTTCCTGCCCGAGGTGCGCCTGCGCTTTGAGACCTACGGCCACCTAAGCCCCAAGGGGGACAACGCCCTCCTCGTCTTCCATGCCCTCACGGGAAGCGCCCACCTCGCGGGCACCTACGACGAGGAGACCTTCCAGGCCCTTTCCCCCCTGGAAAAGGCCTTCGGCCGGAGGGGCTGGTGGGACGGTCTCGTGGGGTATGGCCGGGCCCTGGACCCCGGGCGGCACTACGTGATCGCGGCCAACCACCTGGGAAGCTGCTATGGCTCCACCGGACCCCTCTCCCTGGACCCCCGGACGGGGAGGCCCTACGGGCGGGCCTTCCCTCCCCTCACCATCCGGGACCTGGCCCGGGCCCAGGCTAGGCTTTTGGACCACCTGGGGGTAGAAAGGGCCACGGTCATCGGGGGAAGCCTTGGGGGAATGGTGGCCTTGGAGTTCGCCCTCCTCTACCCGGAAAGGGTGAGGAGGCTCGTGGTCCTCGCGGCCCCTCCCCGCCACGGCCCCTGGGCCCAGGCCTTCAACCACCTGGCCCGCAGGGCCATCCTGGAGGACCCCGGGTACTGGGCAGGGGAGGAGGCCCCTAGGGGCCTGGCCCTCGCCCGGGGGATCGCCATGCTGAGCTACCGGGCCCCCCAGGGGTTCGAGGCCCGCTTTGGGGAAAACCCCGAGGCCGCCCGGGGCTACCTGGACCACCACGGGGAAAGGCTCCGCCAGCGCTTCCACGTGGAAAGCTACCTGGTCCTATCCCGGGCCATGGACACCCACGACGTGGGCCGGGGCCGGGGCGGGGTGGAGGAGGCCCTATCCCGCCTCCGGGAGATCCCTAGCCTTTTCGTGGGGATCGACACGGACCTCCTCTACCCCCCTTGGGAGGTGCGGGAGGCCGCAAGGCTTGCGGGAGGCCTCTACCGGGAGATCAAAAGCCCCTACGGCCACGACGCCTTCCTCCTCGAGGTGGACCAGGTGGAGGAGATCCTCAAGGCCTTCCTCTAGGCCCCTGTGCTAGGCTAAGGGAGGATGAGCCCCAGGGAAGTGGAAGCCCTCCTCGAGGCCCTAGGGGCAAGCCCCGAAGGGGTGTTGGCCACGGTGGTCTGGGTCAAGGGCTCGGCCTACCGCCGGGAGGGGGCCAAGATGCTCGTACGCCCGGACGCCACCACGGTCTGCAGCCTCTCCGGGGGCTGCCTCGAGCCCGACGTGGCCCAAAGGGCCCTGGAGGTCCTAAGGACGGGTAAGCCCCGCCGGGTGGCCTACGACCTGGAGGAGGACGCGGTCTGGGGCCTGGGCCTTGGGTGCGGGGGAAGCGTAGAGGTCTACCTGGAACCCCTCTCCGATCCCCTCCTAAAGGCCTTCCTGGAAAGCCTTAGGGGGGAGGCCCCAAGCCTCCTCGCCACCGTCCTTTCCGGGGGGGAAGGGCGCCTCCTCTACCGGGAAGGGCGCTGGGAGGGGAGGGTGGAGCCCAAAGAGCTCGAGGCCCAGGTGAAGGCCCAAGGGGAGGCGCTCCTTCAGGCCCAAACCCCCCGGGCTAGGCTCCTGGAGGTGGCGGGGGCCGAGGTCTTCCTAGACCCCCACGCCCCGCCCTTGGAGCTCGTCCTCTTCGGGGGCGGGCACGACGCCATCCCCCTGGCGGAGATGGCCCGGCGCTATGGCTTCAAGGTCACGGTGGTGGACCCCCGGGCGGCCTACGTCCACGAGGGGAACTTCCCCGGCTGCCGCCTGGTCCTCTCCCACCCCGAGGGCCTCCCCGAGGGGCTTTTGGGCCCTAGGAGCTACGCGGTCATCATGAACCACCACCTGGAGAGGGACCAGAAGACCCTGGCCTACGCCCTCCGCTCCCAGGCCCCCTATATCGGGGTCTTGGGCCCGAGGGAGCGCTTCCAAAAGCTTAGGGACGCCCTGGAGGCCGAGGGCTTCCGCTTTGGGCCGGAGGCCCTGGCCCGCATCCACAACCCCGTGGGCCTGGACCTGGGGGCGGAAGGCCCCGAGGAGGTGGCCCTTTCCATCCTGAGCGAGATCCTCGCCGTCTCCCGGGGGTACGGGGGGGGGTTCCTGCGGGCAAGGCCGGGGAAGATCCACAAATGATATCCTTTACTTTTGGTTCCTGCGCTTCCAGGTTCCAAAAAAACTCCATGGGGAGTTTCTACCGGGGTCCCCATGCGGGCGCAAGCCCGCATGGGGTGGCATGACCCTCCACGGCCTCCTCCTCGCGGCTGGGGGGGCGAGGCGCATGGGGGCCCCCAAGCTCCTCCTCCCCGCCCCCGAGGGGACCCTCCTAAGGCGGATGGCCCTCCTCCTCCGGGAGGCCGTGGAGGGGGAGGTCCTGGTGGTCTTGGGGCGGGAAGCCCTCCTCCACCGGCGGGCCCTCGCGGGGCTTAGGGGGGTGCGTCTCGTCCGGGCCCGGAGGTGGCACCTCGGCCTGGCGGAAAGCCTCAAGGCCGGGCTTAGGGCCCTGCCCGAGGGGCCGGTCCTCGTCCTCCCCGGGGACCAGGCGGGGGTGGACCTCGAGGCCCTCCGGGCCCTGGTCCAGGCCTGGGGGAAAGACCCCAAGGCCCCAGGGGCCATGACCCCCCTCGGGGCCCCCGCGGTCCTGGGCCCAGGGGTGCGGGAGGAAGCCTTGGGCCTACGGGGGGACCGGGGGGCTAAGGCCCTCCTCCTGGCCCGGGGGGCCCGGGTGGTGGAGCTTGGGCCAGGCCCCTGGAGCCTGGACGTGGACACCTGGGAGGACTACCAAAGGCTCGTGGAGGCCCTGGGCTGGTCCCTTCCCTACCCTCCCCTCCCTCCCAAGGGCCCCCCCTACCCCGCCCTCCTCCGGCGGGCCCCCCTCTTTCGCCTTGGGCCCGCCCTCCTCCTCTACGGCCGCCCTGGGGCCTACGAGGGCCCCCTCCTTGCGGAAAGGGAGGCCCTACGCCTCCTCGCCCGGGGGGCGGCCACCCTCTTGTACCGCCCCATGCAGGCTTCGCCCGCATGGGGGCCCCGGTAGAGAAGTCCCTAGCTGTCGTAAAAGTGCGGCATGCTCCGAGGGTGGCCCTCCGTAGAGCATACCCCAGCGCTTTGACGGACGAGGAGTGGGTGTAGTCGGTCAACACATTTGAGACTCTGTGGGGACCGCCTCCCCCCGTATTCTAGCCAGGTACTCTAAAGGGGCCAGGCCCCCCAAGGCCCGGTGGGGTCGCCGGCGGTTGTAGTGGTCC
>JBEPYU010000060.1:0-6727 GCA_041641215.1 Thermaceae bacterium
TACTGTCTCCCGCACCGCTTCCCTCAGCAAGATCCGCAAGGTATCCTGGTCCACGGGGCACCTCCTCGTGCTAAGGTGTGCCCCCCTATTAAACACGGGCCCTTACACATAAATCCTTACACGACCCGGTAGGCAGTATGCTTCACGCCATGTTTCCTGCGGCGCATCCATGCGGTGACCCAGAAGGGCTTTGTGATCAAGGTGCTCTCCTTCATCTTGGCCCACAACCTCAACCTCTTGGCCCAGCAGGTGCTTGGGTAGCGACTTGGGTTATAATTAATCTTTGGTGTAAGGGTATGAAGGTTACCCTGAGCGTCCTCAAGGCGGATATCGGTTCCGTAGGTGGGCATACCCTCCCCTCGAGGGCCGTCCTGGCCCAGGTGGAGGAGGTGGTTCGGGAGGAGGTGGGGAGGCTCCTTCTGGACGCTTACGTCTTCCACGTAGGCGACGACATCGTCCTCCTCCTAAGCCACACCCAGGATGTGGGAAGCCCCGCGGTGCACGGCCTGGCCTGGAAGGCCTTCCTTGAAGGCACGGAGGTGGCCAAGGCCCAGGGGCTTTATGGGGCGGGGCAGGATCTCCTCAAGGACGCCTTCACCGGAAACCTCCACGGCCTTGGCCCCCAGGTGGCGGAGATGACCTTTGAGGAAAGGCCCTCCGAACCCTTCTTGGTCCTGGCCGCGGACAAGACCGAGCCTGGGGCCTTCAACCTGCCCCTTTACCTGGCCTTCGCCGATCCCATGTATGCCTCAGGCCTCCTCCTCTCCCCGGACCTCCGCCCGGGGTTCCGCTTCCGCATCCTGGACCTGGCCCGGACGGACCAGGATAGCGTCATCGACCTGGAGGCCCCCGAGCGGCTTTACGATATCGCCGCCCTCCTCCGGGACCCCCACCGCTTTGCGGTCCAGTCCATCTGGTCCCGGCGCTATGGGGAGCAGGCCGCGGTGGTGAGCACCACCCGCCTCCGGAACATCGCGGGCCGCTACGTGGGGAAGGACGATCCCGTGGCCATCGTGCGCACCCAAAAGATCTTCCCGGCCACCGAGGAGTTCGGCCCTCCCTTTGCCCTTTTGCCCTTCGTGGCCGGGGACACCCGGGGAAGCCATCACCTGCCCCTCATGCCCGTCAAGGCCAACACCCAGGCCTCCAGCTTCTTCTGTATCCCCATGGTGGCCGGTCTGGCCTTTTCCCTCAAGGATGGGCGGTTTTCCGAGCCCGTGGACCTTTTCGCCGACCCCGCCTGGGAGGCCGTGCGGGCCAAGGCGGTGGAGAAGGCCATGGAGATGCGCCGCCAGGGCTTCTATGGATCGGCCATGCTCCCCATGGAGGAGCTCGAGTACACGGGGATCGCCGAGAGGCTGAAGGAGCTGGAGAAGGAGTTTCGGTCCCCTAAGGGCTAACCAACTTGTACGGGAGGAGGCTTGGTGCCCGACCTTTGCCGGGGTGGCCCTTATCAGGGCACCTCGAAGCCTTGGCTGGGGCTTTGGGCCGGGAGAAGGAGGCCTTGCGTACCCTGGCCGAGGAGGAGGCGGCCCGGCTCCTTAGGGCTCTTGCCCCCTAGTTCCCCAAGTGGCCAGCCCCATAGGTGTGGGGTCCTATCTTCCCATACCGGCGTGAGATTCAGCGAGCAGTCCAACCCAGATCGATAGGGAAGACCGCCCCGGTGATGGCCGAAGCCTTTTCCGAGGCCAGGAAGAGGGCGAGCTCGGCCACCTCCTCGGGCTCGATGAGGCGCCGGATAGCGGCCTGGGCCAGGAAGACCTTTTCCACCACCTCCTCCTCAGGGATCCCCAGGGTTCTGGCCTGGTCGGCTATCTGGCCCTCCACCAAGGGGCTGCGGACGTAGGCTGGGGCGATGGCGTTCACCGTGACCCCATAGGGCCCGGCCTCCAGGGCCACCGTCTTGGTAAGCCCGATCAGGCCATGTTTGGCCGCAATGTAGGCGCTCTTATAGGGGCTAGCCACCAAGCCGTGGACGCTTGCGATGTTGAGGATCCGCCCAAAGCCCCTCTCCTTCATCCCGGGGAGGAGGGCCCGGATGAGCTGGAAGGGGGCGGTGAGCATCACCTGGAGCATCCGCTGCCAGGTATCTAAGGGGAACTCCTCCACCGGGGCGATGTGCTGGAAGCCCGCGTTAGTGACCAGGATGTCCACCCCTCGCCTGGCCCCTCCCCAAGCTCCTCGGCCAGGCTCGAGGCGTCCTGGACGTCGTGGACCAGGACCTTGGCCCCGGCCTGGGCGATGGCCCGGCCGATCCCGCCTGAGGCTATCCGACCTTCCAAGCCCATGGTCTCCTCACTTAAAGGGCTAGGTAGGCCGCCCGGCTCCCCGGGTCTTCCTTAGGGGCTTCCCCATGATAAATCCTGCCGATGGGCCGGGGGGGCTACCCCTTCCTAGGGGCGTTGGGCATCCCGCTTGCCCCCCCATAGCCGCTTTTCTTGGGGGGTGAGGAGGAAGCTATTCCGGTCGTCCGCAAGCTGGCCCTTTAGGATCTTGAGAACCTTCCGCCTTGCCTTCCTCTCCAGCACGGGAAAGAGGAGCTCAAAGCGGTTTTGGAAGTTGCGGGGCATGAGGTCGGCGCTCGTGAGGTAGACCGCCCACTCCCCCCCCTGGCGGAAGGCCGCCACCCGGGCGTGCTCCAGGAAGCGCCCTACCAGGCTTTTCGCCCGGAAGGCGGGGTGGAGGAGGGTGAGGGTGCTCCGCACCAGGAGGTCCACCCGGGCGCCCCTTTGGGCGGCCTGGAGCAGGGCCTCGAGGAGGTCGGGGTCCGTGAGGTGGTTGCACTTGAGGATCACCTGCCCCCCGGGGTGGGCCTCGGCCCGGATGGCCTCTAGGAGGAAGGCCTTGATCTCCTCCCCCGTCTTGAGGAGGGAGAGGGCGGGCCTGTGCCCCTCCTTCAGGGCCCGGAAGAACCCCGTAAGTTCCCCCACCACCTCCTCCCTAGCGGTGAAGAGGGAGAAGTCCGTGTAGTGGAGGCCGTTTTGGGGGTTGTAGTTCCCCGTGCCCAGGTGGGCATACCCCCCTTCCCGGGTGAGGAGGAGGAGGGCCTTGGCGTGGACCTTGCGCTCGGAAAGGGGGAGGACATGGACCCCAGCCCGGAGGAAGCGCAGGTACCAGCGCAGGTTCAAAAGCTCATCGAAGCGGGCCCGCCCCTCGAGGAGGACGTGGACCCTTTTGCCCATCCGGGCGGCCCCTATCAGGGTCTCGGCCAGGGGGTTTTCCTCCCCGATGCGGTAAAGGGTGGCCCAGACCTCCTCCACCTCGGGCCCTAAGGCCACCCGGGCAAAGGCCTCCACGGCCGCGTAGGCCTCAAAGGGGTGGTAGAGGAGGAGGTCCTGCCCCTTGAGGTAGCCCAAGGGGTCTTGGAGGAAGGCCTGGGGCCTCCTTGGGCGCAAGGGGGGAAACCGCCACCCTGGGGGTCCCTTGGCCACCAGCCCCTCCAGGAAGGCCAGGTTGAGGGGAGGGGCAAGCCTTAAGACCTCCTCCGGCAGAAGCCCCAAGGCCTCCCGAAGCCGGGCAAGCCAGGCCTCGGGGAAACCCGCCTCGGCCACCAGGAGGGTGGGCAGGCCATCCTGGCGTTCCTCCAGGGCATGGACCAGCTCGTCCCAGTTCACCCGCTCCCTTTCGCTTTCCAAAAGCCTCAGGACCCGGAACTCGTACAGGGCCCCCCCTTTGGGCAGGAAGAGGTCGCTTCGGGCCCGCATGAGGGCCCCTAGGCGCACGTAGGCCCCCTCCCTCCCCGGGACCTCGAGGAGCCGGGGGAGGTCCTGGGGCAGCCGGACCAGGTAGTCCTCCGAGGCGAAGTAGAGGGCCCCGTGGCTCACATCCCCCGCGGCCTCCCAGGGGATGAGGTCCGTCTTGGGGGCCACGGCCTCGGCCAGGAAGACCCGGAAGTAGTTCCAGTCCAGCTCGTCTAGCTCCTCAGGCCCTAAGACCCTAAGCCCGGGGGAGGCCTCCCGGAGGAGGGACCGGTAGCGCTCCTGGGCCCGGAGGGCCTGGGCCCGGGCCTCCTCGAGGAGGGCCAGGTGTTCCGGCCCTCCCCGCCCTTGGAGGAAGGGCTTGGCGATGCGGGCCGCGAAGAACTCGTCCAGGTTGCGGTTCCAGATGGCGAGGAAGCGCATCCTCTCGAGGAGGGGAAAGTCCGGGCGCTCGCTCTGCTCGAGGACCCTTCGGTTAAACTGGAGCCAGCTGGCCTCGGGGAGGAGGCGCATTTGCTCAAGGTTACCGGAGAACAGGACCAAAGGGAAGTCAGGCCCCGCTCCTTGGCCGTGCTGGACCTGGGGTCGGGTACCTTCCGCCTGGTCCTTTACGCCTACGAGCCCGGGCGGTCCTTCTGGCTTTTGGACGAGCTCCGGGAGCCCGTGGCCTTAGGGGAGGGCCTGGCCCGGGGGGTCCTCACCCGGGAGGCCCTGGAGAGGGGGCGCAAGGCCCTCCGGGCCTTCGCCAGCTTCCTTAGGGCGGTGGGGCCGGAGGAGGTCTTGGTCCTGGCCACGAGCGCGGTCCGGGATGCGGCAAACGGAGGGGAGATCCTCGAGGAGGCCCAAAGGCTCGGCCTCCCCTTCCGGGTCCTCCCCGGGGAGGAGGAGGCCCGGCTTGGGGCCCTGGCCGTGGCCAACGCCCTCCCCCTCCCCGAGGCCCTGGTGGTGGACCAGGGGGGAGGAAGCGCCCAGGTCTCCCTCCTTAGGGGCCGCCATCTCCTTTGGGGTAAGGCCCTCCCCTTGGGGGCCCTGCGCCTCACGGAGGCCTTCCTCCCCTCGGACCCCCCGGCCTTGGGGGAGGTCCAGGCCCTGGAAGGGGAGGTGGCCCGCCACCTCCGGGACCTGCCCTTGGAGGCTCTTCCCCTCGTGGTCCTCGGGGGGAACCTCCGGGCCCTCGCCCGCCTCCACCAAAGGCGCCAGGGGTATCCCCTGGACCTCCTCCACGGCTACTACCTCCCCAAGGAGGGGCTGGAGGAGCTCTATGGGGAGCTCCTCCGCCTCCCCCTTAGGGCCCGGATGGGCTTGCCTGGCCTAGAGCCCGAACGGGCCCGCACCCTGCCCGCAAGCCTGGCCTTCCTTAGGGTGCTCCTAGGGCGGACCCAGGCCCCAGGCCTTTGGGTGAGCGGGGTGGGGATCCGGGAGGGGGCCCTCCTTACCCGCCTCCTCCCTCCCCCCCACCTCCTCGAGGACCCCCGGGCCTTCGCCGTGGAGAACCTCTTCCGCCGCTACCCCTTTTCCGAGGCCCACCGGGAGCGGGTGAAGGCCCTGGCCCTAGGCCTTTTCCGGGGGCTAGGGCCCCTCCATGGGTATGGCCCGGAGGAGGAGAGGCTTCTTCTGGAGGCCGCCCACCTCCACGACATCGGGATGGCCCTCGGCTACCGGGACCACCACAAGCACGGGGCCTACCTGGTCCTGGCCGAGCCCCTTTTCGGCTTCACCCATAGGGAGCAGGCCCTTTTGGCCCTCCTCGTGCGCTACCACCGGCGGGGGAAGCCGGAGGCCCGGGAGTTCCAAGCCCTCTTTGTCCGGGGGGATAAGGGGCGCCTGAGGCGTTTGGCCACCCTCCTCCGCCTGGCGGAGATGCTGGAGCGCACCCGTTCGGGCCGGGTGCGGGGGGTGAGGGTGGAGATAGGGGAGAGGGTGCGCCTGGTCTTGGAGGCCTCCGAGGAGCCCTGGGTGGAGGCCCTCGAGGCCGAGAAGCAAGGGATGCTTTTCCGGGAGGCCTTCGGGCTAGAATTGGAGGTGGTCTGGGGGGGTTAGGATGGAGCTTTTCCTGGTGCGCCACGCCATCGCCATTCCCCTTCCCGAGGGGGCTAGGGAGGAGGAGGATGCGGAGAGGCCCCTTACGGAAAAGGGCATCCGGCGCTTCCGCAAGGTGGTGGAGGGCCTGGAGGAGCTAGGGGTGAGCCTGGACCTGATCCTGGTAAGCCCCAAGCGCCGGGCCCTGGAGACCGCGGAGCTCCTCGAGGAGCTCCTAGAAGGGGAGATCCGGGTCACGCCCCTCCTGGCCCAGCCCCCCGGGGAGGCCCTCCTGGCGGAAATCCCGAAGGAGGGCCGGGTGGCCCTGGTGGGGCACGAGCCCTACCTCAGCCTCCTTTTGGCCCAGCTCCTCTTTGGGGATCTCCTGGAGGGGGTGGCCCAGGGGGCCCTGGAAGGGCGCTTTCTCCTGAAGAAGGGCGGGGTGGCCTGGCTCGAGGGCCGGCCCGGGCCCGGGGGGATGGCCCTTAGGGCCCTCCTCCCCCCTAGGGTTTTCCGCCTGTAGGGGTCCAGGGGTTCCCCTAGCAGAGGGGCTTCCCGTTCCAATCCCTTAGGGCCCGTCCAGGGGTGGCGGACCGCCTTCTCCAGCCCCCCTCCCCCCTTGCCCGGTCCCCCTGCCCAAAGGGGGTACCGAGGAGGGGTGGGTTAGGCTTAGGCCTAGGGAGGAAGGCGTGGAAGGACCCCTGCTTTTAGGGCGGGGCCCCAAGGAGGGCCCCTCTGGAGGGCTTTCGCTTGGCCCTGGAGGCGGGCCTAGGGGTGGAGCTGGACGTCCAGCTCACCCAGGACGGGCACCACGATCTCCTCACCCCCCAGGGGCCGGTCTTCGGCCTCACCCTGGAGGCCCTGAGGGCCCTGGAACCCTGGGTGCCCACCTTGGGGGAGGTCCTGGCCCTCCTCGAGGCCTACCCGAAGGCGGTCCTGAACGTGGAGCTCAAGTCCATCCCGGGCTTCCCCTCAGGAGCCCGGGCCTTGGGGGAGGCCTTGCGGCCTTG